>JAFOBK010000001.1 GCA_017381835.1 Oscillospiraceae bacterium | reverse complement strand
AAAGATACTGTTTGTCTGCCACGGCACTACCTTAATCGACTGACTTATGCCCCGATATTCCACGATAAATCACCTTTTGGCATCTGTTTTACTACCAATTTACTACTTTTCGAGTTCCGATATGATAACTGAACAAAACAGCAGTCCTGCGGAGGTACCTCAAAAGTGCTATTTGCGGGACTGCTTTTTGTTTGTCTGCCATTTTATCCCAAAGTTTTGTTGCTGTGACAAGTTCGACAAATCATGGCTTCAAGGATACAATGAGAACATAGAAAACGAAGGAGGTTGAGCAGTGGAAATACAATATATCCGTAATGGTGATTATGATATCCCAGACATACAGATTTCGGAAGAAATACGGCCCATCGGCAAGTGGGGGCGGATGCACCGGGATTACCTGAAAGAGCACCATCCCATACAATACAATCTACTGGCTCTGTCCGGTAACCTTCATACTTATCTTGCTGATCTGGACGAGCAAGCACAGGATCGTCTTGAGCTCATCATGGAACAAATGAAGATTGCAGAAGGAGTGACAGAAGAATTGAAAGCGACTGATCCAATGACATGGATAGGAAGTATGAACAACATACGCAACCGGGCAGAGGAGATGGTTCTCAGGGAACTGGTCTATGGGGAGGCGATGGTATGAGTGTCTTGGAAGAATTTTGGTATGGTAATCTTGATCCGGCAGAATATGATGCCAGCCCCAGTGAAGAATATAAGGAATTTATCCGTCTGATTAGCCGGAATGAAGAAAAGTTGGTTGCAACCATGACAGATGAGCAGAAAGACCTGTTCTCCAGATACCAAGACTGTGTGCGGGAATTTCAGGCTATGGCAGAGTGTTTGCTGTTCCAGAATAGCTTCCGCTTGGGAGCAAGGATGATGCTGGAGATCATGGAAACTGACATTGTGAATTACAGTTTCAGATAACAACCATTACATATAAAAGCAAGATAGCAGCAACCCGCGCCTGTGCGAAAAGTGCCGGTGTGGGTTGTGTTTCTTGAACTGGAATAAATAGCTAAAATAGCCGATGTAAAATTATGCAAAGTCACAAAATGTTCATTTTTGTCATTTCCATGATTGACATGAATTATTCCACGTGCTAAAATTTTGTAAAGAAATGTTGGAATGTTACCGGTAAGGCGGGCTTGACCAACTCTATTTGGTATCTCAGGGTTGGGGTATTGGATGGAGCTGGTTATTTTTTTACGCAAAATTGGGGTGAGCGTGAAAATGAGGATCAAAAAAATCATTAACAATAATATTCTTTGTGCTGTGGATGATAAAGGTAATGAACTGATTGTTACCGGACGTGGCATTGGATTTCAGCGCCATAGGGGCGAGACCATTGACACCGCACTGATTGAGCGTACCTACCGTATGGAAGAGAAAACCGGACAGAGAAAATTGCGGGAATTGGTTGAGAAGATTCCCATTGAGCATCTTTCCCTGACGGAGGGCCTCATCAAGCATATTACCTCTCAAATTCCCCAAAAACTGAATGAATCTCTGCTGATCACGATGGCAGATCATATCAGTTTTGCCATTCTTCGGAAGGCACAGGGTGTAGAGTTCAGCAATCCGCTGAAGGGGCCCATTATGTGTTACTATCCTACGGAATATCATCTGGGTCAATATTGCCTTAGGGTGATTCGGGAACAACTGGGTGTTACCCTTCATGAAGATGAGGCCGCTTTTATTGCACTGCATATCGTGAATGCGGAGTTGAATACGAACATGAGCGAGATGTATCAAATCACCCAGCTCATTGAAGGAACCATTTCCGTTGTAGAATATTTCTATCAGAATCAGTTTGACCGGGAATCTCTGGATTTCAACCGATTTGTGGTTCATCTTCGTTACTTTGCCCAGCGTCTATTCCAAAATCAGATTATGGAGGATTCCCAGGGTGAACGGGATGAAGTGTTCCGTCAGCTGATCATGAAAAACTGCAAAGAGCATTATAAATGTGCCCAGTGTATTGCAGATTACATCAAGAATACCTACCAAAAGGATCTGTCTGATGAAGAACTGACCTACCTGACGATCCACCTGAAGCGGATCAATCTGGGGTCAGACCAATAGAATATCTGCCTCCTGTAGGATCAGGGTGCTGGGATAGTTATCACACAGACAATTCGTGAGCTAAACCCATATCAAGGACGTAAGATGCATATTACGCCCTTGGTATGGGTTTTTATATATATGTCAACCAAAATATATAATAATCTGGAGGATCACAATGAAAGACAAAATTTTTGGCGTTCTGCAGCGTGTCGGCCGCTCGTTTATGCTGCCCATCGCACTGCTGCCTGTTGCAGGTCTGCTGCTGGGTGTAGGCTCTTCCTTCACCAACGCCACCATGCTGGAGGCTTACGGCCTGACTTCCGTTATCTACCCCGGTTCCATTCTGTACACCATCCTGGACATTATGAATCAGTGTGGTAATGCAGTTTTCGCAAACCTAGCACTGCTGTTTGCTATGGGTGTTGCCATTGGCATGGCCAAGAAGGAAAAGGAAGTTGCTGCTCTGTCCGGTGCCATCGGTTACCTGGTTATGAACACTGCCATCAGTGCTATGATCAGCGCCAACGGCGGTGTGGAAGCTATGGCTGCCAACTCTACCACGTCCGCGCTGGGTATCACCACTCTGCAGATGGGTGTGTTCGGTGGTATCATCGTCGGTCTGGGCGTTGCCGCTCTGCACAACAAGTTCTATAAGATCGAGCTGCCCACCGTTCTGAGCTTCTTCGGCGGCACCCGTTTTGTTCCAATTGTGACCACTGCTGTTTATCTGGTGGTTGGTATTGCCATGTTCTATCTGTGGCCCATCGTTCAGCAGGGCATTGCTCTGCTGGGCAACCTGGTGGTCAACTCCGGTTACATCGGCACCTGGATCTACGGCATCACTGAGCGTGCACTGATCCCCTTCGGCCTGCACCATGTTTTCTATATGCCCTTCTGGCAGACTGCCATGGGCGGCACCGCCATGATCGACGGCGCTGTGGTTCAGGGTGCGCAGAATATTTTCTTCGCAGAACTGGCCTCCAAGGCTACCACCGTTTTCTCCGTTTCCGCTACCCGCTTCATGTCCGGTAAGTTCCCCTTCATGATCTTCGGTCTGGTGGGCGCTGCTCTGGCAATGTACCACACTGCCCGTCCCGAGAAGAAGAAGGTGGTTGGCGGCCTGCTGCTGTCCGCAGCCCTGACCTCCATGCTCACCGGTATCACCGAGCCTCTGGAATTCACCTTCCTGTTTGTTGCTCCTCTGATGTACGTTGTCCACTGCATTTATGCAGGTCTTTCCTACATGCTGATGCACATCTTCAATGTCGGTGTGGGCATGACCTTCTCCGGCGGTCTCATTGACCTGACCCTGTTCGGTATCCTGCAGGGCAATGCCCGTACCAACTGGATCTGGGTTGTCATTGTTGGCGCTGTTTATTTCTTCCTGTACTACTTCACCTTCCGCGTCATGATCACCAAGATGGATCTGGCTACTCCCGGCCGCGAATCCGACGATGTGGAGCCCAAGCTGTTTACCCGTTCCGACTACAAGGAGAAGACCGGCATCGGTCCCGACGGTGCCAAGACCGGTTCTTCCGATCCTGTTTCCGCCATGATTCTGCAGGGCCTGGGCGGCAAGAAGAACATCTCTGATGTGGACTGCTGTGCTACCCGTCTGCGCGTCACTGTTGTGGACGAAAAGAAGGTGGATGATAAGGTTCTAAAGGCTTCCGGCGCTTCCGGTGTTATTCATAAGGGCAACGGCATTCAGGTCATTTACGGACCCCAAGTCGCAGTCATTAAGTCCAATCTGGTGGATTTCATGGAGTCTCCTGAATCTGATAACCTGGGCACCGTAGTTGCTGCTCCTGTAGAGGAAACCCCTGCGGCTCCTGCCAAGGAAGCTAAGGCTGCTGTTCTGGCTGCTCACATGAATGGCACTGTCCTGGCTCTGTGTAAGGTTGATGATGAAGCCTTTGCTTCCGGCGCTATGGGTGACGGTGTTGCCATTGAGCCTGCTGAGGGCAAGCTGTTTGCTCCTGCAGATGGTGTGATCGAATCTGTTTTCGCGACCAAACACGCAGTCGGTATGACCACGGATGATGGCGTTGAAGTATTGATGCACATCGGTATCGACACCGTTAAGTTGGGCGGCAAGTATTTTGAAGCCCATGTTGCCCCTGAGCAGAAGGTTAAGAAAGGTGATCTGTTGGTCTCCTTTGATATGGAAGCAATTAGGGCTGAGGGCTATCCCCTGACCACGCCTATGATCATTTGCAATACCGATGATTACAAGTCAATTCGTATTCTGACTTCCGGCACCATCCAGAATGGTACCGATCTAATGAATGTTCAATAATTTCTGGAGGAATTTACTATGAAACAGTTTGAATATACGATTCACGATCCCCTGGGTATCCACGCCCGCCCTGCAGGCATGCTGGTCAAAGAAGCAAAGGCTTTTGCCGACACTGTGGTTACCATCACCAAGAATGGTACCACTGTTAAGGCTACCCAACTGATGAAACTCATGAGCCTTAGTGTTAAGCAGGGCGATGTGGTTACCGTTGCTGCAGAAGGTGCAAATGAAGATGCAGCGATCATTGCAATCTCCAACTTTTTCCAGAGCAACCTTTAAAAATACCCGTTCCTGATTACAGGGAAGCGCCAGTTTCCTTCCTTTCCATTGCTGGCGCTTCCCCACCTCTTTTAAATAGAAAGGACACTTATTATGATCACAATTCAAGGTAAAGGCGTGTCCAAGGGCATTGCAAAAGGCCCCCTCTACTTTTTCCAGCGTCCGGATACCACTGTTACCATGAAGACTGTCACCGATACGGAAGCCGAGAAGGCCCGTCTGGCTGCTGCACAGGAAGCTTCCATTGTCCAGCTGAACGCTCTGGCAGAAAAGTGCCAGGATGATGCCGGCGAAGAGATGGCTGTCCTGTTTGAGACCCATGCCATGTTCGTGGAGGACGAGGACTTCGTCGAATGCATGACTTCCCTGATTGAAGAAGAGTCCTGCAATGCAGAATATGCTGTTGAACAGGCAGGCATCCAGTTTGCTGCCATGTTTGCTGCTATGGATGATGCATATATGCAGGCTCGTGCTGCGGACATCAAGGACGTAGCGAAACGGATTCTGAACAATCTGTTGGGTGTTGTGGATGGTGGCATTGACTCCGAGGAGCCGGTTATTCTGGCTGCTGACGATCTGGCTCCTTCTGAAACCCTGCAGCTGGACAAGTCCAAGATTCTGGGATTTGTCACCATGGGTGGTTCCGGTAACTCTCATACTGCTATTTTGGCCCGTACTATGGGTATCCCTGCTATCTGCGGTGCTGGTGAAGCTCTGGCAGAAAGCTACAATGGCCGTGTTGGCTACATTGATGGTGAAACTGGTCAGCTGATCATCGATCCCGACGCTATGACTCAGGCTGCTCTGAAAGAAAAATATGAAAAACAGCAGGAAACCAAGAAATTGCTGGAAACCATGAAGGGCCAGGAAGATATCACTCTGGATGGAAAGAAGATGTTGCTGTATTGCAATATCGGTTCTCCCGAGGATGTGGCTGCCGTTCTGGCAAACGATGGTCAGGGTATTGGTCTGTTCCGCAGTGAGTTCCTTTACTTAAGTGCTTCCGATTACCCCACTGAGGATGAGCAGTTCGAAGCGTACCGTAGCGTTGCTGCTGCCATGAACGGCAAGCGTGTTGTGATTCGTACTCTGGATATCGGTGCAGACAAGCAGGTGGATTATTTCGATATGAAGGAAGAAGAAAATCCTGCCCTGGGTGTTCGCGCTATTCGTATTTGTCTGAATCGTCCTGAGGTATTCCGCACCCAGTTGCGCGCTCTGTACCGGGCATCTGTTTACGGTAAAATTGCCATTATGTTCCCCATGATCACTTCTGTCTGGGAAGTCAAGGAATGTAAGCGTGCCTGTATGAGCGTTATGAAAGAACTGGAAGCCGAAGGCATCCCCTATGATCCCAACACGGAACTGGGTATCATGATTGAGACTCCCTCCTCTGTTTTCGTGGCAGAAGAGTTAGCGAAGCTGGTGGATTTCTTCTCCGTTGGCACCAACGATCTGACCCAGTATACGCTGGCCTGCGACCGTCAGGCAAACGATTTGGGTAAGTTCTATGATCCCCATCATCCCGCTCTGCTCAGAGCCATTAAGATGGCTGCCGATGCCGCCCACAAGGCTGGCATCTGGATCGGCATCTGCGGTGAACTGGGTGCAGATATTTCCATGCTGCCCACCTTCCTGGCTATGGGTATCGATGAACTGTCTGTTTCCCCTGCAGCAGTGCTGCCCGTACGTGCGGCTATCCGCCAGAGCATTGCTCAGACCTGCACACTGGAAATGCTGGAGTGCTAAATTATGTTGGAACAACTGAAATCACAGGTACTGATTGCTTATCAGGAATTAGCCAGATATGGTCTTGATAAATACGCCAGAGGTAGCGTATCTGCCATAGACCGGGAAACCGGCCTGATCGTAATGAAATCCGCCAAGGATGCCTTTGTTGTGGATATGCACGGAACGATCCTGGAAGGAAGCAGTACGCCTTCTTCAGATGTCCAGTCCCATATCGCGCTCTATCAGGCCTTTCCAAAACTGGGAGGTATTGTCAGACCTCACGCAAGGTATGCTACTATATTTGCACAGATTGGTATGGATATTCCGGTATTGGGTACTTTCCATAAAGACTTATTTCATGTGGAAATACCCTGTGCCGCCTCGGCTTTTGATATGGGGAATACTTTCCATTCGCGCAGTATCGATCCATTGCTGACTCCTGCCGCATTGGTCGTAAGCCATAGTGCATACGCCTGGGGAGAAACAGTGTTAGATGCTGTAAATAATGCAGCTGCTTTGGAAGAAACGGCATATCTCGCCTATCAAACCATGCAGCTTGATCCCGGAATTCAACCGATCCATTGGGGCGAAAGTAAAGAAAGACGATAGGCTATCTGATCGGCATGATCAGTCCATACGCCTTACTGTCATAACTGAAAAATGTGAACATGAAACAAACCGGAACCGGAAATCTGAGCGCGAGCAATACGATCCTTCTTCTTGGAAAAGGCTACGGCATGCTAGTCATGGTGGTCGATATCATAAAAGTCTTTCTTGCCTGTCACATCGGACAGTGGATCTTTCCGGATTTGGAAATAGCAGCTTACATCACGGGGTTTGGAACAATTCTTGGACATGTTTATCCTTTCTACCTGCATTTCAAAGGAGGAAAAGGACTTGCCTGCTATGGCGGTATGGTTTGCTATTACAATGTGTGGCTTCTGCTGTTTTATCTTACAGGCGGCGTTTTATTGATGATTCTGGCGAACCGCAGCATATTTCTTGCAGTACTTGTAACCGTCAGCTTTCCTATCATACTGTTGCTTGGCACTGGAAACTTCAAACAATTTCTGGTAGTGACAATTGCCTCGGTTTTTCTGTTATGGGTACATCGCAAAAATTTTGGGCGTGTTAAGCGCGGGGAGGAAGCGCCTATGTGAGATATCATCAGAAATAAAATTTTCAAGAAATCGAGGAAGTAATGATTCAACTGTTTTGAAAGAGCAGCAATGTGATACAAGAGCATAAAATTAGGGAAGGAGTGGTGATGCTCCTTCCCTTAAATTTTGTTATCTTATCATATCCAAAAATGCTTTTGCGGCATAGGAGAGTGGTGCGTTTTTTAAGTATGC
>JAFOBK010000077.1 GCA_017381835.1 Oscillospiraceae bacterium | reverse complement strand
GCAACTTCTTCGGCTTTTTGCTCGTCGCTCCAGTCGGGGTGGAGAATTTCGACCTTTGTTTCAACGCTGGCCGCACCCGCGCGTTCAAGTTCTTCGACCGTTTGAGCCAGTTGCGCGATATCGGGCTGGGTATTCTTGGGCATTTCGATGGATATTTCCGCATTTGCATCTACACCAGAATGGAATACAGCCGAATCTAACTTCAGCATTGCGCGGATGATATCGTGAAGTGCGTGCCACCAATGCGTTTTTTTGGACTCAGTAGTGCGCAGGGTTTTGCGTTCGCGCACGGTGAGTGCAGTTCCGCTTTCTGCGCTGCCAGTAATGTCCAGGCCTGCGCTTTGAGGCGCATATCCAGCCATAGACAGAGTGCGGCGCACCAAATCTTCACAAAGCGCAATGCGCTGCTCTGCGCGGATTTCCGGGTTTATAGTGGTAACAGGCGAGGCAGTTCTTCCGCTGTCTATATCCAGCGCAGTAAATACACCAGAATCATTGCAAAAGACCCATTGACTTTCCTTGCTATATCCGTTCTCGCTTCCGAACAGCATGTCTCTCTTTCTCAGGTATTCCGCCGGAACTATGGTGGTTGTTTTTGTGAGTCGGGTTTCTCGCTGTATAGAAGAATATACTTCGTCCAACGCATCAAACATTCCATAAATACCATCATAATCGCTGCGCCCAAATCTCAAATGTGGGGCCTTGCGGTTCGGAAGAATGTTCGGCACATAAAATGCCAGCATGCAGTTGGTTCCGCTGTTGGCGTCTTCTTTTATGCCGCTGGTTTCGGGAATTGCAGTCAACGGATAATAAGCCCCGAGGTTGTTTTGATCGCCCTTGAGCAGGCGGGATATGATATGGCCGTCGCTAGTATATTCTTCTTCCAATCTCCAGATCGCGCCAGTGGTTTCGGTGTCTTCGCGCACTATGTTCCAAATGGTAATTTTATAAATCTTGCCCCCGCGCCATTCCGGTAACCCAGAATCAGCAGGCACGGCAGATAGCCACGGAAAACCATCGTCTTTATCCCATGACCACTTTATGAACACACCGCCGAAAGCGCTGGCCAGTTCTGCCGCTTGAAGTAAAACAGAATATACGCCGGATTTATCGAATATCTCCGAGATACGCTCTGATGTGCGGTTGTGGTTGCATGTGATGGAGGGTGACTCCGAAAATATCATCGCGGCAGACAAAGCAGATATGTCAGCTGCAATGGGAATGTGAAGCTTTATGTTTTCGCCAGATTTCCAGAATCTATCTCCGATTGTGGTCGATGCTTTCTGAAGCTCTTCAGGGGTTCCAGCATACCAAGCTGATGCCTGTTTATAGTCTTGCCATAGCCAATCTATCGGAGGCCAAAGACGTTCTTTCGTTGCCAAATTCAATCACGCTCCTAATTATTTCGCGTCTGTACGCCATGATTCCATATCGCAAAGCGTCGCAGCTGTGGTCGTTCTTTTTTATAGGCTTGTCCTCGCCTCGTTCCTGTGCTTTAGGATCCCAAGAATACCCCATCAGTTCGTCAATCAGATGGTTGCATCTAGGATGAATCATCAGCATGCCGGCATCAATTACCGACGAAACTGTCTGAATCCCTTCCAGTACGGCATTGTCAGCCCTACGGATTCGAAGCCAGGGGGTCTCTTCTTTTAGTTGCAAAATAAAGCCTTCCGCAGCCGGGTCTATGACCACAACATCGGGAGGCGTTTTTGTTTTCGAACAGAATGCGGACATATCCTGGGCGTATTGTTTCGGAGACTTGGCCAGCACGCTTGCTCCGACCTGATGATAATATTCATCCATCACCCAGATGCGTCCATCCTTTCCAGCTCCTAGTCGCAGGAACGCCGTGGGGTTTGTATGGCCGATATCTGCGCATACCCAAGTCATACGCATTTCTGGCAACTTATCCGAGACGTGTTTTTTGCTGTCAAACATCGGATAAATTGCACCTTCTGCCGCGACCCACTCTCCGAGAATAAAACGCCGATAAAATACGCCCGTATACTCGCGTTTAAGGTTGTCGATATAATCCATCGGAAGGGTTGTATTATCATCCAAAAGGAATTTGGAGCAATATATGTCCAGATTAGGATTGTCCAGATAATTCACTTTCAGCCAGTGGCGTGGGCTGTCTGGGTTTGTCGTGCCGAAAAGTTTTGCGCCCTTCGTGGATAGTCTGGAAAGAAGCATCGTAAAGAAAGGTTCTGGAGCGAGGGTCGCTTCGTCAAGGTAAGCTCCATGCAAGGTTATACCTCTGATTTTTTCTTCGCTTCTGGCGTCGCTTGCGCCTTCGAGGTCTATGTTCCTGCCGAATATCTTGCCGCGTTTGGCCGGAATTGAATAATGCATGTTGTCTGTTCCAAGGATTGCTTGAAGCGGTTCAAGGCAGTTCCTTTTCAACGTGGTGAGGGTTTTGCCGACCATTAGATATTTCCCATCCTCCGGTCGAGTAGCCAGCCACAGTGCCCACAGAATCAGGGATGAATATGTTTTCCCTGAACGGACCGAACCTTCCAGAATGTTCAATCGTTTGAGTTCACCGTGTTTCCAATCTCCGAAGAGTTCGCGTTGCTTTGCAGTAAATGCAAAATTACTCAATATCGCCCACCGCCTTCAGAATATCAGGCACCAGGCCGACGCTCTTTTCTTCGAAATGCTTTTCGCTCCACAAGCCCAAATGCTTGCCCAGCAGTTCGGCGGCTTTCATGCGTTCTTTTTCGTCGGGCCGCTTTTGCATCGCCCTGGCTTCAGATACGCCCACATCCTTGCCCTCTATGACAACAATCTCGGACTCAGACTCGCCGCGCATTACCCGAGTCAGATATTCTCTGATTTCTCGGGCGTCTGCAATGCGGGCGGAGGACATTTCATCCTCGCGTTGTTTCACATATGCGGAAACGTTAACGTCAGTTAACAATCTAGACGCGGCGGCTTTTGCCACATCTGAATTTTTTACCCTTGGATATGCAATCATGTATGCGCGGGTCTGGTTCCTTTCCGGATCCCGAAGTAATTCATCAGCAAACCTGCGCTGTTTTCCTGTCACGATCGCACCTCCTTCAGATAGATTTCATTTGCGGCACCTCCAGCAATGATTCCTCCTTAATCGTGCGCCCTGCCCCCATCCTGCAAAAAAATAAATGGACGCTCCCGCTGTCTGGCCGCAAGGAGGTACAGCCAG
>JAFOBK010000076.1 GCA_017381835.1 Oscillospiraceae bacterium | reverse complement strand
GGCTTGTAGAACACGATTTCATCCAGACGATTCAGAAATTCCGGACGGAAGGATCGACGCAGCAGGCCGTGAACCTGGGCCTTGGCTGCTTCCTCAATGACACCATCGGCATTGATGCCGCCCAGCAGGTATTCCGATCCAAGGTTGGAGGTCAGGATGATAATGGTATTCTTAAAATCCACCGTTCTGCCCTGAGAATCGGTGATCCGGCCATCATCCAGCACCTGCAGCAGCACATTGAACACATCCGGGTGGGCTTTCTCCACCTCATCGAACAGCACAACCGAGTAGGGCTTGCGGCGCACCGCCTCCGTCAGCTGACCGCCTTCGTCATAGCCCACATAGCCGGGAGGCGCGCCGATCAGCCGGGACACGGAGTATTTTTCCATATACTCCGACATATCGATTCGCACCATATTCTGCTCATCGTCAAACAGCGTCTGGGCAAGGGCTTTTGCCAGCTCCGTTTTGCCCACGCCCGTAGGACCAAGGAACAGGAACGAACCAATGGGTCGGTTGGGGTCCTGAATACCGGCACGGCTTCTCTGAATGGCCTCGGCAACGGCCTGTACTGCTTCATCCTGTCCGATCACCCGTTTATGCAGCGTTTCACCAAGGGTCAGCAGCTTGTCCCGTTCACTCTGCACCAAGCGGGCCACCGGGATGCCCGTCCACCGCTCCACAATCCGGGCAATCTCTTCCTCTGTTACCCGGTCACGGAGCATGGTGGTGTCCTTGCGCTGCTGGGCATTGGCTTCCTCTGCCTGCAATGCCTTTTCAACCTTGGGGCGCTCGCCATACTTCAGTCTGGCTGCTTTTTCCAGATCATAGGTACGTTCTGCACTTTCAATCTGCTGCCGCAGATCTTCCAGCTGCTCCCGCAGCTGCTGAACGCGGTTGATGGCATTCTTTTCATTTTCCCACTGGGCTTTCAGAGCGTTATAGGTATCCCGCTCCTCCGCCAGTTCCTTTTGCAGCTGGGTAAGGCGTGCCTTGGAAAGCTCGTCATCTTCCTTTTTCAGTGCCGCCTCCTCAATTTCCATCTGGATAATCTTCCGGGATACCGCATCCAGTTCCGTAGGGGAAGAATCCATTTCGGTGCGGATCTGGGCGCAGGCTTCGTCCACCAAGTCGATGGCCTTATCCGGCAGGAACCGGTCGGTGATATAGCGGTGAGAAAGGGTAGCCGCAGCGATGATGGCCGCGTCCGCGATCTTCACGCCATGGAACACTTCATAGCGCTCTTTCAGGCCACGCAAAATGGAGATGGTTTCCTCCACAGTCGGCTCATCTACCTGCACCGGCTGGAACCGCCGTTCCAGAGCAGGGTCCTTTTCAATATACTGGCGGTATTCGTCCAAGGTTGTGGCACCGATGCAGTGCAGCTCGCCGCGGGCCAGCATAGGCTTCAGAAGGTTTCCTGCATCCATGCTGCCCTCAGTCTTACCGGCTCCCACGATGGTATGCAGCTCATCAATAAACAGAATAATCTTTCCCTCGGACTGTTTCACTTCGGAAAGAACCGCCTTCAGACGCTCCTCGAATTCGCCCCGGTACTTGGCACCGGCAATCAACGCACCCATATCCAGGGAGAAGATCGTCTTGTCCTGCAGACTCTTGGGCACATCCTTTTTCACGATTCTTTGAGCAAGCCCCTCGGCGATGGCGGTTTTACCAACGCCCGGCTCACCGATTAGAACAGGGTTATTCTTCGTCTTTCGGGACAAAATGCGGATCACATTTCGGATTTCCTCGTCCCTGCCGATCACGGGATCCTGCTTCTGTTCCCGTGCCCGTTTTACCAGGTCGGTTCCGTATTTTTCCAGAGCATCGTAAGTACTCTCCGGATTGTCGGTGGTCACGCGCTGACTGCCCCGGATGCCTTGCAGTGCCTGCAATACCCCTTCCTTGGTAACACAGTACGTTTCAAACAGGTTCTTTACACTGCCCTGTGCCGCTTCGATCAAGGCCAGCAGCAGATGCTCCACGGAGATAAAGTCATCCTTCATGCGCTGTGCCTGCTGTTCGGCGGTGCAGAAGGTCGCATCTACAGCGGCACTGATATAGAACCGGTCTGCTTCCCGGCTTCCGGTGACAGTGGGCAGATTTCTCACCTCTGCCTTGGCGGCAGCTTCCAGACTTTCTGCGTTCACGCCCATTTTCCGCAATAGCTGCGGTGTTAATCCGCCATCCTGCTGCAGAAGGGCCAGCAGCAGATGAATCTGTTCCAGCTGTTGATTGGAATGCTGCACAGCGATATTCTGTGCACTCTGGACAGCTTCCAGAGACTTCTGGGTATAGTTATTGAATGTCATATAGCCATCCTTCCTTTCATTTTAGCACTCTCGCTTATAGAGTGCTAATTCATTTGCCATCACTATACTCCATTCTTTCGAAAAGTCAAGCACCCAAAATAAAAGGTAATAAAATGTTTACATTCTGTTGAAAGCAGTTCGAGTCCAGTGCACCCAGCTCCAGCTTCAGCAGGAAAATATCTGCGAGTATCTGGAGAAAGGTGTTTACACCATCGATATGTTTACCAAGCGGAACGCATCTCTGGCAAAGGAACTCAAGCAGCTTCAAAGTGCCGAAGCAGACCTGCTCCGCCAGCAGGGAGAAGGAAAACAAAAGAAACAAGCCACCGTTCAAATCATCCCCACAACGTAAGCGCATCCTTGATAATTACGATACCCTCACGACTGCTGAGAAGAATCGCCTGTGGGAACAGGTTCTAAAGAAGGCCACTATCTACCGTTCACCGGACGACGAGGTGGTCATCCGGATTTATCCCAATTTGCCCAAATAACAGTATTCTGTGTACGCAAGCAAGACTACACAAGACCTACATTTTCGCTGAAATTCCATAAAATCTATCGACTAACGCCCCCTGACCTGCTATAATACCCTTAAAATGCAGGTTCAGGGGGCCATTATTTATGAGTAATCAACCGAAAAAAGCGCCATGTAGTATTGCTCTATTGGCCCATGTGGATGCGGGTAAGACCACATTGTCCGAGGCGCTGCTCTATACCTCCGGTGCCCGGCGGACCCTGGGCCGGGTGGACCATAAGGATGCCTTCCTGGACACCCACGAACTGGAGCGGGCCCGGGGCATCACCATTTTCTCCAAACAGGCCCGGCTGGAGACGGATTCTCTGGCGGTGACCCTGGTGGACACCCCCGGCCATGTGGATTTTTCCACGGAAGCCGAGCGGACCATGCCGATTTTGGACTGTGCCGTGCTGGTCATCAGCGGAACCGACGGCCTGCAGGCCCATACCATGACCCTGTGGCGGCTGCTGGAGCGCTACCATGTGCCCACCTTCCTGTTTCTCAACAAGATGGATCTGCCCGGAAAGACGAAGGAAGAACTGCTGCAGCAGCTGCAGGAGCAGCTGGGCAGCGGCTGTGTGGATTTCGGGGCGGAGTTTGAAGAAATCGCCGAAAATGCCGCCATGTGCGACGAAGCATTGCTTGAAAACTATCTGGAAAGCGGCACCGTCACCGTGGGCAACCTCCGGGGGCTCATCGCCAAGCGGAAGCTGTTTCCCTGTTTCTTCGGCTCGGCGCTGAAACTCCAGGGCGTGGAGGAACTTCTGGACGGGCTGGATACCTACGCCCCCCAGCGGACCTGGCCGGAAGAATTCCGGGCCCGGGTCTACAAGATCTCCCGGGATCCCCAGGGCAACCGGCTTTCCTGGCTGAAGGTCACCGGCGGCAGTCTGAAGGTCCGCTCCGTTCTGAATTATATAAACCAAAAGGGCGAAGCCAGAGAAGAAAAACTGGTGCAGCTGCGGCTGTACTCCGCGGATAAATTTACGGCCCCGGAGGAAGTCTTCGCCGGACAATTGGTGGCGGTGACGGGCCTTTCCGATACCTACGCGGGCCAGGCCCTGGGCGCTGAGCCCGAAGGCCAGCCCTGGGCGCTGGAACCGGTGATGACCTACCGGGTGAACCTCCCCGGCGGCACCGACCCGGCGCTGGTGATCCCAAAACTGCGGCAGCTGGAAGAGGAGGACCCCCAGCTGCGGCTGGTGTGGGAGTCGGGACAGATCCATGTACAGATCATGGGCAAGGTCCAGCTGGAAATCTTCCGCAGCCAGGTCCAGCAGCGCTTCGGCCTGGACGTAACCCTGGACGACCGGCGGATCTTCTACAAGGAGACCATTGCCAATACTGTGGAGGGTGTGGGCCATTTCGAGCCCCTGCGGCACTATGCCGAGTGCCACCTGCTGCTGGAGCCTC
>JAFOBK010000075.1 GCA_017381835.1 Oscillospiraceae bacterium | reverse complement strand
TTGCCACCAGCAGACCTACAACACCGCCCAGCAGCACGGACAGCTGGAACTTTCCGATGAGGGCATATACACCGCACATCAGCGCCACACAGATCAGCTCACCGATGGCGATGACGGCTGTTTCTTTGAATACCAGTTTTCTTGAGTCTGTCATAGTCTTCCTCTTAACCGGAGATTGCCACAGCCCGCAAGCGGGCTTCGCAATGACACCGTATTATTCATGATTGTTAAAGGACACCGGGGGCGGGTCTTCCTCTTTATGCTTGCCCATCCGCTCCATGGCTTTCAGGCTGGAACGCAATCCGTCGATTGCGCACACAATACCTACGAAAATGCCCGCCAGGACAACCCACACACCCAGGTCAAACCGCTGCCGCAGCCAAATCCCCAGCCATATAAAACCGCCCAGGGGCACCGCCACGGAGATACCCAATTGTGTCAGCCAAATAAGCAGATGTACATCCTTCATTGCTGATTCCCCAAATTTCCCCACTTTATGATTTTACCATTATTTCGGTATTATATCACAGAATATAACACGATGCAAGATTCACTTCACCCAATTTCTTCTATACTTCTTTGTGCATCTATCCAACATTTTGTATATCGATAGAAAGACATTTATATGGTAAATGTATCTTTGCCGTGAATCTTTTATGAACAATCAGAAAAAGCTTTTCATTCTGCCAGAAATATTGTAAACTGTTTAAAGAAAGATATGCAGCAGGGAGAGAACGAACTTGTACGAACAGGAATTGGAAATTTTACAGGGCACCATTGCCGCCGTTGTTTTTCAGAACTATGACAACGGCTATAGCGTGCTGCGCTTAAACTTAGATAACGGGCAGACCGCCACAGTGGTAGGTACCATTCCTTTGCCCTGCATGGGCGAGCGGCTGATGGTCACCGGCAAATGGGCCAGCCATGCCAGCTACGGCAAGCAGTTTGAGGCAGAATTCCTGGAGCGGATGATGCCCCAGAGCGCAAACGAGATTCTTACTTATCTCTCCGGCCGGGTGATCAAGGGCATCGGCCCCCGGATCGCCGCCCGGATCGTCCAGCGCTTCGGCGATGAAACCTTAAAAATCATGGAGCGGGAGCCGGAACGGCTGGCGGAAATCTCCGGTATTTCCGATAAGCGGGCCCAGGAGATCGGCGAGGAATTCCGGCTGCAGGTGGGTATGCGAAGCCTTTTGGAATTCTTTGCCCTCCATCACTTAAGCGCGGAGCTGGCAGTGAAGACCTATAAGCTTTACGGTGAAGCCGCCATGGATATGCTCTATGACGATCCTTACCTGCTGACCGAGGAGGGTCTGGAAGCACCTTTCGGTGCCGTCGACCGGTTTGCCATCGACCTGGGTTTTGCCGGAGATGATCCCCGCAGAGTGAAGGCCGGTCTTTTCTTTGAGCTGCGCTATAATTTAAGCGCCGGTCACAGCTTCCTGCCGGAAGAAAAGCTGCTAAGCGCCACCGCCACCCTGCTGTCTGTGGAGCTTTCCGTGGCCGCCGAGGCTTTGGAGCGGCTTTTAGAGTATGAGCAGCTGATCCGGGCAGAGCTTGCGGGCATTACCGTCATTTATTTACCTTCCCTTTATGAAGCGGAAATCTACTGTACCCGTCGGCTTCAGGAATTTGCCGCCTGCCACTATCCCAAGTCCGCCTTTTTCAGCCGGATGGTGAAGAAGGCTGCCCAGGACGGCGGCTTTACCTATTCCAATGAGCAGTCCCAGGCCATCGAAGATGCCGCCACCACGGGTCTATTATTAGTGACCGGCGGTCCCGGTACCGGTAAAACCACCATCGTCAACGGTATTCTCTCCCTTTATGATCAGATGGGTTTAAAGTGCATGCTGGCTGCCCCCACGGGTCGTGCCGCCAAGCGGCTGACGGAAGTCACCGGCCAGGAGGCCTCCACCATTCACCGGCTTTTGGGTGCTGGTATTGATCCCCACACGGGAGAACTGTTCTTCTCCAAAAACGACGAAGATCCCTTAAAAACCGATGCTGTCATCGTGGACGAGATGTCCATGGTGGATATCCTGCTGCTGCACAGCCTATTAAAAGCCATCCCCCAAAATGCCCGCCTGATCCTGGTGGGCGACCCGGATCAGCTGCCCCCGGTGGGCCCGGGATTCCCCTTTAACGATATGCTTCGGGCAAAGACTCTGCCCACTGTGCGGCTGACGGAGATTTTCCGTCAGGCACGGGAGAGCCTCATCGTCATGAATGCCCATGCGGTAAACGGCGGCAATATGCCCGAGCTGCGAAACCGGAAAAGCGACTTTTTCTTCCTGCCCTGCCGCAGTGAGGAAGAGGTGGCGCAGACCATCCAGGGTCTGTGTCAGACCCGCCTTCCCAAGAATATGGGCATCCCCTCCGAAGAGATCCAGGTGCTGAGTCCCACCAAGAAAGGCGGCGCCGGTACTTTCCATTTAAATAAGCTGCTGCAGGCTGCCCTCAATCCCCCCTCCCCCGAGAAAAAAGAAAAAGCCCTGGGTGAGATCATTTTCCGGGAAGGTGACCGGGTCATGCAGATCCGGAATAACTACGACATCCTTTGGAAAAAGACCGACGGCAGTATGGTAGGCGCCGGTATTTTCAACGGTGACGTGGGCATCATTCAGTCCATTGATATGAACATGGAGCTGGTGACCATCCTCTTTGATGATCGGATCGCAGACTATGAGTTTACCCAGCTGATTGAACTGGAACCTGCCTATGCCATGACCGTTCACAAGAGCCAGGGCAGCGAATACCGGGCGGTTGTCCTCAGTGCCTGGAACGCATCCCCCTATCTTCTCAGCCGGAGCATTCTCTACACCGCCATCACCCGGGCAAGAACACTACTGATCATTGCCGGCCGTGAGGATACCATCGCCCAAATGGTAAATAACGCAAAAGTGGGCCGCCGCTATACCGGCCTGAAACTGCGGCTGCAGAACAAGGCAGGCTGATATGGTGCAGAAAATCTGGAACACTCTGTTCCCGCCCAAATGCGTTTTGTGCAAGAAACTGCTGAAAGAAAATGAGGCAGATCTGTGCCGGAATTGTCGGGAAAATGCCCCGGAATTCGGCAGCCACAAAATTAAACTTTCCTTTCTTGCACAATGGACGGGAGTATGGTATTATAAGGAAAATGTGCGCCTGAGCATCCTGCGGTATAAATTCTACCACAGACGCAATTACGCCTGCGCCTATGGAAAACTCCTTGCCATGAAGATCATGAAAGAAGGCTGGGATGACACCGATGTGCTGACCTGGATCCCCATTTCCCGGCAGCGGAAGTTCCGCCGGGGCTATGACCAGACAGAACTGATGGCAAAGGTAGCCGCGGAGGAACTGGGATTGGAGCTTGTCTGCACCCTGAAGAAGATCCGCCACACCAAACCCCAGTCTGTGATGGGCGATGCTGCCCATCGGCGGGCCGACATCTTAGGCGCTTATGAAATCACAGATCCCGCCCTTGTGAAGGATAAACGGGTACTGCTGCTGGATGACATCGTCACCACCGGCGCAACCGCATCGGAATGCGCAAGAGTCTTGCTCACCGCCGGTGCCAAAGAAGTAAAACTTGCCACCCTGGCGGTGGCTTCTCATGAAACACAAAGGAAATAACACTATGGCATTTGAATTTTTCACCCAGGACCTGGGCATTGACCTGGGTACCTCCAATGTTTTGATCTATGTAGACGGCAAAGGTGTTGTGATCCG
This sequence comes from Oscillospiraceae bacterium, assembly GCA_017381835.1. The sequence continues at coordinate 16,521 of JAFOBK010000075.1, read as the reverse complement.
CGATCCCTCCGTGGTAGCTGTGGATAAGAACTCCGGCAAGATCCTGCAGGTGGGCGCCGCGGCCAGAAATATGCTGGGCCGTACCCCCGGCAATGTGGTGGCCATGCGTCCTCTGAAGGACGGCGTCATCTGCGATCACGAACTGACCGTTAAGATGCTGCAGACCATGTTCCGCTCCATCACCAAGTCCTCCGTCTTCTCCCCCAAGCCCCGCGTGGTCATCAGTGTACCCAGCGGCATCACCGAAGTGGAAGAGCGCACCGTGATCAACGCTGCCGCCGAAGCCGGTGCCCGCCGTGTGTATCTGATTGAAGAGCCTTTGGCCGCTGCCCTGGGCGCAGGTCTGGACTTAAACTCCCCCACCGGTCATATGGTGGTGGACATCGGCGCCGGTACCACTGATATCGCTGTGCTCAGCATGAACGGCGTTGCCACCTCCTCTTCCCTGAAGGTGGCCGGTGATGCCTTTGACGAGGCCATTGCCCGGTATGTCCGCCGCAAGCACGGTGTGATCATCGGGCAGACCACCGCCGAGGATGTGAAGATTCAGATCGGCTGTGTCTACCCCAGAGTTGACGATCCCACCATGGTGGTCAAGGGCCGCGACTCCAAGAACGGCATTCCCCGAGAGCTGATGCTGTCCTCCTCTGAGATCTGCGAGGTTCTGAACCGTATGGGCCGTCAGATCGCTGACGAAGTGATCTCTGTTTTGGAAGATACCTCCCCCGAGCTGGTTGGCGATATCGCCCACACCGGCATTGTCCTCACCGGCGGCGGCAGCCTGATCTACGGCATGGATATGCTGATTACTGAGCGCACCGGTGTCCGCTGCACCCTGGCTGACGATGCAGCCAGCTGCGTTGTTTACGGCTGCGGCAAGAGCCTGGCCTGGATCAACACCATGACCGAAGGCCCCATCAATGTGGCCAAGAAGCGCCTGCTAAGCAGCAGAATGAGATAAAGAATCATGGCCTCTTTGGCCAATTAACTGTCATTGCGAACCAGCGCGCACGCTGGTGTGGCAATCTCCTTCTTAAGATGGAGATTCCCACGCCAGTTTGCGAACTGGCTCGGAATGACTTTTTTTATTAGCTTAATATCTTTATTTCCAAAGGAAGGGCTTTTTATTGACATTGTATTTATATTGTGCTACTATATGTTTAGCATTACTAAGTATATTGGAGTGACACGATGGAAGACCGGTTATTGCAGCAGCTGAAAAAGGGTGTGCTGGAGATGCTGGTGCTGGAGATCATCTGCCGGGAGCCAACCTATGGCTATGAGCTGATGACCAGGCTGAAGCAGCAATCCAAGGACCTGTTTACCCTAAAAGAAGGCACACTCTACCCGATTCTCTACCGGCTGGAGGATGATGGCTTCATCACCGCCGCCTGGTCAGTGGGCGAAGGTAAGGCTGCCCCAAAGAAAATCTACACAGCCACAGAAAAAGGGCTGGAAGAGCAGCACCGCCGCCGCCAAGTGTGGCAGCATTTTTCCTGCGCCGTGAGCAGTTTTTTTCAGGAGGAAGATACATGAATATAGAGAAATACCTGCGGTCTGTCCGCCGCAGACTGAATATGCCGAAAGCACTCAAAGACCGGGTCATGACAGACTTCAGAAGTTCTGTGGAAGCCCGTTTGGAGGACGGACAGAGTATCGAAACCATTTTGACAGAATTGGGAAGTCCCAAGGATGCAGCTGCGGAGCTGAACCGCCAAATGCAGGAATATACATATAAGAAAAGTCCCTGGCGGTGGGTTTGTCTGCTGCTGGCTGCTGTTTCCGGTTTCCGCCTGATCCGTCATTGGTCTGCAGGCATCCTGATGATGATCTTCGGCAGACCCCGCCACGGTGCAGATATTGGAATCATCGGCGGTGCGGACGGCCCGACGGCCATCTTTGTCACCGCTTCCCCGGATGTATTTCTTTATCGGTTCGCTCTGTATGGATTATTGTTGATCCTGAGTATCATCGGCTTTATTGCCCTTGGTAAGCTGAAGAGGAAATAATATGGCGATTTATATGGATTTTTCTGGCACAGAGGGCGCCGTGGGTTTTATTTCTGACGGAGAGCCGGTGATTCCCGTGGGTGTCAGCATCAACGCAATGCCCATGAGTGTAAAGAAAAAGGAATGGGAACTCTATCAACAGTTTGCAAAAGATAATGATGTGCATTTTCTGTTTGAGGACAATGTGCCCATCGTAGATTTTTATGCTGTGCCAAGGGTGGACATTGCTGCAACATGCAGCAACGGCGGATTCATCGCAAGCGTGGGGGAATCCTTTGACCTGCACAGCAATATTCCCCTGATTTATATCTCCCCTACCCGGGAATGCTTTCTCATTACAGAAGATGCAACCCGGTTTTTGTCTATTGCATCCCAGTGGAAAACCCATCTGACCCCCTACGATGGAGTAAGGCTATATCCATCCAAAGCGGCAGCTATGGCAGATTTCCCCATCAGAAATGTGGTGGATACCCCGGAATATCAATTGCTGTTGGAGCAACTGGATAATAAGAAAACCCGCTCGGAATGAGCGGGTCTTTTTTTCGGGCGGATATGGAATCCGCCCCTACATTAGCAGTCGCAGGTGTTGGAGGGGCAATGGTCGCAGCCACGGGGTACGAACTGGCCTTCCGGGAAGGGAATCCTGCTGAACATCTCGCAGGGATCCTCCCCGCAGCCGGGACTGTCGCAGCACTCCTTGGTGGGGATGCTGTAATCCAGCACCGGCACCAGCAGCTGGGCATCCCGTTCCAGCCGAATAATGGAGAACTGACCCAGGGTCACCTGCAAAATCCGCTCCGCATCCCCGGTGACCAGTTCCTCGTCAAAGAGGCAGCGGATCCCCGCCGGGATCTGGGCAATGGCACCATGATGGCAGCGCTCCCGGATTTTGGAGCTGAGAACCATGGGATCCAGCACCTCCACCACCGCGGTCGGGTGATTGGCACTGACCCGGGAAAGGCCGTCGGAGCCGTCCAGGCGGGTACGGCTGGTATAGATGTGCGCCCGGCTGTCCTCGCCGCAGAGCACTGCCCGCTTGGAGAACATGGCAAGACCCTGCAGCGCCACCGGCCGGTTGACCCCCACTGTGGCATCGGCCAGGATCCGGTAGTAGAAGGTCAGGTCAATGCAATAATGATTCCGGTCAAATGCCACCGGCTCTACATCAATATAAGTATACAAAAGGTCTGCGCAGCGTACCTTCGCACTGGCGCAGCTGTCCAGGATCTTCTGAGAACCTGCGGTCAGATAGACCCGCAAATCTTCAATGCAGTCTTTATCCCGGCAGCTGTCGGTGATCTTTTGGGTATGGATGGAAAGGGCCTGGCGCAGATCCTCTGCGCAGCAAACCACACTTCCATTTGTGCGATCAGACATGGTAATACCTCCCGTTTTGGTGTATAGGACAGTTTATGCGTAGCGGGATGGTATGTTCCAAAAAATAACCGGGCCAGCTATCTGACCCGGTTTATTGGACATAAGAGAAGATAAACTTAGTTTCAGAGTGGTAGGGTTCACCGGCCTTGACAAAAGGCTGCGCCCACTGGGGATGGTTCACCGCATCGGGATAGTACTGGGTTTCCAGGCAAATGCCGTGACGCTTGCCGTAGACCACGCCGTCCTTGCCGGTTTCGTTCAGGAAATTGGCAGTATAGAGCTGCACACCGGGGCAATCGGTGACAACGCTCATACTCCGGCCAGATTCTGGATCGGTGAGAATGGCGCAGGGATTGCAGAACACCTCAAAATTGTGGTCATAGCCATGCTGCAGTTTCAGAGGTTCATAGTCTTCGTTGATATCCCGGCCGATGGGCTTGGGGATGCGGAAGTCCATGGGGCTGCCCTCCACGCTGCGCAGCTCGCCGATGGGAATGGACTGGTCATCGGACACGGTGAAAACCCTTGCGGGCATCATCAGGGTCTGGGTCATGGCCTTCTCACCCTTTTCGTGGCCGGCCAGGTTAAAGTAGGAGTGATTGGTCATATTAAAGACCGTATCCTCATCGCTGATACCGTCATAGGTGATTCTCAGAGTGCCGGGATGCTCCAGGGTATAGGTGACCCGGATCTTTGCCTTGCCGGGGAAACCCTGGTCGCCGTTGGGACTCTCCAGTGTCAGGCACAGAGCGGATTCCGTATGGGAAAATACGTCCCACAAGCGGTAGTTGTAGGAATCCGGGCCGCTGTGGCAGTTATTGGCATTGTCATTCTTTGCCATGGTATAGGTCTTGCCGTTCAGGGTGAAGGCCGCGCCGGCAATACGGTTGGCATTGCGGCCTACGGTCGCGCCCAGGCAGGCACCGGATACGCTATAGGGTGCCGCTTCATCAAAGCCCAGCACCACATCGGCCATATTACCTTCCCGATCCGGAACCATCAGGCTCACAAGGATGGCACCAAAGTCGGTAATGGCAGCTTCCAAACCGCCGCCGGTAATGGTATAAAGATGGGTCTGTCTGCCATCGGGCAGAACGCCAAAGGGCTTAACATTCATATGAAACAACTCCTTCAAGCAATGTTTTCCTGGGGCTTCCACAAAAGTTTTTCTTCATTATACTATTCTATTTTCTGTATTTCAAACATTTCTTTTCCCATTCTGCCGGTTTTCGCTCCGAAATTGGCATTCCGGAAACGAGAATAATTATTATTCCCATTTATGAACAATTTGTAAAAATTTTTCCAACCTCACAATATTTTGTATTTTCCTATTGCATTTGCCACAATATGTTGTATAATGTGTCCTGCACACAAGATCAATAGACTAACCCTGGGAGGTTATAGATATGAAGATTATTAAGAGAAACGGTGCCGAGGCAATCTTCGATGCTGCCAAGATCGAAGCTGCCATTACCAAAGCCAACAACGCTGTGGAAGAAAGCGTTCGTATGACGCCTTTGCAGATCAAGCGCATCACCGAGCATGTGCAGATCGCCTGCGAAGAAATGGGCCGCTCCCCTGCCGTGGAAGAAATCCAGGATCTGGTGGAAAAGTCCATTATGGCTCACGGTGCCTTTGAGGTCGCCAAGACCTATATTACTTACCGTTATACCCGCAGCCTGATGCGTCAGTCCAACACCACCGACGACCGTATTCTGAGCCTGATCGAGTGCAATAACGAGGAAGTCAAGCAGGAGAATGCCAACAAGAACCCCACCATCAACGCGGTTCAGCGTGACTATATGGCCGGTGAGGTTTCCAAGGACATCACCAGCCGTATGCTGCTGCCCAAGGAGATTGTGGATGCCCACAACGCAGGCATTATCCACTTCCATGACACTGACTACTATGCCCAGCATATGCATAACTGCGATCTGGTGAACCTGGAGGACATGCTGCAGAACGGCACCGTCATCTCCGGCACTATGATTGAGAAGCCTCACTCCTTCTCTACCGCCTGCAACATCGCCACCCAGATCATTGCTCAGGTGGCATCCAACCAGTACGGCGGTCAGTCCATCAGCCTGACCCACCTGGCTCCCTTTGTTCAGGTAAGCCGTGAAAAGATCCGCAAGGTGGTTGAGCAGGAAATGGAAACCCTGGGTGTAAACGCCGCTGAAGAGGCTATCTCCAAGGTTGTGGAAGCACGGCTGCGGGAAGAGATCCGCAGAGGTGTGCAGACCATCCAGTACCAGGTGGTAACGCTCATGACCACCAACGGTCAGGCTCCCTTCATCACCGTATTCATGTACCTGAACGAGGCAAGAAACGAGCAGGAGAAGAAGGATCTGGCTGTGATCATTGAGGAAATGCTCCGCCAGCGTTATGAAGGTGTCAAGAATGAGAAGGGTGTTTGGATCACCCCCGCCTTCCCCAAGCTGATCTACGTTCTGGAAGAGGACAATATCACCGAGGACTCCCCCTACTGGTATCTGACCCGTCTGGCTGCCCAGTGCACCGCCAAGCGGATGGTTCCCGACTACATCAGCGAAAAGAAGATGCTGGAGCTGAAGGTTGACTCCAACGGCGAAGGCCATTGCTACACCTGCATGGGCTGCCGCTCCTTCCTGACTCCCTATGTGGACGAAAACGGCAAGCCTAAGTACTACGGCCGTTTCAACCAGGGCGTTGTCACCATTAACCTGGTGGATGTGGCCCTGTCCTCCGGCCGGGACATGGAGAAGTTCTGGAAGATCTTTGACGAGCGCCTGGATCTGTGCTACGAGGCACTTCTGTGCCGGCATAAGCGTCTGTTGGGCACCCTCTCCGATGCCGCTCCCATTCTGTGGCAGTATGGCGCATTGGCAAGACTTCCTAAGGGCGAACCCATCGACAAGCTGCTCTTCGGCGGCTACTCCACCATTTCCCTGGGCTATGCAGGTCTTTACGAATGCGTCAAGTACATGACCGGCAAGAGCCACACCGACGAGGAGGCCAAGCCCTTTGCGCTCCGGGTCATGCAGCATATGAATGACATGTGCTTCAAGTGGAGAGAAAAGCACAACATCCACTTCTCCCTCTACGGCACGCCCCTGGAGTCCACCACCTACAAGTTCGCCAAGTGCCTGCAGAAGCGCTTCGGTATGGTGCCCGGCATCACCGACAAGACCTATATCACCAACTCCTACCATGTCCATGTATCCGAGGAGATCGATGCTTTCACCAAGCTGCGTTTCGAAGCCGACTTCCAGCAGCTCAGCCCCGGCGGTGCTATCAGCTATGTGGAAGTTCCCAACATGCAGCAGAATATCGATGCTGTGCTGGAACTGATGAAGTACATCTATGACAACATCATGTACGCAGAGCTGAACACCAAGTCTGACTACTGCCAGGAGTGCGGCTACGACGGCGAGATCAGCATCCAGGAGGATGAGGACGGCAAGCTCGTTTGGGTCTGCCCCAACTGCGGCAACACCGACCAGAGCAAGATGAATGTGGCCCGCAGAACCTGCGGCTACATCGGCACCCAGTACTGGAACCAGGGTAGAACCCAGGAGATCAAGGACAGAGTGCTGCATCTGTAAGAAAGTAAAAACCTGCACAGTTTGCCTGTGCAGGTTTTTTGATTTGTAGCAGCTCAGTATTGAAAGATAGCCGTTTAACAAATTGGAATTTATAAAGCTAAGATATAATCTTCATCATCTACTTTTTTGAAGCCAATACTTTGGAACATCTTCTGCGATTGCGTATTAAACCAGTAGATTTCAGCGTGCAGTTGCGGAATGTTCTTTTCCTTCGCTAACTGGATTATTTCGTTAATAACCCGTCTTCCAATGTGTTTGTTTTGAAAAGGCTTTGCAATCACGATATTAACTTCGCCATTTGGTTGCAAACATACATCACCGCACAGTCTGTTTTTATACTTGATATAAAACAAATCGCCATGGTTGTTCAAATACTTATACATTCCCTTTAATAGGTTTATATCATACGCGGTATCTCTGTTGTCTACTTGTTTGCACAACTCTAAATCCTGATACCATTCTAGTGCAGTTGCATAGTTTGGATAATATGCAACAAGCTTTATCTCATCGTCCACAATCCGTGTTTTCATTGTATACTCACCCCGTCAAATCAAGTTATTTTACTGGTGCGTGAGCGCCCAAGGCTCCCCTTGTCAGGGGAGCTGTCATTGGCGATTTTAGCCAATGACTGAGGGGTAGTTTTCTCTCCCCCAGTCACCTTCGGTGACAGCCCCCTCGTCAGAGGGGGCCTTTGGTGCGATGCGTAACAGTTTGAAATCGTTATGTGTTATCTTCAAAATAGAGTGCTTCCAGCGTATCTACATAATCGCTGCCGCTTCTTCCAATATGTTCAATAAACACCCCATTTTTATCGAAAACATTGCACTCTCCATAATATTTTGTAGCTTTATGTTCTTTTTTATAAACACAGCTGAATAAAACAACCATATCGCCATTGTCTTGATACAGCACCAAGGTTTTCCCGATTGGCTCATTCAAGGCATTCCAGGACATAATGCATTCATACCCATCCATGTCCATTATTAAATCTTCAAAACGGGATTCCTCAAGTTCCGCAATAAAGGTTGCTTTGTCAAAATCAAAGACTGGCTTTTTCCTTCTATTTAGTTTCAGAAGTTTCGGCTTTGTGTTTTCGTAATCATACAGTTCAATCTTTACTGTATGTTCAAGTAGCTCATCCCCATCAATTTCATCCCATGCAGGATCACAACCAGTGAGTCCCAACATGCAAGTCAATACCAATAGGATCATCACGATTCTTTTCATTGGGGCATCCTCCTCAGTAAATTATTTTTACAAACACTCTACTGACATACTACCATACAAATGAAGAATCTACAAGAAGCCTTTATTGGTCAAAGGATTATCTTGACTTTCCGCTCCTTCACAAGTATAAATAACATATTGAACCCATAAAGGAGAGAACTATGAAACGACTGATTTCTTTTGCCCTTGTTTTGGCATTTGTCTTTTCTATGGCAGCCTGCGGCTGCAAGCACGAATGGCAGGAGGCCACCTGCACTGCCCCCAAAACCTGCAGCCTCTGCGGTGAAACCGAGGGTGAAGCTGCCGGTCATCAGCCCGGCGGTGTGACCGTAGCTGATGTAGACCCTGCCCATCTGAGCATGACCCTGGAAACCGTCTGTGCCCAGTGCGGCGAAGTGCTGGAATCTGCCACCTCCGCTACCGGTGTAGCACCCGTTGGCAGTGTGTTCGCAGTGAGTGCCGACGAATGGTATGACTGCCTGCTGACCAATGTAAAGAACTTCGGCGCCGGTCAGAGTCTGTACGGCTATCCCGTGGAATCCCAGGACGGCACCCTGCTCCACAGCATTGTGACCATGTCCCAGATGAACGCTGTCTTTTCTTTTAACAATGCAGAAGGCAGTGCCATCAAAACCGACAGCAAGGATCTCCGCAGCACCATCCATAACATCCGCATGGATGCCCAGTTTACCAATGACAATGCCAAGGAGTTCCTGATGCTGCTGATGCTGGTATTCCTCACCAACAACTCCCAGCTGGATCCTGCCGGCGCCAACACCCTGGCCGGTCAGATCATGGGCGGCCAGACCGTCACCGACAACGGCTACACCTACGCCATGGAAATCACCTCTGTGGAAAACCATACCGTTTGCGTCAGCATTACCGCAGAATAAAAAAGAGTGGCTGCAAGAAAACGCGTATTTTTTCTTTCAACTTAAACATCAAATGGTTACGGCGGGAGTAAACCCCCGCCCTACGAGGCCTTTCCGGCTTTGATGTAGGGCGGGGGCTTGCTCCCGCCGTCGCAGTTTGTATGTTATTTTACAGCCTCATTTTTACCAGGTTTTTAAAATGTCCAGGATATCCTTTTCGTAGTCGCCTTCGAAGTCCTCGCTTCTTCCGGCAGTGCGGACATTGCTCTCCGCACCCCGCTCGGGAGCGGGATATTCCCAAATGTAATAGGAAAGACCTCTGTGGATAAAATTGATGCTGCCGCAGTCATCTTCCTCCACATATTTGAAGGTGATGCCCATCTTCTTCAGCTGCAGCTGGATATTTTCTAATCTCATAATACTCCTTGTGTAAGAAAGGACCTGCATTTGCAGGTCCTTTTTTGTTACTTCAGTTCCCACAGCTTGATCTGACTTGCCTTTTCATAGAGCTTCAGATAGCTGTCATAGCGGGTGGGTTCCACCTTGCCCGCTTCCAAAGCGGCGCGGACAGCGCAGCCCGGCTCTGCCCGATGGGAGCAATCGTGGAACTGACAGCTGCCCACATAAGGCCCAAAGTCCGGGAAGGCATACTGGAGATTCTCCTTCAAAATCACATCCATCTGATCCGTATCGAAGGAGGAGAAGCCGGGGGTATCCGCCACATAGGAGGATTCATCCAGCTGATAGAGTTCCACATGGCGGGTGGTATGACGGCCGCGGCCCAGCTTTTCGGATACCTCGCCGGTGGCAAGGCCAAGCTCCGGACAAAGCCGGTTCAGCATACTGCTCTTGCCTACGCCGGTATTGCCGGTGAAGGCGGTGAGCTTGCCCTGCAGGAGGCTGCGAAGCTCCTCCACACCCTGGCCGGTTTCCGCGCTGGCAGAGATGACGGTGAAGCCTGCGTTGCGATAGATCCGCACCAGATCCACAGCCGGATCCAGGTCGCACTTATTGACGCACAGAATCACTTCCACCTCCTGGTCGCCGGCAATGGCGGCAACCCGGTCGATAAGGAAGGGTTCGGTGACGGGATTCACATTGGCGGCAAATACCACCAGCGCATCCACATTGGCAACGGCAGGCCGCACAAAGCAATTGCGGCGGGGCAGGATCTTCTCCACCATGCCCTTGCCCTTTTCCACGGTAATCTCCACCATATCGCCGGTGAGGGGTGTCTGATGATTCTTTCTCAGGCTGCCCCGACCCCGGCAGGTGACCATACCCTGGGGTGTCTGCACATCATAAAAGCCGCTGAGAGAGCGCAGAATGCGCCCGGTTGTTCTTTTTTCCATCAATTCGTAAATACCACATCTTGAGACCATCCCTCGGAATCATTGACCATAATGTCATAAGTGACAGTACCGGTTCCGATTTGGCCGGGGATGGTGATCGTCTTTGTTCCCTTGGAAACGGTCTCATCAAAGACCAGGGTTCCGTTCATTCTGACAACCACATGGGTGTCGTCATTATCCGCCTCGCCCTTCAGGTCGATCACCACATCCTTGGTGACTTCCGCAGGCTGGGTGGGTTCAGTAGTAGGCTCGGTGGTGGGTTCGGGGCCCTCAGAGATCTTCAGCTCGATGGTCTTTGTGATGTCCCACTCGGTATTGGCTTCGGGAAGCTGCTCCACAACGGTATCCCGCTCTTCTTCGCTCTCCACATACTTGATGCTGGGAGTCTTGAAGCCGGCACCGGTCAGCACCTTCACCGCGGTTTCGATGTTCATGCCGGTCACATTGGGAACGGTCTTCATCTCGGGGCCCTTGCTCAAATACAGGGTCACCTTCTCACCGGTCTGCAGCTGCTCGCCGCTGGCAGGATCGGTCTTTACCACGCAGCCCTTCTCCATATTGGAGTCAAAGATCTCCTCCACCCGGATATCCAGATCCAGCTTCTGAGAGTCCAGAATGTTTCTGGCGGCATCCTCGGTCTTTCCTACCACATTGGGCATGGCGGAGATATTGATCTCGGGGCCGGTGCTGATATAGAGAATAATATTATCGTACTGATGCAGTTCCTTTCCCAGCTCCGGAATGGTACGAGTGACTTTGCCCACTTCAATATCATCGGAGTACTCCTCTTCGATGACAATGTTCAGGTCCATGTCATAGCTCAGCAGCAGATTCTTGGCGCTGCTCTCGTCCATATTCACCAGGTTATCCATCTTGACAATCTTGGGTACTTCGCCCAGGCTCACGGTGGCGATCACCTTAGTGCCCTTTACCACATTGTCACCGGCATCGGGCTTCTGATCTATGATGATACCGGCGGGGTAATTTTCATCGTATACCCCTTCCGAGATGATCTCAAAGTCGGGATATTCGGGCAGTTCTTCATAAATCTGTCCAATCAATCGGGGAACTTCTACCAGCTTCTGAGGCTTGGTGAAGAGCTGGCCGTTGAAGAGGGTAATCAGGAAGATCACCAGGGCAACCACCGCAACCAAAGAGCAGCTGATGATGGCAATGGTGGCCATACGGCTGTTTCTCTGACGGCGCTGTTCCTCTTCCCGCTTGCGTCTTGCCTCGGATGCGGCACGGGCGCTGACAGCACCGGTATTCCGGCCTACCTGACCGGAGGTGGTTCTGGGGATCTGCCCGGTGGTTCTTGCGGCGGCAGATGTGCCGGTTCTGGGACGCTGTGCCTCTCCTCTGCCGGCCACCTTCTGAGCAGTGGTCTTGGGGGTGTTCACAGGCATGGGAATGGGAGGCTTGGAAATGCCGATTACTGCGTCCAGAGGAGGCACATGATAATCAAAGAGCATGGTGGGATCCTTGCGGAACTCATCCATATCATGGAGCATCTGGGTGGCAGTGGTATAGCGATCATCGATCTCCAGGGCCATGGCACGCATAATGATCTGCTCCAGGCCGCCGGGAATGTTGGGGTTGTAGGTGGAGGGCATGGGAGCGCCGCCGTTGATATGCTGGATGGCAACGGATACGGGGGAGTCGCCGTCGTAGGGAGGACGGCCTGCCATCATCTCATACATCACAACGCCCAGGGAGTAGATATCGGAACGGGTATCCACACGGCCGCCCTTGGCCTGCTCGGGGGAGATGTAATGAACGCTGCCCAGGGCTTCCTTAGTCAGCGTATTGCCCTTGCTCATCATGCGGGCAATGCCGAAGTCGGTGACCTTCACGCTGCCGTTCTTCAGCACCATCACATTATGGGGCTTAATATCCCGGTGGACGATACCGCGGCTGTGAGCATGCTCCAGGGCCTTGGCAATCTGAATACCAAAGTGGAGGGTCTCCTTCCAGTTCAGAGTGCCGCGGGTCTGCATGTACTCCTTCAGGCTGATGCCTTCAATCAGCTCCATGACGATATAATCCGCCATGATAGAGCTGGAAACGTCATAAACAGAAACAATATTGGGATGGCTCAGCATAGCAACAGCCTGGCTTTCCGCATGGAAACGGCGTCGGAAATCCTCATCACCCAGATTGTCATCCTTCAGAATCTTGATTGCCACCATACGGTTGAGGCGATGGCAGCGGGCTTTATAAACAACCGCCATACCGCCGGTACCGATTACTTCCAAAATCTCGTAACGGTTGTCCAGCAAGCGGCCAATGTACTTATCCATAGTCTTCTTCTCCTTTCACGCCCAGGATCAAATGCTCAGCAGAATGCTGGTCACATTGTCCGGTGCGCCACGCTTTTTGGCGATGTCCAAAAGGCGCTGGCAGCATTTCTCTTTATCCTGGCCGTGAGCCACTTCAAACAAAATTTCCTGATCGTCCATTAGATTGCTGAGGCCATCGCTGCACAGCAGCAGATAGTCGCCCTTGGTCACTTTCTTATGGAAAATATCGCAGTGAACCAGGGTTTCTGTGCCGATTGCCCGGGTGATCAGACTCTTGCCCGGGTATGTCTTGGCCTGCTCCGGGGTCAGCTCACCGCGGCTTACCATCAGCTGCACCACAGAGTGGTCCACGGTAACCTGGTGAATGCCTGCCCGATCGATCAGGTATGCCCGGCTGTCGCCCACATTGACGATGGTGGCCCACTTGCCGTTGGTCAGTACGGCAACCAAAGTGGTACCCATGCCGGTAAATTCTTCAAATTGCTGAGATTGATCAAACACGGTGAAGTTTGTCACTTTGATGGCATCCTTCATCATCTTATCCACATTGCCCTGGATATACTCTCCGGACCAGGACTGTTTGATCTGCTGAACAAACACATCCGCAGCCAGGGTGCTTGCAATATTGCCGGATTTGGCACCGCCCATACCGTCGCACACCACGCAAAGGAGCGTATGTTTATCCAATTGTTCCATCAGGAATGCATCCTGATTTTGGGCTCGGGTGCAGCCCACATCGGTGAGGCCCCAAGATTGCATAGGCACATCCTCCTTATCTGCAAATGTCAGTTCTGTTTTTCTTTGTTGTACTTCCGGCGGAGCTGACCGCAGGAAGCGTCAATATCGCCGCCCAAAGTCCGGCGCACCGTAGCGGGAATGCCGCCGTCCTCCAAAATTTTCTGGAAGCGCTGCACCGCCTGACGGGAGCTGGGTTTGAGGGGAGATTCCTCCACATGGTTCAGAGGAATCATATTCACATGGGCCTGCAGGCCCTTCAGCCGCCGCAGCAATTCCTTGGCATCGCACTCCCGGTCATTGAGGCCGTCGATCATGGCGTATTCAAAGTGAATACGGCGGGAGGTGGCTGCATAATAGCGGTGGCAGGCAGCAAGCAGTTCATCAATGGGATAGGCCTTATTTACCGGCATGATCTTGTTGCGGGTCTCGTCGTTGGGGCCATGAAGGGAGATCGCCAGGCTGATCTGCAGCTTCTTTTCCGCCAGCTTATCGATCATAGGTACCAGGCCGCAGGTAGAAAGGCTGATATGGCGCATGGAGATGTTCATACCGTCGGGATGGTTTACCAGCTCCAAAAACCGCATTACATTGTCAAAATTATCCAGGGGTTCGCCGATGCCCATCAGCACAATATGGGAAATAGGCTGGCCGGAATCCACCTGGGTGAACAGCACCTGATCCAGGATCTCATAAGGCTCCAGTTTGCGCACCAGGCCGCCGATGGTGGAAGCGCAGAAGGCGCAGCCCATACGGCAGCCAACCTCTGTGGAGATACAGACGGTGTTGCCGTAATGATAGCGCATCAGCACAGTCTCTACGCAGTTGCCGTCAGACAGCTGCCATAAGTATTTGATGGTGCCGTCCTTCTTGGACTCCTGCTTCCGGACGACCTTGGGGGTATTCAGGGGATATTTCTCCGCCAGGGTGTCCCGCAGTGCTTTGGGGAGATTACTCATCTCCTCGTAGCTTCTTACGCCCTTATGGAGCCAGGAAAAGACCTGCTTGGCACGGAAGGCCGGCTGTCCCAATTCCTTCAGTACCGCGCCGATCTCCGGCTGGGTCATGGATTTCAGGTGATTCATCATTTTTCTCTCCGCAGACGGCTGATAAAGAAGCCATCTGTGTCATATTCTCCGGGGATCAGCGCCTGCATACCGCTTTCATTCTTAGGGAATGGTGCCGGCAGGGGCAGGGGTTCTAAGTGATACTCCGGGTGATCTTTTATAAACGCTTCCACCATGCCTTCATTCTCGGCATGGACAAGAGTGCAGGTAGAATACATCAGCAATCCGCCGGGTTTCACATACCGGCATTGGACTTCCAAAATCGCCCGCTGCAGCTGGGGCAGTTCCCGCATCTGGGCAATGTCCTTATAGCGGATATCCGGCTTTTTGCGGATGATGCCGTAGCCGGAGCAGGGCGCATCCACGATGACCGCATCAAAGCCATACTCCCATTCAGGGCGAAATACCGTGGCATCCTGCTGCTGAGCAGTAATGGGAAGCCCTAGACGCTCTGCGCCCTTGGCGATCAGCTCCGCCTTATGCGCATGGACATCGCAGGAAGTGATCTCGGCCTTTCCATCGGTAGCGATGGCGGCTGCAAAGGACTTACCGCCGGGGGCAGCGCAGCAATCCAGCACCTTGATCTCCCGCTGGGGAAGTTCTGCGCACATGACGCTGAGCTTGGAGGCAGGATCCTGCACATAGAAAAGGCCGTCACGGAAGGCACCCAGCTGCTCGATGCTACCGGTGCCGGAAAGCACCAGGGCATTTTCCATCCAGCTGTGGGGGGCTGCGGTAATACCGGCCTCTTCCAGCTGCCGAATCAGATCTTCGGCGGTGGTTTTCAGGGTGTTCACCTGCACCACCATGGGAGGAATATCGTTATTGGCCCGGAGCATTGCTTCCATCCGCTCCTTGCCCACATAGCTTTTCAGTTCGTTGATCAGCTCGCCGGGATGGCTGTACTTATCCTCCCAGGACTTGGGTTCTTTCAGGCTGCCTTTGGTGCGGACCGCATTTCTCAGCACACCGTTTACAAGGCCGGGAGCGCTTCTGACCTTTTTGCAGTAGCGCTTTGCCAGGTCAACGGATTCATTCACCGCCGCAGACTCAGGAATCTTGTCCATCAAGTAGATCTGATAAAGACCCATATGGAGAATATCCCGCACCGCAGGATGCAGATCCTTCAGCTTACCGGTCAGCAGCTGGGACAGATAGAAATCCAGCAGATTCCGGTTTTGCACCACACCGTAGCAGAGGCGGGTAGCCAGCGCCGCATCCCGTCTGTCCAGTCGGTCACGGCTTAAATAGTCCTTCAGCACACCGTTGGACCAGCCTGCCTCCTTCCGGCAGGCGATCAGCACATTCAGCGCCGTTTCTCTTGCGCCCATGGCTTATCCTTCCAGGGGATGGCCGCGGAAATAATCCGGAGCCGCCATGCGCTTGCCGCCTTCAGCCTGCAGAGAGGTCACCTCAATGGCACCGTCAGCGCAGGCGATCTTCAGACCGGTCTTGGTCAGGCCCAGGATTTTGCCGGGCTCGCCGTGGCCGTCCACAATCTTGGTGGCATGCACCTTAAATTTCTTACCCTGCAGGTCCATGGTAGCCACGGGCCAGGGGTGCAGGCCTCTGACCTTGTCGTGGATCTGCTGGGCAGTTTTATTCCAGTCAATGGGACACATGGTCTTATCCAGCATGGGAGCCATGGAAACCTTGGCTTCATCCTGGGGAACAGGGATCAGTTCCTTCTTTTCATACTTTGCGAGGGTTTCAGACAGCAGATCAGCACCCAGCACAGCCAGCCGGTCCAGCAGTTCGCCTGCGGTCTCATTGGGGCCGATGGGAGTCTTGGAAACGCCTACCACATCGCCGGCATCCATAGCATGGACCATGAACTGGGCGGAAACACCGGTCTCCTTCAGGCCGTCCAGCACTGCCCACTGATAGGGAGCGGAGCCCCGGTACTGAGGAAGCACAGATGCGTGAATGTTGATAAAGCCCTGGGGAACGATATCCAGCACCCGCTGGGGCAGGATCCGGCCATAGGCAACTACCGCC
>JAFOBK010000074.1 GCA_017381835.1 Oscillospiraceae bacterium | reverse complement strand
CGCAGCGGAGATTGCCTGGTGATGAATGATTCACGAGTGCTGCCTGCCCGCCTCCTTGGTCACCGTCCCACCGGTGGCGCTGTAGAAGTTCTGCTGCTGCGGGATCTGGGCGAAAAGAAGTGGGAATGCCTTTGCAAGCCCGGCCGCAAGATGCAGGTCGGCAACCAGGTGATCTTCGGCGACGGAGAACTGACCGCCACTGTGGTGGAGGTTCAGGAAACCGGCAACCGTGTGGTGCAGTTCCATTATGAAGGCATCTTCCTGGAGGTGCTGGAGCGCCTGGGCAAAATGCCCCTGCCGCCATATATCAAAGCAGAGCTGGCAGATCAGGAGCGTTATCAGACCGTCTACAGTAGGGAAGTGGGTTCTGCAGCTGCCCCCACCGCAGGTCTGCATTGGACGAAGGAACTGCTGGAGAAGGCGAGGGAAAAGGGTGTCAAGACCGCCTTTGTTACCCTGCATGTGGGCCTGGGTACCTTCCGACCGGTCCAGGTTGAGGATGTGCTGAATCATCACATGCATGCTGAGCTTTGTATGATCGGTGAGGAAACTGCCAGGATTTTGAATGAGACCAAAGCTTCCGGTGGCCGCATTATCTGTGTGGGTACAACTTCCTGCCGTACACTGGAGAGCCTGGTCAATGACGATGGCAGCTTTGAAGCAAAATCCAAGTGGACGGAGATCTTTATCTATCCCGGCTACACCTTTAAGGCTATGGACGGCCTCGTCACCAATTTCCATTTGCCGGAGAGTACGCTAGTGATGCTGGTGTCCGCCTTTGCAAGCAAGGAGCATATTATGGCCGCCTATGAGGAGGCTGTGAAAGAACGCTATCGGTTCTTCTCCTTCGGCGATGCCATGTTCATTGGGTGAGGATACACTATGTTTGAAAAAATGAAGGCTTACATGATTTTCGAGGCTCTGATGAAACGGCCGGATATCATGAAAGCATATAAAATGGTCGGCCCGGAGGACAGCTGGTACGATACCATCACCACGGTCCACAATTCTCTAGCGGAGATTCAAAAGCTGCCCCACGAGCAGTGGCAGATTACCAGCCACGATGGTCTGACCATGAAGGCTGTGTTCTATCCCGGCACCACGAACAAAACCATGATCTGGGTTCATGGCTATACCAGTCATGCAGAACGGGAATCCGCATTCCCTGGTCTGTTCTATCACAGCATGGGATACAATGTGTTGATTCCTTACCTCCGGGCCCACGGCCCCAGTGAGGGCAAGTATATTGCATTCGGTCCCATGGAATGCCTGGATTTGAGAAGATGGATCGACCAGGTCAATGCACGGATTCCCGGCAGTATTCTGATTCACGGACTGTCCATGGGAGGCGGCATTGCCCTTGATCTTGCCACCATGGAGCTGGAGAATGTCAAATGCATTCTGGCGGATGCACCCAGTTACAGCATTCCGGAGTTCTTCAGCGGTGTTGCCCATGCCAATTCAAAACGTAATCCCGGAAAACTGCTTGAGTGCCTGTATCAGCGGTTTTATCGTGTATTTTCCGAAGACGTGGCAGAATATGACCGCCGTGAAACAATCAGAGCTGGTAAATATCCGCTGATGTTGACTGCCGGCAGCAATGAAAAGATGGATGAGCTTTTTGCCCTTATCAAGGAACGCAATCCGCAGCCTACCACTGTGCTGATCCTGCCCGGCTGTAATCATGGAAACGGTATGTACAAGCAGACACAGATGTACCAGGAGGCTATCCGGGACTTTGTGGAGCAGTATATGTAATATCGCGACAATTGATTGGAGATAGAATATGTTTGAACTGAAAAAAACCGAGGGCAAGGCCCGTCGCGGCGAGTTTACCTGCGCCCATTGTACGGTCCAGACCCCTGTATTTATGAATGTGGGCACTCAGGGTGCCATCAAGGGCGCGCTGAGCGCCGAAGATCTGAAGAACATCGGCTGTCAGGTGGAGCTGTCCAATACCTATCATCTGCATCTACGTCCTACGGATAAGGTAGTTCGGGAAATGGGTGGCCTGCACAAGTTTATGACTTGGGATGGCCCCATCCTCACTGACTCCGGCGGATTCCAGGTCTTCAGCCTGTCCGGTCTTCGCAAGATCAAGGAAGAGGGCGTCTATTTCTCCTCCCATATCGATGGCCGTAAGATCTTCATGGGCCCGGAGGAGAGTATGCAGATCCAGTCCAATCTGGGCTCGGATATCTGTATGGCCTTCGACGAGTGCATCGAAAATCCCGCACCCCGGAAGTATGTGCTGGATTCCGTTGCCCGCACCACCCGTTGGCTGGAGCGTTGCAAGGCTGAAAATGCCCGGCTGAATGCGCTGCCGGATACCATCAATCCGCAGCAAATGCTTTGGGGCATCAACCAGGGTGGTACGTATGCGGACATCCGTGTTGATCACATGAAGCGCATTGCGGAGATGGACCTGCCCGGATACGCCATTGGCGGCCTTGCAGTGGGCGAAACGGCAGAGGAGATGTATGACATCATTGAGGCAGTTGAGCCCCATATGCCTGTGCACAAGACCCGTTATCTGATGGGTGTCGGTACACCGACCAATATTATTGAGGCAGTTGCCCGTGGTGTGGACTTCTTTGATTGCGTGATGCCGGCAAGAAATGCCCGTCATGCCCGTCTGTTTACCTGGGAGGGTGCAATCAACCTGAAGAATGCAAAGTATGCCAAGGATCCGAATCCCATTGATCCTCAGTGCGACTGTCCCGTCTGCCGTCGCTACTCTAAGGCATATATCCGTCACTTGTTTGTGGCTGAAGAAATGCTGGCCATGCGTCTTTGCGTTATGCACAATCTGTATTTCTATAACAAGCTCATGGAAAAAATCAGAAATGCGCTGGATAATGGTACTTTTGCGGCATTCAGAAGCGAATATTCTGAAAAACTCGGCAGAAGAATCTAAATATTTCTTGCATTTTTTCTATTGGGTGGTATAATATTCAAGTAATTAAAAACGAAGGAGCAAAACCATGTTTAACATTCTGACTACCCCCGCTGGCGGCGGTGCAACTTCCCTGATCATGATCGTTGCGATGATCGCTGTCTTCTACTTCCTGATGATCCGTCCTGAGAACAAGCGTAAGAAGGAAGCAGAGCAGATGCGCGCTGCTGTTAAGACCGGTGATGTTATTACTACCATCGGTGGTATTATCGGTACTGTTGTCAATGTAAAGGACGACAAGTTCGTTATGGAGACCGGTGCTGATCAGGTCCGCATTGAGATGGCTAAGTGGGCAATTTCTACCAACGAGACTGCTGCTGCAGCTGCAAAGGCTGAGGCTAAGAAGCGTCAGGAAGAAAAGGCTAAGGCAAAGGCTGCCAAGAAGGCAGGCAAGTAATTGTCAATAAAGAAAGGCTTCGGAAAGTTACTTCCGAAGCCTTTTTATTTATTTCTTATGGGTTTTCGAAATTGTTAAAAGTCTGACCAATGTGGAAACCATTAAAATACCGACGGCAATAATACCTGCGATACCAACTGTCTGCAGCGCTTTTTGTGTAAAGGCGGCTTGATCTCCCTGCATCAGAAAACTGGTTGCATAGTAGATGCCTGCACCGGGAATCAGAGGGAAGATGCCAACGACAAGGTAAGAAATGGCAGGGTATTTCCGGATTCTTGCCATTGCCTCCGCATAAAGTGCTGCGGTAATTGCCGCAAAGAAATAGCAGGCATAAAGATCGCAGCCCAAATAGCTGCACAGGCAATATACCATCCATGTAATCATACCGCCGAATGCGCAGATCGCAATGCCAAAACCGTGAATATTAAAGATAATGGCGAAGCCGGCACATGCAATAAAGGTAGCGATGTTCTGAAACTCATACAGGTGAACCAGGGGTTCCGGTGCCAGTGGAATCGGGAAGATTATGTCGGCACAGCGAAGACCTGCGCCGGTACCCAGTGCGATTGCCGCCGCAACCATCAAAACCTGAACGATGCGATTGATACCGGAGTTGGTGTCACCGAAAATGATGTCACGCATAGCATTCGTAAAAATAAGACCGGGCACCAGGATCATCAATGCGCCGATGATTACCATATCGGTGCTTCTGGCAAGGCCTAAAACACCCATGGTGTAGGAGGCGAAGGTCATAATAAAGGCAGCTGCGATGGTTGTAAAGAAGGGGTTAACCTTACTTTTTCCCAGGAAATAATGAATCAGACCAATCAACACACCGCTGATACCACTGCATAAACCGTCTGCCAGTGTGCCACCGAAAACAATGGCAAAACCGAATGCTCCCAAAAAGTTTCCCAGCAGAAGAACCGGAAGCCGATAGGAACGCAGGGAATGGTCGGTTTCCTGCAGCCATTGCCGTGCGGTTTGAGGTTCCGGCTTTTCATTGCAGATTTTTCGGCTAAGATTACTGTATTTTTCTACATTGTCTAAATCATTGCCATGAAAACCGATTCTACGCATTCTGGTCATGGGTTTGCCGTCATGGGTTTCAATACTGACGGTCAGGCAATTGGGAATGGCAAAGACTTCAGATTCAATACCGTAGGCGGCTAAAATTCTGCGGATACTTTCCTCAATACGAAAGGTTTCAGCACCGTTCATTGCTAATCTGTAGCCAAGATCGGTTGTCAGTTCCAATAAAGTGTTATAATCCATAAAAGATTCCTCGCTATAGTAGGTACAAACAAAGTATACCACAAGGAGCGCAAAATACAAGACAGAAAAGAGGTGTGCCTGTGCACACCTCTTTTGTTTACTTTCTTACAAACAGAACACCCAAAGTACCGGGACCGCAATGGCAGGAAACAGTACAGCCTGCTTCGTTCCAGTATGTAGTCTCAAAGTCATTATAGGCAGAGACAGCTTCCTGTACGGCGCTCATACATTCATCGGTGACAGGAGTACGGGTTACAAAGAGAGTGCCCTTGTCCACATCGTCGCGGTTTGCAAGGCGATCCTTAACATAGTTTGCCAGGCACTTTGCGTAGTTACCTCTGTATTTCTTGACTACGGACATTTTTCCGTTTTTGACTTCAATGCAGGGCTTCAGATTCAGTAAGTTTGCACCCAGAGCAGCAGCAGCAGAGCAACGGCCGCCCTTGACCATATACTCCAAACGATCCAGCAGGAAGCTGGCTTCGACTTTATCAGTGAATGCATTCAATTTTTCAACAATCTCATCCAAATCACTGCATTCCTGAGCCAGTTTGCAGGCCTGGAGAACTACCAGACCCTGACCGGTAGACAAGTTTCTGGAGTCTACTGCACGGACGTTTTCAAACTCAGCAGCAGCAAGGCGAGCATTCTGATAGCAACTGGAGAATTCAGCGCTGATATTAACGTGAATAACACCATCATAGTCAGAAGCATACTTGGCGAAGAAGTCGGTATATTCACCGATGTTAATGGCGGCAGTGGAGCACAGATCACCACCGGCGGCAACATGATTGAAAATATCTGCGGGAGTAATGTCAACACCGTCGGTATACTGCTTTCCGTTTTTGATAACGGAAAGGGGCATCATGGTGATATTGTATTTCTCTAAAACTTCCTGAGGAAGATCGCAGGTACTGTCGGAAAGAATTTTAATGTTCATAAATAACCTCCAAAAAGATTAAAGGGGAGTGTGATGCATCATATAGCAGTTACTGGTTATATTTTTAGTCTGTAGATATTCGGCACCCCAGTCACGCATAGCAATTAAAACCGGCATTAAGCTACGGCCGAGATCCGTCAGAGAATACTCGACTTTCGGGGGAACCACAGGATAAACTTCTCTGTGCAGCAGACCTTGTGATTCCATTTCACGCAACTGCTGAGTCAGCATTTTAGCAGTTGCGTTGGGGATCAGCTTATTGAGCTGGGAAAAGCGAAGTTTTCCATCAGCCAAATGCCAAAGAATCAGCGCTTTGTACTTACCGCCGATCAGATCCAATGTAGCACTGACGGGACAATAGTTGGTTTCCATCTCGCCTCCATAGTTTCCAAAAGGGTAGTATAGCACATTATTGTGCGTACTTGTAATTCTGAATTACAATGTTAAAATAGTACCATAAAAGAGTATCTATGTCAATAAACTAACGAATTATTGATATTCCAGGGGGTTATTCTATGAAACTGAAATTTCAGGTTACGGGAATGACGTGTGCGGCCTGCTCGGCGAGAGTCGAGAAAGTAACTGCTAATGTTCCCGGTGTGAATAAAGTTGAGGTAAATTTGCTGGCCGGAACTATGCAGGTTGAATGCGATAATGAATCGTGTTTTGAGGAAATTATTACGGCAGTTTCCAATGCCGGATATGGCGCATCCAGGTTCGGAGAGAAGAAGGAAACAAAGCAGCAGACGGATTCCACAGATGAGATTCTAAAGGCGATGAAACGCCGGATTTTGGGATCTGCAGCATGCCTTGTGGTACTCATGTACTTTACTATGGGCCATATGCTGCATTTACCGATGCCGGGTTGGTATATGGGTAAAGAAAATGCCGTGGTAGCAGCCCTTCTTCAGTTCTTCCTTACCTTACCGCCGGTAATCTTAAACCGTTCCTATTATACCAAGGGCTTTACCGCGCTCATTCACAGAGCGCCTAACATGGACTCACTGATAGCCGTTGGTTCTTCTGCGTCACTTGTATATGGTGTATTTGCACTGTTTACCATGGCTTATGCTATGGGACATGGGGATTGGGCTACCGTAGAAACCTATGCGAAAAATCTCTATTTTGAATCCGCGGCAATGATTCTGACTCTGATTACCGTAGGTAAATTCCTGGAGACCCGGGCAAAAGGCAGAACCGGTGATGCCATCCGGCAGTTAATGGATCTGCGTCCGAAAACGGCGGTTGTTTGCAGAAATGGCGCAGAACTGACAGTACCGATCGATCAGGTTCAGCTTGGAGAGATTGTGGTTGTCCGTTCCGGAGGCAGTATTCCTGTGGATGGAATCGTAGTTAAGGGCAGCGGTGCCGTTGATCAAAGCGCATTGACCGGTGAAAGTGTGCCCGTAGATAAGGAAGTTGGCGACCATGTAGCCGCAGCAACCATTAATACTGCAGGTTATCTGCAAATCCGGGCAGAAAAGATCGGCGAAGATACTACCTTGTCTCAGGTCATTCGTATGGTAGAAGAGGCAGGTGGCTCTAAAGCACCGATTGCCCGTTTGGCGGATAAGATCGCCGGAGTATTTGTTCCGGTTGTTATGGGCATTTCTCTTTTGACATTTATCATTTGGCTGCTTGCTCAGAAGCCTTTTGACTTTGCGCTTACAAATGCAATCAGTGTGCTTGTGATCTCTTGCCCTTGTGCTTTGGGACTGGCAACTCCCGTAGCTATTATGGTGGGTACCGGCAGAGGCGCAAATATGGGCGTATTATTCAAGAATGCAGAAGCGCTGGAGAACCTGCATCATGTTGATACGATCGTGTTGGATAAGACCGGAACGCTGACCGTTGGAAAGCCTGCGGTAACGGATGTGATCAGTCAGGGTATCTCTGCAGAGGAGCTATTGCGGATCGCGGTATCTTTGGAGAAGCAATCCGAGCATCCTTTTGCAAAGGCAATTTTGGAGCGGGCTGATTTGTCGAATCTTTACGAGGTGTCTGATTTCCGCACGCTACCCGGGCAGGGTGTTACCGGTATCATTGAAGGCACAATCTATTACGGCGGTAATAGAAAGCTAATGGGAGAGTTGGGAATCCTGGTTCCTGATTACACTGAGTTCTCTGCTGAAGGAAAAACACCGTTGTACTTTGCTAAAGCAGATGGCTGCTATTTAGGCATGGTTGCGGCAGCAGATGTTTTAAAGGCAGATTCTGCAGCTGCTATTGAAAAACTCCGCAGCCTGGATTTGGATGTGGTTATGCTGACCGGCGATAATAAGCTGACTGCTGATGCCATTGCAAAGAATGCCGGTATCGACCATATTATTTCTGATGTTATGCCTGCTGACAAGGCAAGCGTAATCGCAAAACTTCGCAATGAGGGTCATACGGTACTGATGGTTGGCGACGGCATCAATGATGCACCTGCCTTGGCGGCGGCAGATGTGGGTATGGCAATTGGTACGGGTACGGATATTGCCATGGAATCTGCCGAAATCGTATTGATGAATGGTTCTTTGCAGGGTGTTGCAAATGCCATTTCCCTCAGTAAAGCTACAATTCGGAATATTCGTCAGAACCTGTTTTGGGCGTTCTTCTATAACTGCCTGGGTATTCCGGTGGCAGCGGGTCTGCTTTATCCTGTCTGGGGTATCCTTTTGAGTCCCATGATTGGCGCAGCGGCCATGAGTCTGAGTTCCTTTTTCGTTGTAACCAACGCTCTGCGCCTGAGAATGTTTAAGGGTGAGCAGATCGCTGTTAATACACAGAAGCATACAGAAATTTCCGTAAATATTAAGGAGGAAAAGTTAATGGAAACTGTAATTAAGGTAAATGGTATGATGTGTCCCCACTGCCAGGCTAGAGTGGAATCCGTATGTAAGGCAGTAGAAGGCACTGTAGATGCAGTTGTAGACCTGAAGCTGAAGCAGGTGACTGTAACCGGTGATGCAGCGGTTGATGCCCTGAAGAAGGCAATTACCGATGCAGGTTATGAGGTTGTTGACTGAACTTACATCTGCACATTGTGCATTCATAGACTTGCGCGTTATCCAAAATCATGATACACTTTTCTTGAAAACAGTACTCCCCTCACACTTGGAATAAGACCGAAATATTGGACTAAAACGCAGATACAATATAGCCAGAAATCGTAAGGAGGAATGGCTATGTATTGTGTGAAGTATGTTGGCGGCCATATTCAGGTGTATGATGGAAACGGCAGATTTTTATTTTCTGCGGATACGGAGCGGGAGGCCAGAGAGGAACTGAAGTATTATGCGTAATATTCGTTTGGATATCTGCTATGACGGTACCCGATACCGGGGTTGGCAGCGCCTTACAAATAATGACAATACCGTTCAAGGGAAAATTGAGAGAACCTTATCCAGGATCTTAGGTGAAGAAATCGAGATCACGGGAAGCGGCAGAACGGATGCAGGTACGCATGCCTTTTGCCAGGTTGCGAATTTTCACTGCAACAGCACCATGCCAACGGATGAGATTTTGCAGCAGCTTCGCATGTATTTACCGGGGGATATCGGCATATATTCCTGTAAGAATGTTTCGCCAAGATTCCATGCACGTTTGAACGCAAAGACCAAAACATATCGTTACCGCCTTTGGAACAGCACCAATCCTTGCGTGTTTGATCGGAAATTTGTCTATGTTTGTCCCGGTGCTTTGGACGTAGAAGCTATGAAAGTGGCTGCTAAGGCCTATCTTGGCGAACACGACTTTTCTGCCTTCTGTGCCAATAAGAACATGAAAAAATCCACAGTTCGCTATATCGAAAAGTTTGAAATCATCGAGAGGGAAAATGAGGTTGAATTTTTAGTAACCGGTAATGGATTTTTACATCATATGGTTCGTATCATGGTAGGAACGCTTCTGGAGGTTGGCAGAGGCGCGCGGAAACCCGACAGCATTCCATCCCTTTTCGGCGCACCAAGAGCGCAGGCAGGCGATCTGATCCCAGCTTGTGGCCTTTGTCTTATGGAGGTAACCTATTGAATATTCAGATTTTTGGTAAAAATAAGTGCTTCGACACAAAGAAAGCGGAGCGCTATTTCAAAGAACGCAGAATCAAATTCCAGTCTGTGGATCTGATTCGTTTCGGACTTTCCGGCAAGGAATTTGATGCTGTTCTTCGGGGTATCGGTGGCATTGACAATCTGATTGATTGGCAGTGCAGCCATCCCGATGTGACCTTAATGAAATATATGGATGATGTGCGGGCAAAGGAAGATAAAGTCTTTGACGAGCCTAAGCTGATGCGTACTCCTATTGTTCGCAACGGAAAGCAAGTGACCGTTGGCTATTGCCCGGAAATTTGGGCGACTTGGGAATAATTGAATGTTTGATACAAAAGCCGTTTCTCTAAATGAGAAACGGCTTTTTATTTTGGTGTGAATATGGTTAAAATCTTAGAGTTTGCAAATGAAGTCCTTTGGGGTGTACCTACCATGATTTTGATTCTGGTGGTGGGTATATTGCTAAGTATACGCAGCAGATTTGCACAGATAAGGCTGTTTCCAATTGCGGTTCGAAAGTTTATAGGAAGCTTTCGGAATAAAGGTCAAAATGAAGATGGGGTGTCTGGATACCGGGCACTATGCACGGCACTTGCTGCAACGGTTGGCACCGGAAATATAGCCGGTGTTGCCGGTGCGATTGCCATTGGTGGTCCCGGTGTTGTCTTTTGGATGTGGGTATCTGCCTTTCTTGGTATGATTACCAAAATGGCAGAGGTAACTCTGGCCGTAGTCTACCGCCGGAAAAATACAGCAGGGGAGTATGCAGGTGGTACGATGCACATGATTACCCTGGGACTGGACAAGAAATACCACATTTTAGCCTACATTTATGCGTTCTTCGGTGTGGTAGCATCCTTTGGCGTTGGAAATGCAACGCAAGTCAATGCTGTTATGGATGGATTCAAAAGTATAGCGAATGGATTTCAACTCCCGTTTGGCGCAAAGCAAACGCTTATTCTTGGCATGATAATGGCAATTCTGATTACCGTTGCTTTTCGAAGCGGTGCGAATAGTGTTGGAAACTGGGCTGAGAAGTTAATTCCTGCTGCATCTGCTTTGTACATACTGTTGGCAATTGGCGCACTTGTCATGCGGTATTGGGCAATACCGGATGCATTTGCTGCGATTGTTTCCGGTGCGTTTCATCCCCGAAGTGTAACTTGCGGCATGTTATCCTCTATGCTGCTAACTCTGCGTGTCGGGATGTCCAGGGGTGTATTTACAAATGAAGCGGGAATGGGTACAGCAGCTATAGCACATGCATCCGCAGCGTCGGTAACACCAGTGCAGCAGGGACTTATGGGAATGATTGAGGTGTTCCTGGATACGGTTGTAATTTGTACATTAACAGCGCTGGTAATTTTGTGCAGTGATATATCCATTGCGTATGGTACTGATCCCGGCATGAAACTAACATTGGATGCATTTTCTTCAGTATATGGTAACTGGTGCAGAATCGTCTTAACGGTACTCTCCTGCGTATTTGCCTTTGCAACGATTCTTGGGTGGGGTTTATACGGTGCCAGATGTGCGCAATTCCTGCTAGGAGATAGGGTATGGAATTACTTTGTTTGGGTTCAGGCATTTGCGGTTATTATCGGAGCAGTCATGAATACGGCCGTTGTTTGGGTAATCGCAGAAATTTTGAATGCCTTAATGGCACTGCCGAATTTATTTGCTTTATTGCTGCTGATGCCAAGATTTATAGCTGAAATTGACTGTTTCCAAAATAAAAAAGTGCACAGTTCTTGGTGAACTGTGCACTTTGCAATTATTTTACCAAGGGTATTGTTTCTACTTTTTCCCCGGTAGAGTACAATACGGATATCTTCTCCATCTGGTGCTCCGAAAGGCTGATAACAACTGCATTGCGGAAAGACATTTCCAGCGCAGCAAACACGGTGTAGTCAGGCATATTCTTGCCGTCACCTGCAACATGGATGCGGATGTCTTCCACACGGCCTTCGGGGTAGACAACCATCAGTTCTTCGCCGGTGACGAGATTTACCTCAGCCATATTGTTAAACTGTTCCATGTCAGTATCCATAAAGGTGCCGGTCAGCATAGTGCCTTCAATACGCTCGCGCTCAGCAGGGAAGTAGCCATCATAAATCAGACCGGGAAGCTCACTGTAGGGGATCTCCACAGTAATGACACCGGCGGAATAAGGCGCAATTTCATAGGGAGCAAAGAAGAAAGAAAGACCGGTACCGGTGAAATAGAAATCTTCATAAAGATTCTCATCACCGCCTAAACGGCTGCGGACTCCGTCTTCAAATCCGGGGAACAGCTGCAGTTCCTCAGCGGATTCGGACAGCTTCTCGATAATCAGGCTGATGAAAGCATCCTTGGTGCTATCGGCATGCATAATACTGCCTAAGGTCAGTACATCACCGGTAGTCAGATCATAGTTGGCACTGACACAACTTAAATTACCGTGGACGGCGCCGCTGTAACTGCTTCTTGTGCCAAATAAACTTAAGACACCATGGTCAATTCTGGTGGGGCTGTAGATGATCTGGTAGAAATAGGGTGTCCAGCTGGAGTCCGGCTGATAGGCATTCTTTGCTGCCAACAGAACAGATTCAGAGTCAGACCGTGCTTTATCAACGCGATTGAGAAAATCCAGGATTACCCGGTCAGCGACTTCTTCATCCGGCAGGATCAGTTCCATATGCTGAGCAGTATAGGTAAAAAGTGTGGTTCCGTTTTCCAAAATAAACTGTTCGGAAAGGGCAGGAACAGAAACCGCCAGCAGGGCAGTGCTTTCCGGTTCCGCAACTGGAGGCGCTTCAGTCTGTGGTTCAGATTCCGGAATAACCGGTTCTGTTTCAGCAGGTACACTCTCAGGCACCACCGGCGGGATAGTTCCTGTGGGGGGTGCCTTTGCTGTACAACCCGCCAGCAGCAGAGCGATACAAAGTAAAATTACGCATAATTTTCTCATTTTTACTTCCTCCGTGGGTAATTTCCATATACTATATCATGATTTTGTGAAAGTATCAATGGAAAACTCAATTTAGGATGATGAAGTCCTTGACAATGCCCATTCTGAAATGTTAGAATATGTCCAATCGAATATCGCTGTGAACGGAAATAGTAACTGCATTAATCCTTCAGAGAGCCAGGGTCAGCGGCTGAAAGCCCAGGCGGTGTCTATGCAGTGAATGTGCGTCCGGGAGCGAGCTTTCTGTGTTTAAGTGATAAATGAGAGTGGAACCGCGAGTTTTATATGACCCGCCTCTTGTGCTGTTGTGGCATAAGAGGTGTTTTTATTTATTAGGAGGCACTGCATGAAGGATTACCTGAATTTTTGGAAGCGATACACTGACTTTAAGGGATACAGTACCGTTTCTGAGTTTTCAAATGCATGGATGTGGCTGATCATTTCGGGTTTTCTCATTACAGTTACTTCATGCATTGTTTTGATAAGCTGCTTTCATGTGAATGCACAAAGTGCATCTGACTTATTAGAAATTTTTCTTTCTATATTCAGCCTCGTTTCCTTATCACCATGTTTGGCGATCACGGTTCGCCGCCTGAGGGATGCTGGATATTCCCCGAAAAGTTTCTTGTGGCTGTTACTTCCGGTAATTGGCTATATTGCTTTTTTCGCCCGTTTATTTTCCAGGAGTACCCACAGTACTGACGGATATTAAATAACTTTACTGTAAATATCATATGGAGGAAATCAATATGTATCTTTATAATTCCCTGACTCATAAGAAAGAACTGTTTCAGCCCAATTCTCCCGATGTGGTGAAGATGTACACCTGTGGCCCCACTGTGTACCACTTTGCGCATATCGGTAACCTGCGTACCTACATCATGGAGGATATCCTGGAGAAGGCACTGAAGTACCTGGGCTATAAT
>JAFOBK010000073.1 GCA_017381835.1 Oscillospiraceae bacterium | reverse complement strand
CCGGAGCATATGATATTCCCTGTTGCTCAGGGTCTGGGATGGGCAGACCACGATAGAGTCGCCGGTATGGATGCCTACCGGGTCCAGATTCTCCATGTTGCAGATGGCGATGGCGGTGTCGTTGGCATCCCGCATGACCTCGTATTCAATTTCCGTGTAGCCCTTGATGGATTTCTCCACCAGCACCTGATGGACAGGAGACAGCGCAAGGGCGTTTTTCATGATCTGGCGGAATTGTTCTTCATTGTCCGCAAATCCGCCTCCGGTACCGCCAAGGGTAAAGGCCGGCCGCAGGACAACGGGATAACCGATTTCCTTTGCGGCGTTCAGACCTTCCTCCATGGAGTTTGCGATCATGGAAGGAAGCACCGGCTCGCCAAGGCTTTCGCACAGTTCCTTGAACAGCTCCCGGTCCTCTGCCTGCTCAATACTGCGGGTGGGTGTTCCTAGTAATTCCACCCGACATTCCCGCAAAACCCCCTTCTTTTCCAGCTGCATGGCAAGATTCAGGCCGGTCTGTCCGCCGATGCCGGGAATGATGGCATCCGGCCGCTCATAGCGGACGATCCGGGCGATATATTCCAGGGTCAGAGGCTCCATGTAGACCTTGTCCGCAATGGATGGGTCTGTCATGATGGTGGCTGGATTGGAATTGCAGAGGATGACCTCATATCCCTCCTCTTTTAGGGCAAGGCAGGCCTGTGTTCCGGCATAGTCAAACTCTGCCGCCTGACCGATGACAATGGGGCCGGAACCGATGACCAGTATTTTATGGATATCCGTTCTCTTAGGCATGACTACATTCCTCCATTCTGCGGATGAATTCATCAAACAGATAGCTGCTGTCCTGGGGGCCGGGGGCGCTTTCCGGGTGGTACTGGACACTGAATACCCGGTCTTTTTCACACCAGAGACCTTCCACAGTATTGTCCAGAAGATTTACATGGGTTACTTCCAGTCCTGTGCCGTCAAGGCTTTTGGCATTCACCGCATAGGAATGGTTCTGAGAAGTGATCTCTACCTTTCCGGTCAGCAGATTCTTCACCGGATGATTGCCGCCCCGGTGTCCGAATTTCAGCTTGTAGGTTTTGGCTCCATAAGACAGCGCAATGATTTGGTGTCCCAGGCAGATACCGAAAATTGGATACTTTCCCCGAAGCTGCCGCACCAGTTCAATGACCGGGGTTACATCCTCCGGATTTCCCGGGCCATTGGACAGGAACACGCCATCCGGGCGCAGAGCTTCCAGCTCATTTGCGGAAATATTCCACGGAACGACGGTCACATCACAGCCCCTGCGGTTCAGGCTGCGGATGATATTATGCTTGATGCCGCAGTCCACGGCAACCACATGAAACCGGGCATTTTCTGCAGGAGATTTCCATGGTATTTTGGTACTAACCTGTGAAACCTGATCCCGGCGCGCAGCGGCGGTTTTCAGCATGGCGACACCCACGATACTGGGCATCGCGGCATCGCAGATCAGCGCTTTGCCGGTTCCCTTATCCCGGATATACCGGGCCAGTGCCCGGGTATCCACACCTGCAAGCCCCACGATGCCAAACCTTAGCATCACATCCCGCAATGTTTCCGCCGCCCGGAAATTGGACGGCTCGTCATTGTATTCCCGGACGATCATGGCTGTGATTGTGGGCGTTTTTGTTTCGAAGTCATCGGCGCAGATGCCGTAGTTTCCGATCAGCGGATAGGTCATCACCACCGCCTGCCCGGTATAGGAAGGGTCAGACAGGATTTCCTGATACCCTGCCATGGAGGTATTGAACACGATTTCCGCAATCGTCTCCCAGTCGGCGCCAAAACCGTAGCCATAAAACTCAGCACCGTCCTCCAGAATGATTTTCCTGTTGTAATGTCGATTCATGCGTTCACTCCTGTCTTTTTTCGCGACAGCTTTTCTTCAAACTGATCCTTACGGGTATCCTTCGGGAGATCCGTGGGATAACAGCCGGAGAAGCAGGCACTGCAATAGCCTGTATTTCCGCAGAGGTTTTCCAGGTTTTCCAGAGGAAGATATCCCAGAGAATCCACACCAATGATTTTGGCAATTTCTTCTACACTGTGATGGCAAGCGATCAGGTGGTCCTGAGAATCAATATCGGTGCCGTAATAGCACGGATACAGGAAAGGCGGCGCAGAGATACGCATATGGATCTGCTTTGCGCCCGCGTTTTTCAGCAATGTGACGATTCTGGCGGAGGTTGTGCCGCGAACGATGGAATCGTCGATCAGAACGACCCGCTTTCCTTTCACCACGCTTTCAACAGGACTTAGTTTGATCTTGACTTGATCCACCCGGTGATCCTGACCGGGAGAAATGAAGGTGCGTCCTATGTATTTATTTTTGATCAGCCCTATACCGTAGGGAATACCGGACTGCTGAGAATAACCAAGTGCTGCATCCAGACCGGAATCTGGAACGCCAATGACAATATCCGCATTCACCGGATGGGCTTTTGCCAGAATGGCACCGGCTTTCCTCCGGGCATCATGAACACTGATCCCTTCAATGACGGAATCCGGGCGGGCGAAGTAGATATGCTCAAAGATACAGAGCTTTTTGGGAGCTGTGCTGCAGTGACGCTGATCGCTATGAACACCGCTGCGGTCAATGGTCAGAATCTCGCCGGGAAGCACATCCCGGACAAATTCTGCACCTACTGCTTGCAGGGCGCAGCTTTCGGAGGCAACGACATAGGTGCCGTCAGCCATCTGACCAAAACACAAAGGGCGGAAACCGTGGGGATCCCGGACAGCCATCAGCTTCGTGGCGGACATCAGTACCAGAGAGTAGGCACCGTCTAATTTTTCCATTGCTCTGCTGACGGCTTCCTCAATAGAGGGAGCGGAAATGCGTTCTCTGGTGATCATATAAGCGATGGTTTCTGTGTCAGAGGTGGAATGGAAAATCGCGCCGGACAGTTCCAGCTGCTGACGAAGGGGAAGGGCATTGCTCAGATTGCCGTTATGGGCGACTGCCAGCTTTCCTTTGAGGTGGTTGACCTGAATAGGTTGGCAGTTGCTCAGGTTATTGCCGCCGGTGGTGCCGTAACGGACGTGACCAACAGCGATCTCACCATGAGGAAACTTCTGCATTTCCTCATGGGTAAATACTTCGCTGACAAGGCCAAGACCCTTGTGGGAAGTGAATACACCATCTTCGTTGACCACGATCCCGCAGCCTTCCTGCCCCCGATGCTGGAGTGCATACAGACCGTAATAGACAAGGCTGGCCACATCCTCGGTTGTTCTGCTGTATACACCGAAGACACCACATTCTTCATGGACGCTCATTTTTGACCCTCCAGACTTGCTTTTACAAAGCCAACAAACAGCGGGTGAGGCTTGTTGGGGCGGCTCTTGAATTCCGGATGGAACTGAACACCCACATGGAAAGCCTGGTCACGGAATTCGACCGTTTCTACCAGACGTTCATTGGGAGATACGCCGCTTAAAGTCAAACCGGCATCGGTCAGAATTGCGCGGTATGCATTGTTAAACTCATAGCGGTGCCGATGCCGTTCGCTGATATGATTTGTGCCGTAGCAGCGCTGCATGATCGTATCAGGAGCAATGATGCAGGGATAAGCACCCAGACGTAAAGTTCCGCCTTTGTTGATTTCTTCACTTTGACCGGGCATAAAATCAATGACCTTATGGGCGGCATCCGGAGCAAACTCACCGGAATTGGCATCCTGTAAGCCTGCGAACCGGGCGAACTCAATGACCATGATCTGCATACCCAGGCAGATACCAAAGTAAGGGACGGTTTCCTCACGGGCAAATTTTGCGGCAAGGATCATCCCTTCAATGCCCCGGCTTCCAAAGCCACCGGGAACCAAAATACCGTCAAGACCGGACAATGTGTTCCGGTAGGTATCCGGTGTCAGCGTTTCGGCATCGATCCAGTGGATGTCCACATCGGCATCCAGAGCGTATCCTGCATGGCGCAGGGCTTCTGCAACAGACAGGTAGGCATCATGGAGCTGAACATATTTTCCTACCAAACCAATGGTAACAGTTTTGCTGCGGCGATAGATTTTCTTTACAAGCTCGTTCCATTCTGTCAGATCGGGAGAGGGGGTCTGGATTCCCAGTTCCCGACAGACGATCCCGGAGAAGTTCTGCTTTTCCAGCATCAACGGTGCTTCATACAGGACCGGAATGGTCATGTTTTCAATGACACAGTCAGGCTTGACATTGCAGAACATACTGATTTTCTGGAAAATGCTGTCCTCCAGAGGTTCATCACAGCGCAGAACGATAATATCCGGTTTGACACCCATTCCCTGCAGTTCCCGGACAGAGTGCTGGGTGGGCTTGCTTTTATGTTCATCGGAACCACGCAGGAAGGGAACCAGGGTCACATGGATGAACAGACTGTTTTCTTTTCCCACTTCCAGAGAAATTTGCCGTACAGCTTCCAGAAAGGGCTGGGATTCGATGTCACCGATGGTGCCGCCGATTTCCGTAATGACCACATCGGCATCGGTCTGTTTTCCCACACGGTAGACAAATTCCTTGATTTCGTTAGTTACATGGGGAATGACCTGCACAGTGGAGCCGAGATATTCTCCACGCCTTTCTTTGTTCAGAACATTCCAGTAGACCTTGCCGGTGGTCAGGTTGGAATATTTATTTAAGTCCTCGTCGATAAAGCGTTCATAATGCCCCAGATCCAGATCCGTTTCCGCACCGTCCTCGGTCACATAAACCTCGCCATGCTGGTAGGGACTCATGGTGCCGGGATCTACATTGATATACGGATCCAGCTTCTGTGCGGCGACTTTCAAGCCTCTGGATTTCAATAACCGACCCAGAGAAGCGGCTGTAATGCCTTTTCCAAGACCGGAAACCACACCGCCTGTTACAAATATATATTTTGTCATGTTTCTCACTCCACAGTTACGGATTTTGCCAGATTCTTTGGTTTATCAATGTCACAGCCATTCTCCCGTGCTACATGATAGGCAAGCAGCTGTAAGGGGATGATTTCCACTGCGGCACTGAACAGCGGATCGATTTTGGGGATATACAGCATATCGTCCACAAGCGATACGATTCTGGTGTCGTCCCGGAAAGCAACTGCCAATACCTCAGCACCACGGGCTTTCACTTCCACGATATTGCTCATGGTTTTTTCTGCAATGGAATCATTGCAGCACAGTGCAATCACAGGCTGTCCCTCACAGATCAAGGCTATGGTGCCGTGCTTCAGTTCGCCTGCGGCATAGGATTCCGCGTGAATATAGGAAATTTCCTTCATCTTCAGTGCGCCTTCCAAAGCAACTGCATAATCTGTGTTTCGTCCAATGAAAAACATGGAGTAGGCGCTGTGATACTTTTTGGCCAGCTGATAGATGCCGGGGTTCATATCCAGTGCCTGTTGGATCAGCTTGGGAAGAGATTTCAGCGTGCTAAGATATTGATGGAAAGCGGCATTATCCACGGTTTTCAGCTGCTTTGCGGCATAGAGGGCGAACAGATATAATACTGTCAGCTGTGTTGTGTACCCCTTTGTGGTGGCAACGGCAATCTCAGGACCGGCCCAGGTATACAGGCACCAGTCTGCCAATTTTGCAATGGTGCTGCCGACTACGTTGACAATGGCCAAGGTTTTGG
>JAFOBK010000011.1 GCA_017381835.1 Oscillospiraceae bacterium | reverse complement strand
GTCTGTTTGCTTACAAGGACA
This sequence comes from Oscillospiraceae bacterium, assembly GCA_017381835.1. The sequence continues at coordinate 15,070 of JAFOBK010000011.1, read as the reverse complement.
TTCCCCTCTCCAAGCGTTTGCTGTCCTACTTCACCGATCTGGTCCGGATCGACAATATCAATTACGCCCTTGGTGATGTGGGTGAGCGTGGTCTGACCTTTACATGGTATGACCCTGCTTACGGCGGAGAGAAATTCTCACCGGCCATTATGGGTAACGGTACGATGCACAAGTACCTGCTGTACTGCAACGACAAGTTCCCCTTCATTCACCAGAATCTGATCACCATCAATCTGGGTAAGTCCTTCTCTGTTAACCAGGGTATTGATGTTTTCGATACCATGACCAAGGCACAGGGCGGCTTCCATAACAGCACCGTCACCTATCCCAGCGGTGTGGTGGAGACCACTGCGGACGATCTGCATACTCTGACCTACATGGAAGGTTCTCTGAACCTGAGCTCCATGAACCAGAAGTATTATGTGGATGATTACACCATGGTTACCACTGCAAAGGACGGCCTGTCCAAGATGGGTTACTCCTTCGTAATCGGTATTATCTCCGTCATTCTGGCTTACCTGGTGGCACTGCCCCTGGGCGTCCTGATGGCTCTGAAGAAGGACAAGCTGATCGATAAGCTGGGTACCTTCTACATTGTCTTCATCATGGCAGTTCCCTCTCTGGGTTATATCTTCATTTTCCGTGCAATCGGTAATAAGTTGGGCCTGCCCACTACCTTCAACATGGAAAATCCCACCACTCTCATGTACGTGCTGCCCATCATTTCTCTGGCTCTGCCCTCTATTGCTAACCAGATGAAGTGGCTGCGCCGCTATATGATCGACCAGATGAACTCCGACTACGTTAAGTTTGCACGTTCCGGCGGTCTGAGCGAGGGTGAGATCTTCTCCAAGCACATTCTGAAGAACGCAATTATCCCCGTCGTTCACGGCATTCCCGCTGCAGTGCTCTTCTCCATGACCGGCGCAATTATCACCGAGCGTGTCTACCTGGTGCCCGGTATCGGTAATGTTCTGACCACTGCAATCAATGCTTATGATAACGGTGTTATCGTCGGTGTTACTCTGTTCTACGCAATTATTTCCGTTACTGCGGTCATCCTTGGTGACGTTCTGATGTCCATGATGGATCCCAGAATTTCCTTCACCACGAAAGCGAGGTAAAAGACTATGGCTGAAAATAAAATCAACCTGGATCAATTTAATATGTCTGAAGCCGAGCTGTTCGCACCCGTGGATCACGACGAGTTTGCGTCCGAGCGCATTACCGCTCCCCGTTACTCTTACTGGAAGTCCGTTTTCCGTGTGTTCTTCAAGAAGAAGATCAACACCGTTGTTCTGCTGATCCTGGCGATTCTGATCGCTTTCTCCTACCTGTACCCTGCAATCATCAACTACGATGTAAACGTTGACCCCTATATCAACCTGATGGACTCCACTGCAAAGCATCTGAAGCCCGCTGCCGCTATGGAAAAGTTTGGCACTGAGCTGAAGTGGGTCCTGGGTTCCGGCGGCGCCGGTGAATCCACCTTCGACGCAATTTGGTACGGCTCCTCCATCTCCATCTCCCTGGCTCTGGTGTGTGCTGCGATCAACATGTTCCTGGGTGTGGCAATCGGTGCGGTTTGGGGCTTCAGCAAGAAGATCGACGTCTTCATGACTGAGGTTTACAACGTCATCGCAAACGTTCCCTACGTTCTGCTGATCTCTGTTATCGTTCTGGTTATGTCCGCTTCCTTCTGGTCCATGGTCTTCGCTCTGACCGTCACCGGTTGGGTGGCTATCGCTTACTTTATCCGTACTCAGGTTATCATTATCCGTGACCGCGAGTACAACCTGGCATCCAAGTGCCTGGGTACCCCCATCACCCGTATTGCAACCAAAAACATCCTGCCTTTCATGACCTCTGTCATCGTTACTCTGGTGGCTACCGAAATTCCCTCCTACATCTCCTACGAGGTGTTCCTGAGCTTTATCGGTATGGGTCTGAAGGATATGTCCCTGGGTAAGCTGATCCAGGCTGCACAGAGCGCAATGGTCACTCCCGGCTGGGAGATCGAATTCTGGAGCCCTGTTGCGGTTGCATCCATCATTGCTGTGGTTTTGTATATCGTCGGCCAGAACCTGGGCGATGCATCTGACCCCAGAACCCACATGTAAGAGGTATTTGTATGGAAAATAAAAAGGTATTATTGTCTGTCAAAGACCTGCATGTTAAGTTCCGCGTTCGCGGCAGAATTCTGACTGCGATCCGCGGCATCTCCCTGGACTTCTATGAAAACGAGTCCGTTGCCATCGTCGGTGAGTCCGGTTCCGGTAAGTCCGTCTTCACTAAGACCTTTGCCGGTATGCTGGAAACCAACGGCTTCATTGATGAAGGCTCCATCATCTTCAATGATGAAGAGCTGGCTGATACCTCCGTTGCTTACGGCCCTTCCCAGAAGGCCATTGTAAAGTCCGCCTGGGACAAGCTGAATGCTTACTCCAAGCTGGAGCTGGGCGCTTCCATCTTCCGCCAGATCAAGGATCTGGAGTCCGAGAAGAAGCAGCGCGCTACCATGAGCGCTGAAGAGGAAGAGAAGGTCACCGCAGCTATGAAGGACCTGGAATTCCAGCGTACCGAGCTGTTCAACCTGAAGCAGACCATCGATCCCAAGAAGGAAAAGGCTCGTCTGAAGGAAGTTTCCGCTCAGATCGATGCTATGGATAAGCAGCTGAAGGAAATGAAGAAGGAAGTGGATGCTACCATTGCCGCCCATAAGAAGGCAGTGAAGGCTGACACCGCTTACCTGGAAGAGTACACCCAGAAGATGTCCGCGCTGAAGAGCGCTTACGAAGCTGCCATCAAGGGTGAAGTTTCCCAGCAGGCTATCGAAAGAAATGAGATCATTGCCAAGGAGATTTATCTGTCTGTTGGCCGTTACGGCCGCAAGGCAAAGGGCCTGGTCAGAAAGCTGCTGAACGCATTCAAGTCCGCTATGGAACTGGGTGTGGATCTGTACGATGAAGAGCAGCGCAATCAGATCTTCGATACCGTAGTGTTCCATGTTAAGTATCTGGATGAGACCGATACCATGCTCCACGGTACCTGCGTCATCAACCTGGCAAAGGTTAAGTTCAATAACGACTGGACCAAGATCCGCGGCGGCAAGATTGCTACCGTCTTCCAGGATCCCATGACCAGCTTGAACCCCATCATCACCATCGGCAAGCAGATTACCTCTGTCATCATGAAGCACCAGGATTGCACTGAGATCGAGGCAAGAGCGCGCGCACTGGAGCTGATGAAGAAGGTCGGTATTCCCAATGCGGAAAACCGTTTCGATGACTATCCCTTCCAGTACTCCGGCGGTATGCGTCAGAGAATCGTTATTGCGATCGCACTGTCCTGCCAGCCCAAGATCCTGATTTGTGACGAGCCCACCACCGCTCTGGACGTTACCATCCAGGCTCAGATTCTGAAGCTGCTGAAGGATCTGCAGAAGGAATTCAACTACACCATCGTTTTCATTACCCATGACCTGGGTGTTGTTGCTAACGTTGCTGACCGTGTTGCTGTTCTGTACGGCGGCCAGGTTATTGAGCTGGGTACTTGCGAGGAAGTGTTCTACGATCCCCGCCATCCCTACACCTGGGCACTGCTCAGCTCCCTGCCCCAGCTGGCACAGCGTAACACCAAGCTCTTCTCCATTACCGGTACTCCCCCCTCTCTGTACAACAAGATTGTGGGCGATGCCTTTGCACCCCGTAACCCCTACTGTCTGAAGATCGACACCATGGTGGAACCTCCCATGTTCCAGGTCACCGAGACCCACTTCGCAAAGACCTGGCTGCTGGATCCCAGAGCTCCCAAGATCGAGAAGCCTGAGATCATCCAGGATATTCACCAGAAGCTGATCGACGCATTTAACATTTAAGAAAGGAGGCAAATGTTTTGAGTAATCATGTATCCCACCTGCCTGAGCATGGTCCTATTGATGAAAACGGCAGAGAAGTACTGCTGAGCCTGAAGAACGTGGACATCACCTTCGGTAAGGGCGACAATGCTGTCAGAGCTGTTAAGAATGCCTCCTTTGATATCTACAAGGGTGAGACTTTCTCCCTGGTAGGCGAGTCCGGTTCCGGTAAGACCACCATTGGTCGTGCTGTGATCCGTGTTAACCCCTGCGCTGCCGGTGAAATCCAGTACAAGGGTGTTCGTATTTCCGGTAAGACCAGCAAGAGCCTGGACCGCGAAGTCATCCGTAACATTCAGATGGTTTTCCAGGATCCCGCGGCTTCCCTTAACGAGCGTGCAACTGTTGATTACATCGTTTCCGAAGGCCTGTATAACTTTAAGCTGTTCGAAAACGAGGCAGACCGTGTTGCTAAGGTGGAAAAGATCATCAATGATGTTGGTCTGCTGCCCGAGCATCTGACCCGCTACCCCCATGAGTTCTCCGGTGGTCAGCGTCAGAGAATCGGTATCGCCCGTGCAATGGTTATGGAGCCCGAACTGGTTATCGCCGATGAGCCCATCTCCGCACTGGACGTTTCCATCCGTGCACAGGTTCTGAACCTGATGAAGAAGTTCCAGAAGGAACGCGATATCACCTATCTGTTCATCGCTCACGACCTGTCCGTTGTCCGCTTCATCTCCGACCGTATCGGTGTTATCTACAAGGGTGATATCGTGGAAGTTGCAGAGGCAGAAGAGCTGTTCGACTACCCCCTGCATCCTTATACCCGCAGCCTGATTTCTGCAATTCCTATCCCCGATCCCAAGCTGGAGAAGAACAAGGTTCTGTTCACTTACGATCCTTCTGTTCATGATTACAGCGAGGATAAGCCCAGCCTGCAGTGCATCGGCCATGGCCACTATGTCTTCGGCAATGCCAAGGAAATCGAGGAGTACAAGGCTATTCGCGAGAGTGGCAAGAAGGTTAAGTCCATCACCATTCTGGATCCCGATGCTCCTGAGGAAGAAAAGGCTGCACTGACGAATGTGGAGATCATTCCCGAATCTTCTCTGATTCTGGAGCGCCCCATTCATGATACCGGCAGTAAGTGGTATGCCATCGGCTCCTTCTTCCTGCCTCCTATCGGCCTGATTGCCGGCTGGATCTTCAAAAAGAAGAACTATATCCGCAACTTCAAGATGTGCCGTAAGGGCGCAATTGCAGGCCTGTGCACCTTGGCAGCCATCGTTGCCATCTTTGGCCTGGCGCTGCTGCGTGCAGTTATGTAATTTTCTGTTCTCCGGTGGGGTATCCTACCGGAGAACATTTTTAAAAAGGTGAGTATATGAGAGAACCCAGACCTGTAACCCGCGTTGAGCTGTCTGAAAAGAACAAAACACTCCGGCTGATTGCCGCCATTGCGCTGCTGATTATCGGTGCAGTGGGCATCACAGTGGGTATTATGAGCCTTCTGAACAAGGAAACCGGTTGGCAGAAAGTGCAAATCACAACCCAGGATCGCAATTGCAGTGAGAATTTTGTGCTTCAGTATCAGTTCGCCGGATCCGGCGCAGAAGCAACTGCTGTGAATAATAAGTTGCAGGCAGTCTATGGTGATGCCTGCGTGAAGGCATATCAGCTGTTTACCCCGGACGAGGAGATCACCGGTGTGAACAATATGTATTATGTAAACCACCATCCCAATACGGAGATCACGGTGGATCCGGTGCTGTACGGGGCATTTGAAAAGCTGGAGGGTACCCCCTGGCTCTATCTTGGCCCTGTCTATAATCATTACTACAATCTGATTCTGAACACTGAGGAGTCTTTGGTGGGCGAACTGGATCCCCTGGTAAGCAGCCAGGCGGCAGACTATGTGGGTAAACTGGCGGAATTTGCGGCGGACGCAGATGCGGTTTCTTTGGAGCTGCTGGGAAATAACCGTGTGAAGCTGCATGTCAGCCAGGAGTATCTAGATTTTGCTGCGGCAGAGGAAGTGGATACATTCCTGGATTTTGCCTATTTAACCAATGCCTTCATTATCGACTACATGGCAGATCGATTGATTGCCGAGGGTTTGACAGAAGGATATTTGGCCAGTGTGGACGGTTACACCAGAAATTTGACAGGTAGTGAGACCTTCAGCTTTAATATCTTTGACCGTGTGGGAGATACGGTGTATCCTGCCGGCATTATGAACTATCGCGGCCCTGTCAGCATGGTGTTTATGAAAGACTATGCCCTGGCTGCGTCTGATGCGTTCTATAGAGGCAGCAATGATCACATCGTTCATCTGTTTGCGGATCCTAAGGACGGCATTTACAGAACCTCCAGAACAAACCTGGTCTGCTACAGCTATGAGACCGGATGTGTGGATGTGCTGCTGAAGGCGCTGCCTTCCTTTGTGGGCACTGATGCATCCATTCCTCAGGATGTGTTCAGCGTCTGGTGTGAGGATGGACTTATTTGCTATAATGATGAAGCAGTGACCTTTGGCACTTTGCTTAGCAATGAGGAAATCTCCTACCGCGCGGAATTGAAGAAGTAAAAATCATCCCCCGATCCGACGATCGGGGGATAATTTTATTCCTCAACACCGTAGAAGGCCAGGGTAAAATGCTTCAGCGCACTGTCCCGGCGGCGGTAGACACTGGAGGCCTCCATGCCCAGTTCCTTGCAAAGGCGCTCAATATTACCCCGTTCCGGATACATGTAGAGACGGTGTAAGATCAGCTTTTCCCGGGGCGGCAGGGAAGAAAGTGCCCGATCGGTGGATGTGAGCCAAATCTGGGCCTGCTGAAGAGTCCATAGGAGTTCCTGCCGATGAACAATGTTATTGAGCAGCGCATCTTCCCGTCGACCACCGCCGGAGGCAGCGGCAGGTGCATCCAGCTTGGCAGATCGGATGCTTTGCGCATCAATTTCCAGGCGCTCCAGCTCAGAAGGAATATTGATGGTTGCCAGCCGCATGGCATCATAGCGCTGGAGCTTTTCCTTGGCTTCTGCTTTCCAATTCATTTTGCCACCTCACTTTTGCATTTTCTCCCAGGCCAGTTTGCTGGGGCAGGGGGTTGTGCATTGATCCGCAGGATAAACGCAGGTAAAACACGGATTGACTCTGAGAAATTCCCGGATGCGATGGGGGGACACATATTTGCGCCCGCCCAGGTGAACACCGACTTCTTCAGCCGGGTCTATGGCCGCCTGGGCGCAGAGATTTTGGCGCATGGTGTCCCAACGATCGATAAACCAGGCCTGCCAGTCTCTACACAGTTTGTTCTCGCAATTTTTGGGGTCTTTGACCCGGGTACATGTCAAACAAGGGCTATTCATAATGCATTCTCTCCTTTATGGCTGCGGCATCCTATGCACAGATCCTTACCGCTATCAAACACTTCGCTGCCGCAGCGGCAGCACCAACCGGCGGGAATATCCGCCTGGGGATCCCGGAAATAGGGTATGGGGCCAAAGCGGATGGGCCTGCGTCTGTGGTTTCTGCAGTAGACAGTTAGGGTTAGCATAGGGTGCCTCCTTGATTAAGTACTTGAACATGTACATATGATAGTACATGAACTAGTACAAGTCAAGGGGTTATATAAGGACTGTGTACTTGCACAAGTACGAAATGCCGGAATTGGAGAGAATTGACAAAAATATCACAAGCTTAGGTGGAGCGTATCCGGGAACGAGAGGCTTTAGCAGCGGTAGAATGAAACGACACCGGGCGACGAAGGGCGCTAATGAATATTCACAATCTTGGGCGAATTGCCTGTCGGGGAATCCCGACAAGAAACCCCCGGTCTTTCGACCGGGGGCAAATTGTTGAGATAAGGGTATGGCTTAGTAGCCGACCTTCTCCCAGCACTCGAAGGGAGCTGCCAGCTCTTCGGAGATGTAGACCTGAGTCTTCTTGGTCTGCAGCATGGTGGAGGGCAGGTAAGGAGTGATGGGGCCGTGAGTGCACAGACGGGAGGTCATTCTCTGCCAGGAGGAGAAAGTACCGCAGGTTGCCAGTGCATGAACTTCGATTCTTTCCTTAGCACGCATGACATCCAGAGGTCCGATGGTTGCTGCGCAGGGAGGAACATTTGCGATATCGCCGGACTGACCGAAGGTACCGTTCAGGGAGTTCTGCATGATGGTCATGGGGTGCAGCTTGACGATCTGAGCAGGCTGATTCAGCCACTCTTCGATGTCGCCACTGCCGATGAACTCGGGGATGGGATCGACGAATGCCATATGGCCTGCCCAACCGGGAGAGGTGGAAGCGATGTCAGCGCCGCCTTCGGTGATATCGTTGATGATCTTGGAGTAGTCAGCGATGTTCTCGTTGGTGGGGAAGTGGACATTTTCCATGGGCATACGCAGCTTCTCATCGATCTGATAGTAGAAGTACTTGATCATGGAGTGAGCGAAGCCTGCCTCGTAGGTTACGGGAGCGATGTTGCCGTTCTCGTCAGCCCACTCGTCCTCTGCGAACAGATGAACCTTGGAGCAGTCAACCTGGAAGTAGTTGATCAGGGTTGCCAGAGGGATGTAGGTGTCGGGCTCGGGGTTACCCAGGATCATGGAGAAGGGCTTGCCTGCTTCGGAAGCTGCCTTCAGACGGGAGAACAGGGTAGCGATCAGAACGGGATGGGGGTTCATAACCACCTTAACATCGAATTCGGGATGCCACCAAGGCTCACGCTGCTCCAGTTCCTTGCCGCTCATCTTACGAACGCGCTCGCAGACTTCCTTGTCCTTGAAGGGAACGAACTCATGAGGCTGGAAATCAAACTTTGTTGCGGGATCGACAATCCAATCTTTCATTATTGCATTTCTCCTTTGAAAATTACTTTATTTACTTTCATCCAGTGATCGACGATCACCAGGTCAGCACGTTTTCCTACGGCGATCTCGCCGCGATCCAGGAAGCCCAGGGCTCTGGAGGGGTTGTAGGAAGCATAGCGGAATACATCCACAATGGATGCGCCGGTGTGCTTCATCATGTTCCGGCAGGCCACATCCAGGCTCAGCTTGGAGCCTGCGATCTCACCGGCAAAGTCAAAGCAAAGGTCGGTGACACCGTCATAGCCGTCGGGGATGGGGCCGTCAAAGACGCAGGCATCAGAAACCAGGATCAGACGATCCTCACCTTTGATCTTGCGGATCAGGCGCTGCATATAGGGATCCACATGGATGCCACGGCTGTCGCAGATCATTTCCGCATAAATCTCACGGTTATAGTTGACGGTTTCATCCACGCAGACACCGCGCACTTCCGGATAGAAGATGCGGTCGCCGGTGGCATTGGTGTGGTGAGTGCCGATGCACAGACCGTAGGGCATCAAATCCTCGATCTGCTGGGGAGAGGCCTCACTGTGACCCACCGTAAATTTGACGGTGGGGTTGTTCTTGCGGGCATCCAGCACGAACTGCAGAATGTTCTCCCGCTCGGGAGCCAGAACCCAGACCTTGGCATCGGTGCCGACGGCATCGATGATAGGCTGATATTCTTCCTTCAGAATCGGGCCTTTCCAGGGGTTATTTTCCCGGTCGGCGCCGAACTTGGGATTCATATAAGGGCATTCCATGTAGAAACCCACGATGGATTCGCCTTCGGGCGTCTTCATGGCAGCCTGGACAGTTGCGATCTGCTCCACCAGCTGCTGACCGTTCATATTGAAGTACAGGCAGGCCAGATTGGTGGTGGTGCCGTGCTTCAGATTGAACTGCGCGGCTTCAATGGGCTCATCGTAATACCAGTGGCCGCCGCCTGCGTGGTTGTGGATATCAATGAGGCCGGGGCCTACGAACAGACCCTCTGCGTCAATGATCTCACAACCCTCGGGGATGGGAGTGTTGCGCATTTCGCCGAAACCGGCGATGATACCATCCTCAATAAAGAGGACAGCCTCAGGAATCAGATGGTCACGCATGACCAGAGTTGCATTTTGAATGGCAAGCATGGGGTATCCTCCTTACTTGTGAAGATCGTTCAGCAGTTTTGCGCCTTCTTCAATCAGGAATTCGGCGACACCGGCTTTGAAGAAAGAGCTTTGAGATTCGTAACCGCCTTCGTCATAGGCTTCCTGCATGGGGAAGTAGCCTTCGTTGCCGCCCGTCAGGCAGCAGGGGAGAATCAGATCCCAGCCGGGAACTTCCTTCAGACCACGGCCAATGCCGGTGAAGGGTTCGCCAGGGATGCCGATCAGCGCCACGGGGCCGATGGAAAGACCGCTCAGCTCCATGGGGAAGGAGGCGGGGCCGTCCTTCAGCTTCACCATACGGCCGGCTTCAGCCACCATGGTGGTGAGCATCATGCCGGAGTAGGGCAGCTCAGCGTCTTTGCCTGCTTCGTGGAGGGCATTGATATGCTCAGCCTGCACCAGCTCTTCGGCAGTGGGCATATTGGAAGGAACTTCAATGGTACGGCGGATGGTAGAAATGTTTTCCACATCCACATACTGGACCTTGTCAAAGGCCTGCAGGACACCGCCGGTGACCACGCGGGCCATATACTGGGCATGGGAATAACCACGGGACACATCGTCGAAATCGTGGAACATGCCGTTTAAGTAACCACCGCGGGGGTGGACATTCACATGGTTCACATCGCCCTGGGCACCGTTGCATACCAGGCACTTGGTGCCGTCCAGCACCTTCTCCACCACATCACGGGTGAGGGCAGGCCAGTCACCGGAGATCTTGCAGCCGCCCACCACATCGGGATGGTCGCCGAAGTTGACAAGCACGATGCTGTCGGCCTCACGGTCAAAACGCAGCACATTGACCCGCTCGTCCACATCACCGATGGGATGGTCGATGTTCGGGTTGTCCACACCGGGGTTGGTCTGGACACTGCCGTCTTTCATACGGAACCGGCGGACAAAAGCAATATTGGGAGCCTGGCCGATGCCATAGCCCATCTTGGCGCTCTGCAGATCGTTGATGGCGAACTGAGCTGCATCGCAAAGGCGGGTGCGGACAAATTCATAGTATGCCTTTTCCTTCTTAGGATCCACAGAGGAAAAATCACCGTTGAGGGGTTCGGGCATATCAGGATCAATCAGGGGAGGGGCAGTATGGGTGTGGGTGCAGTGGAGGATCACAGCTTCGGCGGGAATGCCGGTGGCTTCGCTGATGGAAGCAACAAAATCCATAGCCACATCCCGGCCGATACCGCAGTTATCCAAAGTCAGCACAACGGCCTTTTCGCCGCCTGCTTCCAAAGCCAGCGCGTTGATGTACAGGTCATCCAGTACACCGTCGGCAAAGCGGGGGACAAAATAACCCACGATACCGATGCCCATCATAGGGGTGATATTCACACGGGCAAAACCCACGGACAATTGATTCATACGCGGAGACCTCTCTTTCTGTCAGCAGCGGGATGAGGGCATACTACCCAATTCTCTTCTTAACCATTTTATTATAATTTTTGATGTTTGTCAACGAGATTTCCGCCACAAAACTTGGGCAAAACTGACAAAAAACAGCCGCTGTTCTTGTGAAACAGCGGCTGTGTCATGGCGGATTTATGCTTTTTTGCGGTATTTGATCAGGCCAATCAGGGTGGTGATCACGGCCATCAGCTCAGCAAGCAGGGAGGTGGAGCCGAGGATAATGTAGTAAGAGCAGAAAATAGATGCGTTGCACAACACCAGCAGGCGGGTCTTTTGCTCGTCTTTTTGGAAGACAGCCAGCATATTAAACACACTGGCGACGATGGGCAGAAGATCCAAAGCCCGATTGAATCCGACAAATCCCAGACCCACATACAGGAGCAAGAAGATAATGTTCTCGGCTGTGGTAACCGGCGTGCCTTTCTGCACATGATAAAAGGAGATCAGCACCTGCACCAGGGAAACCACATTCACGATCATGGCGGTGGCATTGGCAAACAGATCGCCGGTTTCGTGATAACCCAAAAGCAGCAGGTTCAGAATGAAGAACAGGTTGCCGGCCACATTAATGAGCAGCATCTGCCACTTGCGCTTGAACAGGGGCATGGCAAAGCAGCAAATGGTGGCAAAAATACCGAAAGCCTGGGCGATGATGTAATTCAGATCCATGGTAAGACCTCCGTATTATAAATAGGTGTCAATATACCGGTTCACAGTTTCCAGGTTCTTGCGGAAAGAGGCTTCTTCGTCAGGGCCGATGGGATCGCCTTCCAGGGCAACGAAGCCCTTGTAACCTATGGTCTGCAGCGCGTGGAATGCGGTGTCGGTGTGGACGCTGCCCTCACCGATGAGACAACCTCTCAGGTAGTTGCCGCCCTTGGAGGTGTACTCGCCGGGAAGCTTTTCCCGGGAGGTGCCCTTGGTGACCACATAGTCCTTCACATGGACATGGACGACCCGGTCGGAGAAAGCGGAAATGAAATCTTCCACATCCTCGTCGGCGAACTGGATATTACCGAAGTCGGCAACCACACCCACATTCCGGTCAACCTCATTGAGGAAACGGCCAAAATTCTTCCGGCCGTTGAAGAGGAAACCCTGATCTTCGTAGATGGTGCGGATGCCCAGGGTGGCAGCATAGTCGAAGATCTCCCGAACGGCTTCCAAACCCCGCTGATAGAAAAGCTCGAAATTGTCGGCGATGTACTGGGGGTCGGAGAAATTCAGAGCGATGGTATGGTGCAAGTAAGGACTTCCCAAAATCTTTGCGATGTCTGCGTACTTCTTTACGGTTTCGATGGCTTCCCGGCGGTCATCGTCCACCAAGCTCAGGCCTACAGAAACGCAGGGGAAGGAGATGCCCTTGCTGTCAGCATAGGCTTTCAGTTCCTTGGCAAGATTCGGATCGGGAGCGGAAAAATCCAAAATGTTCAGAATTTCCAGGTTTTTGATATCATGTGCCGCTGCGTAGTCTACCATTTCTTTGTAGGTATGGATGGTGGATACCGGCGGCATATACAGGCAGAATTTGGACATGGGAGCAGACCTCCTGGGGTGAATTTTGCTTTATTATAGTATTGGGTCAGAAAAATGGCAATAGACCTGCCGGAAACCGCTCCTATTTATGCAAAGTTGTGGCTGTTTTTATAAAAGGCAGGAATCTGCCTTCATCGGCGCAGGGATTTGGAGTATTCCGTCAGGGTCATGCCGGTGTGCTTTTTGAACACCGAAGAGAAGTAGTAGATATTGTCATAACCCACGGCCACAGCAATCTGAGAGAAGTTAAGGCTGCTTTCCTGGATCATCCGCTTGGCTTCCTTGATCCGCAGAGCGGTGAGATAGGTGATGACGGAGTCGCCGGTATGCTCCTTGAAGATCCGCTTCAGCTGGGAGATGCTGATATTCTGGCTGGCCGCCAAGGCTTCCAGGGTGATTTTCTCCGGATAATGCTCGCTGAGATACTCCTGAATCTTCACGGCAATTTGGGCATGGTGGTGCAGCTGATTGATAGGCACGGCGCGGGCATCAAAGTGGATGTTATCCTTATGGCGGTAAATCAGGATCAGGAAATACTCGAAAAGATTTTTGATGATCTGCTGGGCGCCGAAGGGGATATGATCCCGGGGAACCAAATCCACGCAGGGAGCCTCGTCGTGGGGGTAGACATCGTCAAAATGGCGGAAGGTGGCTTCCGCTTCCTTCAAAATAGAGGACAGAACATTTTTTTCCTGGGCGCTGAGGGAGAGGATCTTCCGCTCAAAGGCCTGCATGATAGGGCTGTCGCAGTGAAAACACATGACGATCACATTGGCGGCTTTCTGTCCGGAAGTACGCAGATTGTGGAACTCGTGGGGACAATGGAAGGCGGCCTCACCGCTTTTTAAAAGGTAGGTGTCGGTACCGGCGGTAATGACCATTTCGCCTTTATCTACATAGACCATTTCCCAGGGTTCGTGGGACTCGCCGCTCCAGAGAAAATCCTTGGAGAGGGTATAGTAAGACACATTCACCAGGTCTGTGATGGCAAACTCGGTGTCCAGTTTATGGGTTTTGTACTGTATCTCCATGGCTCCACCCTCCTTTGTGGCTGATTTTATAAAAAGCGCAACTAAAAATATAAAGAAAACAAGTGCTGTATGTATTACAATAAAGATAATTAGGACAGAAGGAACAAATTCTTTCCTAGAGTATACTTGTTTTTGTAAAATTTGTAAATATACTTTCAGACTGAAAGGACGGGATTTAATGAAAAAGTCTATCAACATTTGGTCCTTTATTGGAAAGACCAATAAGGAAGCCATGAAACTTGCCAAGGATGCCGGCTTCGAGGGCATCGAGCTGGCACTGGGCGGTGAAGGCGAGATCACCATGACCTCCACCGACGAGGAACTCTTGAGCATCAAGGCATACGCAGAGGAACTGGGTATCAAGATTCCCAGTCTGTCCAGCGGCCTGTGCTGGGCAAACTCCCTGACCGCCAACGATCCCGAGGAGCGTCAGCGCGCCTTTGATATGGTTGTCCGTCAGCTGTACTGCGCCAAGATGATCGGCGCGGAGACCATTCTGGTGATCCCCGGCTCCGTTTCCGTTGAATTCGTTCCCGAGTGGGGCGTTGTGGACTACGATGTGGTCTGGGATCGGGCTCTGGAGCAGGTGAAGAAGCTGGCTGTGGTTGCGGAAGAGTACGGCGTCCAGATCGGCCTGGAGAATGTTTGGAACAAGTTCCTGCTGTCTCCTCTGGAAATGCGCGCTTTCATCGATGCAGTTGGTAGCGATTGGGTCGGTGCTTACTTTGATACCGGCAATGTGGTCTTCGCAGGCTATCCCGAGCAGTGGATCAAGATCCTGGGCAAGCGCATTTTCAAGGTGCACTTCAAGGATTACCGCCGCAATCCCGGCGGCCTGAACGCATTCGTGGATCTGCTGGCAGGCGATGTGGACTGGAAGGCAGTCCGTGCCGCATTTGAGGCTGTTGGCTATGAAGGCTGGGCAGCCGGCGAGATGATTCCCCAGTACGCACAGGGCAGCGATCAGCTGATTTATAATACTTCCGCTTCTATGGAGCGCATCATGAGAGGAGAACTGTAATATGATTAAAGTTGGTTTGATTGGCTGCGGCTTCATGGGCGGCATGCACTCCGCTTGCTACGCAGCACTGGCAAACTTAGGCGTTAAGGTCACCGCAGTTGCCGACGTCCGCAGAGAGTACGCAGAGAATCTGGCAAACGGCGCAGAAATCTATGCCACCGGTATGGAACTGATCGAGAAGGCCGATGTAGACGTG
>JAFOBK010000010.1 GCA_017381835.1 Oscillospiraceae bacterium | reverse complement strand
ATTATCGAGCTTTTGGTGGAGTTTTACGATTTCACCGTCTGTCGCCTTCTCCATCTCCCGAAGCTTATCGAGGGTGCGAACGATTTGTCTTTTGGTTTCGGTCACAGAGGATATGGACTGGCTGATCTTATCACCGACAGCCCAATCTGCGAACAGACCATCGAAGAAGTAATCCGCAAACCGCAGGAAACCATCCACATTGACCTGCATACTGGCCGTGATCCGTATATCAGCCAGTTCTGTCTTGAAACGGCGGAGCTTGCTCTGCAGATTGGATACAAGATCCTGGGCCGAATCCAGATGCTCATGCTTGGCCATGTGGGTGATGAATCCGCCACCACCAAACATATCCCAGGTATTCCATCCTTCCGCACTTTTCAGTTCGGAAAGAACACGGTCTGCAGTGCTGTCGGCACTGCGTCCTGCGGAAATGGCCTCCTTGATTTCCTGTTTCTGAGCTTCCTTTGCGGCAATCTTCTGCTCAATTTTCATAATCTGATCAGCTGCATCGGTACCGGATGACTTCAATACAGAATACTTCTTCTCCAGTTCCTGCCGGTACTTGGCTTCAGCCACGCTCGCTTCGGATAGCTGCGTCTTCACAGATTGCAGATCAGCCTCAATTCCGGCAAGCTCCCGCTCTGCTGCATCCAGCTTGACCTTTGCTGCATAGGCCTCCTGCCGTTCCTGATCCAATTTCTCATCCAGCCTGCCAACCACTTGATAGAAGTAGTTTGCAAGACTTCTGCCCTCCAGTCTTTCGACATCCGCCTGTTCCTTACGGAATGCAGCTCGAAGGGTAGTGACCTCAGATTCAAAGGTCTGTCTCTGGTGTTGCAGTTCTGTAAGCTTAACTTCCAGAGATGGCTTCATGGCAGCCTGTCTTTGTAATTCCAATAACATTCAGATGCACCTCGCTTCTTACTGAATTCCAAATCCTTCATTGCCCCGATCAATGGCGAACCGGAGCTTATCCTCATGGGTCGGGAACCGAAGCTCCTCAAACCCATTCTCTTTCGAGAAGGATATCACTTTCGTTTCCCAGTTCACCCATAGGGTAAACGGTTTCTCTCTTTTTTTCTCTTCCATGGTATCAATTACTGCTGGTGGGGATATAGGGACGGATGGCGTTGGCCACATTATAAATGGGCATGGTCTGCAGCCACACACGGCCGGGGCCGGTGAGGACGGTGTTGAACAGGCCCTCGCCGCCGAAGAAGATGTTCTTGGCGCCCTGCACCTGCTGGATGTCCATGTGGACACTGGGCTCGAAGCCGGCCACATTACCGGTATCCACGACGATGCTCTGACCGGGCTTGAGGATGTACTCCATCAGATCGCCGTCGATCTCCACGAAGGCAGTGCCGTGGCCGGAAAGTCGCTGCATGATGAAGCCCTCACCACCAAAGAGGCCGGTGCCGAACCGCTTGTGGAAGTGGATGGACAGCTCCACGCCGGCCTCCGCTGCCAGAAACGCGCTCTTCTGAACGATCATCTCTTGACCGGGAGCGATGTTCAGAACCTTGATCTCGCCGGGGAAAGAGGATGCGAAAGCGATCATGCCTGCGCCGCCCCGGGCGGTATAGTGGTTCTGGAACATGCTCTCGCCGGAAAATGCCTTGGAGAACATCCGGCCCAGGCCGCCGCCGTGGGTCTGCATCTCCATGTTGGGGCTCATCCAGCACATGGAGCCTCGCTCGGTGATCATCTTTTCGCCGTTTTCCAGATTGCAGATGACAACGGGAAAGCTCCCGCCCTTGATTTCGTATCTCATTGTCCTTCCTCCATACTCATTTTTGATTTACAGACATGCTTTCAGGATGCCTGCAGCGATTGCGACCATAGCCAGGGGCACCAGCAAGACGATGCCGCCCACAAAGACCAGGCATACGATCAGCACCGGCAAAGCCACGCCGATCAAAATAGCAGCAACAACCTTCGCAACGCCCCAGGTCAATTTGAGAGCGAAACCGGCGGCCTTCACAAGCAGCCAGATAAAGACTGCGATGGTAAGTAATTCGAACATTTCATTTCCTTTCTTAATTAGCGGGCAAAGCCCTGATATCTGGTTCCCTGGTGGGTCAACATACCCTTGTCACCGATGGCCAGCTCCATATATTCATGCCGCTTTACACGAAGCTCGATCAGCTCCCCCTCCTGGGTTTGGAAGGTGATATGATAGGAATGGGTATGGTGATGGTGGCCATTGCTGTGATGATGGTGGGTCTTTCTTCTCATATCCACAATGGTGGCCGGGACCGTCAGAACAGGAGAGTTCTCGTTTTCAATGAACTGCGCAATCCCCTTGCCGATGATATAGAAGAACAGGATAAACCAGATGACTACGAATATCTGCATATTTTCCTCCTCTCAATAGGCAGGAAAGGCCTCACACGGTGGCGAGGCCCTTCTGGTCAATCTTTTGATCGGGATCATGCATCACGCTGGTTGCCTCGATTCCCAGAGTCTTTGCAAAATCCGGATGCTTCTGAAGCTTTTCCATCAGCCGAAGCATCAGAACCCGTTCCTTCGCACGCATATGCATCACTCCTTCCTGATGGATACAGGATACCATAACGCCCAGGAATCAAACAGGACAAAATCCGCAAATTAGAGGGGCTATATTCCGTTGTAAGAGCAAATTAACCGCGCCCGAGCTTATAGGCGTCATACTGCACCCGGTCAATGGCACCAGTATCGAGCATCCGCTCGCACCAGAGCTGCAGGGTTTCCACGGCGATGGAGATCTTCTCCAGCTCCTCCTGGATCTGCACGAAGT
>JAFOBK010000072.1 GCA_017381835.1 Oscillospiraceae bacterium | reverse complement strand
CTCCATTCTGTGCCATGAGCATTTCCAGGGCGGTTGCTATACATTCCCCATGGAGAAGTCTCCTGTCGAGCGTAAAATTACCTTCCGGAACTTTGAAGACATCAAAGCTGGAATTGTGAAATGGCCCATGAGTGTCATCCGGCTTACCGGCCCTGACAAGGGGCGGATTGTTGATCTGGCTGACCGGATCCTCCAGTCCTGGAGAGGGTATACCGATGCGGATGCCTTCATTTTCGCTGAAACCAAGGGCGAGCCTCACAACACCATCACCCCCATCGCACGGCGCAGGGGAGAGGAATACGAGTTGGATCTTGTCCTGCGTAATAACATTACCACAGCTGAGCATCCGCTGGGCGTTTTCCATCCCCATGCAGAGCTGCATCATATCAAGAAGGAAAATATCGGTCTGATCGAGGTTATGGGTCTGGCTGTTCTGCCCTCCCGGCTGAAGCAGGAGCTGGCACAGCTGGAAGATGCCATTTTGATGAACCGTCCGCTCAATGGCGAGCTGGAGAAGCACGCAGCCTGGGTGGAGGAGCTCAAGAAAAACCATAAGTTCACCGTGGACAATACCGCATGTATCCTGAAGCTTGAGGTTGGCAAGGTGTTTGCCAAGGTTTTGGAACACGCTGGTGTCTATCAGAGAAACCAGGATGGTGCGGCAGCCTTTGATCGCTTCATCCGCTATGTAAACAGGGAGGTATAAAAATGAATATTCTTGTGACCGGCGGTGCCGGATACATTGGCAGCCATACCGTAGTGGAGCTTATCAAGGCTGGCCACCACCCCATCATCGTTGACGATCTGAGCAATGCACGCAGAGATGTCCGGGACCGCATTGGTGACATTACCGGCTGGATCCCTGCACTCTACGAAATCGACTGCGCCGACAAGCGGGAGCTGCAGCAGGTCTTCCATGACCATAAGATCGATGCCGTCATCCATTTCGCCGGCTTCAAGGCTGTGGGCGAGAGTGTCCGGGAACCCTTGAAGTATTATCGCAATAACCTGGATTCCACCCTGACCCTTCTGGAGGTCATGGAGCAGTTCGGCTGCAAAAAGCTGGTGTTCTCTTCCTCTGCCACGGTCTACGGCCCCAACAATCCCCATCCCTATCAGGAAGACATGCCCGCCATTCAGTCCTCCTCTCCCTACGGCTGGACCAAGGTGATGATCGAGCGGATTCTGACCGACTACTGTGCTGCGCATCCTGACTTCTGTGCAATCCTGCTGCGTTACTTCAACCCCATCGGTGCCCACGAGTCCGGCCTGTTGGGTGACGATCCCAACGGCATTCCCAATAATCTGATGCCCTACATCGGCCGTGTGGCTGCCGGAAAGCTGGAGAAGCTGACCATTTTCGGCGGTGACTATGACACCCCCGACGGCACCTGCCAGCGTGACTACCTGCATGTGGTGGATCTTGCCGTGGGTCATCTGAAGGCCCTGGAGTACGCTGCAGAGCATACCGGCGCAGAGCCCATCAACCTGGGCACCGGCAATGGTGTCTCCGTGCTGGAGCTGGTGAATGCCTTCCAGAAGGTCAACAACATCGAACTGCCCTATGTGATTGGTCCCCGCCGTGACGGCGATCTGCCTGCTTTCTGGGCAGATGCCAACAAGGCAAAGGAACTTCTGGGCTGGGAAGCAACTCACACTGTCGAGGATATGTGCCGCAGCAGCTGGCAGTTTGCCAGCAAGGGCTTATAAACCCCTCTAACACCACCATTTCGATTTGCGCGATCCATGACGGAGGATCGCCAATGCGGTGTGTTTCATACAATCTTCATCCCCAAAGGGTGCCCCGGGTCATATGATCCGGGGTATTCCGGTTTTTTGATTTAATACTAACTCTTGATTAAACTGTTTCATTCTTTCCGGTCTAAATTGCGCCATAATGCGTTCTCGTCCTAGGTGGGCGACAGCCCACCGTCGTCCTCGGCCTTTTCTGGCACAATTTATCCTCGGAAAGCTCTTAAACCATTTAACCAAGAATTAGTATAAGTTGTTACAAAATAATGTATCACGACATGAAGGAGGCAGCATCATGCAATGGGAGAAATTACTTTCAGATATGCACTATGTTCCGCAAGACAATATGGATCATGGCGGCACGCAAAGCGATTATGATACGATCATATGCAGCACCTTGTTCCGCAGGCTCCAGGATAAGGCACAGGTATTCCCTCTGGATGAAGACGATTATGTTCGGACCCGTCTGACACATTCTTTGGAAGTGTCTGCCATCGGAAAAAAGCTTGGCGAATATGTGTTTCGCAAGCTGAGAGAGGGGAGGGTGGACCCCTGGTTTGAATCCCATACAGAGAAAGACTTTTCGGATGTGCTGCTGTGCGCAGGCCTTGTCCACGATATTGGCAATCCGCCCTTCGGCCATTTTGGTGAGTATGCCATCCGGGAGTGGTTCCAGAATCATCTGCATGAGCTGCAGATCGGCGGCGTTCCGGTCAGGAATGTATTGTCGAAGTGGCAGATTGATGATCTGATGCACTTCGAAGGCAATGCCCAATCCTTGCGTCTGTTATCGAAAACGCCTTACCTTGGCCGGTATCATGGATTTAATCTGTCTTACAAAATCCTGGGTTCCATCATAAAGTATCCTGTCTCTTCACTCGAACTGCAAAATAGCATCTACAGGAAGAATGGCTACCATTATTCGGAAGAAGATCTGTTCTGCGGACTGGATCATGAGATGGGCCTCAATGGTTCCCGGCATCCGCTGTCCTTCCTGCTGGAAGCTGCGGATGACATTGCTTACCGCACCTCTGATCTGGAAGATGCAATGGTCAAGAAGGTCATTACTTTTCAGCAGATCCAGGACATCTTCCGGAATCTGAAGGTACGAAATCAATACTATGATACGGATTCGTATTCCGTTATGGCGAAATTGTCGGCATATTACAGAGATGAGCTGGGCAGGAATGGACGCAATCCTGAATTGACGGCTGTACAGAGATGGAGCCAATTTGTTCAGAGCATCATGATCGAGGAAGCAGGGGAGTCTTTCGTCAGACATTATACTCAACTGATGGATGGCACGTTTACCGGAGATCTCTTTGACGGAACCTTCTCCGGGTATCTGATTGAAGCAATTTCCGGTTTGTGCGAAAAGCACATCTACACAAGCTCCGTCAAGACCAAGACAGAGCTCTTTGGCCGGAGAGTGATCCATTCTCTGCTGGATCAGTTCCTGCCTGCAGCCCTGCTTTATGATACGGAT
>JAFOBK010000071.1 GCA_017381835.1 Oscillospiraceae bacterium | reverse complement strand
TAATAGTAAATGAGAAACCCGAAAACCCTTGATTTTCAAGGGTTTTCGGGTTCTTAATTCTGTCAAATAGGTGCGGGACTTACTCCCACTCGATGGTGCCTACGGGCTTGGGGGTCAGGTCCATCAGGACACGGTTGATGCCCTCCACCTCAGCAGTGATGCGACCCACGATCTTGTGCAGCAGCGCGTAGGGGATCTCTTCGATGGTGGCGGACATGGCGTCGGTGGTGTTGACGGCACGGATGATGGCAGGCCAGCCCTCGTAACGCATCTCGTTGCGCACGCCAACGCTCTTGAAATCGGGAATGGCGATGAAATACTGCCAAACCTTCTCAGCCAGACCGCAGTTGTCAAACTCCTCACGCAAAATGGCGTCGGCTTCCCGCAGCGCGTGCAGGCGATCCCGGGTGATGGCGCCCAGGCATCTGACACCCAGACCGGGGCCGGGGAAAGGCTGACGATAGACCATGCCGTGGGGCAGACCCAGCGCCTCGCCAACCACACGAACTTCATCCTTGAATAGCAGCTTGACAGGCTCCACCAGCTCCATCTTCATATCCTCCGGCAGACCGCCCACATTGTGGTGTGCCTTAACACCGTCAGATTCCAGAATGTCAGGGTAAATCGTGCCCTGCGCCAGGAACTCGATTCCTTCCAGCTTTGCCGCTTCCTCATCAAACACTTTGATGAACTCGCCACCGATGATCTTGCGCTTCTTTTCGGGTTCGGCAACACCGGCCAGCAGATCCAGGAAGCGGTCGGTAGCATCTACATAAATGAGATTTGCATCCAATTCCTTGCCGAACACCTCGATGACCTGCTCACTTTCACCCTTGCGCATCAGGCCATGGTTAACATGGACACACACCAGCTGCTTGCCGATGGCCTTGATCAGCAGGGCGGCAACGACGCTGGAATCCACTCCGCCGGACAGTGCCAGAAGAACCTTTTTGTTTCCAACCTGTGTACGGATTTCCGCAATTTGCTCCTCAATGAATTTCTGTGCCAGCGCAGGTGTGGTGATGCGCTCCATGCTTTCGGGACGGACAATTTTCTCCATATGATATTTCTCCTTGTTACTCGTTGGTATAGTTATCGAAATAGCCCTGGATATAGACAATGGGGGTGCCCTTGTCACCGGAACCGGAGGTCAGGTCACACAGAGAGCCGATCAAGTCCGTCAGGCGGCGGGGTGTGGTGCCCTGAGAAACCATGTTGCCCACCAGTGAAGAACCGTCCTTCTGCTGGATCTTGCTTTTGATGGCTTCCTGCAGCGCTTTGCCGGAAAGATTGGCAAAATCGTTGTCTGCCAGATACTTCAGCTTCAGTTCATTGGGTGTACCCTCCAGACCGGGGGTGTAGGCGGGAGAAACCACAGGGTCAGCCAGTTCCCAAATCTTGCCGATGGGGTCCTTAAATGCACCGTCACCGTAAACCATAACTTCGATATGCTTGCCGGTGATCTCCAGCAGCTTTGCCTGAATATCCTCCACCAGCTGCTGGCATTCCTCTCTGGGGAACAACTTTACCGTATCTTCGGTCGCCTTATTGGAACCCAGCAGGCCATACCGGGCATTCCAGCCGCTGCCGTCAACGGACTCAGTCATGATTTCATCCAGGCCGAATACCTTTTCGGCACCGGCAGCCTTTAGCAGGCGCTTGGTACGGACACGAGTATGAATGTCGCAGTTCAGCACATTCTTTGTATACTTCAGGATAGCCCGACAATCGTTTGCGAAGATAACTTCGGCTTCCGCACCGCATTCACGGATCAGATTGGCATAATACTCCACATAGTCCACACCGGTGAAGGTGTGCTTGAGCGCACCGAACAGCTCCCGCCACTGTGCTTCCGTCAGCACATCGGTATAGGGGTTGATGCCTTTCTCGTCCAGCAGGTCCAAATCCACAAGATGATTGCCCACCTCGTCAGAAGGGTAGCTCAGCATCAGCACCACCTTCTTACAGCCCTTCGCAATACCACGTAGGCAGATTGCAAATCGGTTTCGGCTAAGGATGGGGAAAATCACACCAACGGTGTCACCGCTAAACTTGCTGCGCACATCTGCCGCAATCTGATCGACGCTGGCATAATTGCCCTGGGCACGGGCCACGATTGCTTCGGTCATACAGACCACGTCCCGGTCTCTTGGAACGAGGCCTTCCACATTCACGGCTTCTGCGACACAGCCGGTTACGATATCCACCAGATCGTCACCCTGGCGGATAATGGGAGCCCGAAGGCCCATAGAAACGGTTCCATATACTCTGCTCATTATTTTTGCCTCCATCTATTGACTTATCATGGTAAGACTATCATAATACAAACACAGTGATAAGTAAAATATGTAATGCTTACAACCGTGATAAGGAGGGCTTATATGAAAACGAAACTAGATTATTACCGGATTTTCTATGAAACGGCTCGCTGCCGTTCGTTTTCCATTGCCGCCCAGCGTCTGTATATTTCTCAGTCAGCGATCTCTCAGTGCATCCATCAGCTG
>JAFOBK010000070.1 GCA_017381835.1 Oscillospiraceae bacterium | reverse complement strand
TGGTTGGCCAGGATCTGGGTTACCTGATCGGCCGCCGTGGCGACACCCTGGATGCGCTGCAGCACCTGGCAAACTACACCATCAACCGTGGTATCGAAGGCCACATCCGCATCAATGTGGATGCTGAGGCTTACCGCCAGAAGCGTGAGGATTCCCTGCGCCGCTACGCTGTCAAGAAGGCACAGCAGGTGCTGAAGGCTCACCGCCGCACCACTCTGGAGCCCATGAACGCTTACGAGCGTCATGTGATCCATGCCACCTTGCAGGATATGGACCGGATCACCACCTACTCCGTTGGTACCGAGCCCAACCGCCGCGTGG
Organism: Oscillospiraceae bacterium; assembly: GCA_017381835.1. The sequence goes on along the minus strand of JAFOBK010000070.1, from coordinate 6,644 downwards.
TCATCGAATACGTTCGATAAATAAAAATAACACCCCAATGCAAATGCATTGGGGTGTTTATCATTTACAGAAAGGTTCTTGTTCCGATACCGGGCGGGTGGTGCTCCGCGCAGCGAATCTGAAATATCCATGATTGCCGGGGGCAATCATACCATAATTCATTGGGCAGTAATAAATACAACCCAGCTCCGTGCGAATTGCCTGCCGGTGTGCGCCCGCAGGCGCCATGCAAGCGAGCAACCGCCCGCAGGGCGGCTCTTAGCGAGTCGCTGGCATCCCGGCTTATGCGCCGGTTACCAAAGCCTTCACCAGGAAGTAACCGATCACCACAAAGCCCAGGATAATGCGGTAGTAGCCGAAAGCGGCGAAGTTGCGCTTGCGGACATAGTCCATCAGGGCCTTGATCACCAGCATACTGACGATGAAGCTGACCACAGTACCAACCAGCAGAACCAGGATCTCGCCGCCGGTGGCCTTCACGCCTTCCAGCATGAATTTCAGCACCTTCAGTGCGCTGGCGCCCAGCATGGTAGGGATGGCCAGGAAGAAGCTGAACTCCGCGCCTGCGCTACGGCTGACGCCCAGCAGAATTGCACCCAAAATGGTGGAGCCGGAGCGGGATGTACCGGGGATCAAAGACAGACACTGGAATGCGCCGATCAGCAGAGCGGTCTTATAATCGATCTTATTGACAGAATCGATCACTGCCTCCCGATGCTCGTTGATACGCTCCACAAAGAGGAAAGCGATACCGTAAAGAATCAGGGTAATGGCCACCACTACATAATTATAAAGATGTGCATCCATCCAGTCATCCAGCAGAAGACCCAGCACCGCAGAGGGGGCCACTGCCACGATCACTTTGATCCACAGCACCCAGGTGTTGTGCTTCTGCTTGTGATTTTTCTTCTCGGAGAAAGGATTGAGCTTGTGGAAAAACAGCACCAGCACTGCGGCAATGGCGCCCAGCTGGATCACCACCTGGAACATCTCATAGAATTCCGGGCTGACCTTCAGCTTTACAAACTCATCCAGCAGGATCATATGACCGGTGGAAGAAACCGGCAGCCATTCGGTAATACCTTCTACAATACCAAATAATATGGCCTTAAGTAATTCAATCAGCATAATTGTTTCCTTTCTTGTCCCCTCCAAAAGGGAACATTTCGACGGGACATACTCCCACCTTACAATATATGTATTGTACCTTTATTTGTCGTACTTTGCAAGAAAAACTTCCGTGTTCACAAATTAGGGTTGTAGTATTAACAATTTATTCACCTAAAGCCGCAATATTCGGGTATAATGATAAAAAATGAAACTTACCCCCGTTCCGCCTTCCTTGTAGGGGAGGGTCTTGACCCTCCCGGCAGCAGGATGTTTCCTCTCCACACTGGACTTGGGCGAATACGGAAATGCTTTCTGTGCGGGAGGGTCAAGACCCTCCCCTACATTTCATCATATGGAGGAATATACTTATGGCTATTTCTGTTTTGATTGTAGAAGACGACCGCAATATTCAGGAGCTGCTGCAGCTGTATCTGGAAAAGGAAGGCTATGCCGTTACCGTAGCATCTGACGGCGGCCAGGGTCTTGCCAAATTCCGGGCCATCAAGCCCGACCTGGTGCTGCTGGATGTGATGATGCCTGTTATGGACGGCTGGGCTGTGTGCAAGGCTATCCGGGCCGATTCTCAGACCCCCATTATCATGCTCACCGCCAAGGGCGAGACCGATGACAAGGTCTCCGGCCTCAAATCCGGCGCCGATGACTATGTGACCAAGCCCTTCGAAATGAAGGAGCTGCTGGCAAGAATTGAGGCGGTTCTGCGCCGCACCGGCACCGCCCCCACCCAGGAGAGCGCCCGCCGTCTGAGCTTCGATAAAATGACCATCGACATGGACGCTTTTGAGCTGATCATCGACGGCAAGAAGGTGGACACCCCTCCCAAGGAAATGGAGCTTTTGTTCTATCTGGCTTCCTCTCCCAACCGGGTCTACACCCGCAATCAGCTGCTGGATGAGGTATGGGGCTTTGACTACTTCGGCGACTCCCGTACCGTTGACGTCCATGTGAAGCGCCTGCGTGAAAAGCTGGAAGGTGTTTCTGAAAGCTGGAATCTGAAAACCGTCTGGGGCGTAGGCTATAAGTTCGAGGTGCTGTAAATGCGATCTACATTCAGCCGCACATTCTTTTCCGCAGCTATGGTGCTGCTGATGGCCATGCTGCTGATCGGCACTTCCTTCCAGGCGCTGGTAAAGAATTATCTGACCGAGGAAGCCATGGAGGGACTGAAAAATGACGGCAATGCCATCTCTGCCCTGGCATCCGCTTACTACACCGAGGGTACGCTGAACCATGAGGATTTCCTGGTGAACTTAAGCTTTGTTTCCCAGGTTTCCCAGGCAGACGCGGTCATTTGCGACAGCACCGGCCGTCTGGCTCTCTGCTCCCGGGCGCCATTCGGATGCGGTCACCAGGGACTTTCCGTCAGCCCCGATTTTCTGCAGAATGTATTCTCCACCGGCTGCGTCACTACCACCGGTATCATCCAGGGGTTATATGAAGAAGAGCGTTTTGTGGCCGCTGTGCCCATTACCGACAGCCTGGGTTACGGTGTAGGCATCGTCATTGTGTCCACTCCCATGGAGCAGGTCAACCATATCCTCCAGAAGATCTCCGATACGTATTTGCTGGTGTCGGTGCTGGTTGTTGTTTTGGCCGTGGTGATGATGTCCCTGCTTGCCCGCAATCAGAGCAAGCCGCTGCGGGCAATGGCAAAGGCCGCCAATGACTTCGGTCACGGCAATCTGGATGCCCGTGTTCAGGTAGATCCCAAAAGTTCCGATGAGGTCCAGGATCTGGCTCTGGCATTTAATAATATGGCCTCCTCTCTGCAGCAGAGCGAATATCAGCGGCAGGAATTCGTGGCCAATGTGTCCCACGAGCTGAAAACCCCCATGACAACCATCTCCGGCTTTGTGGACGGTATGCTGGACGGCACCATCCCCCCGGAGCGCCACAAGCACTATATGCACATGGTCTCCGATGAAACCAAGCGGCTCAGCCGCCTGGTGCGGAGTATGCTGGATATTTCCCGTCTCCAGGACCAGGATATCCCCGAGGAGAAGAAATCCCGCTTTGAACTGCAGGAGCTTGCCGGTCAGGTGCTGATCACCTTTGAGCAGAAGATCGACAGCAAGAATCTGAATGTGGATGTGGATTTCCCCGGTCACCCCACCTACACCCATGCGGTACCCGACTACATTACCCAGGTTATCTACAACCTTTTGGACAATGCCGTGAAATTCTGTCCTGAAGGCGGTGACCTGGGCCTGAAGATCCGCATTGGTACCACGAAACTCTATGTGAGCATCTCCAACAGCGGTGAGACCATTCCCCAAAGCGAGCTTCCCCTGGTATTTGACCGGTTCCACAAGCTGGATAAATCCCGCTCTCAAAACCGGGACGGCTGGGGTCTGGGTCTTTACATCGTCAAGACCATCGTATGTCGGCACGGTGAGGATATCTCCGTCACCAGCCAAAACGGTGTCACCACCTTCACTTTCACACTGCCTTTGGTAAATTAAGTTATGAGCGATAAAAACTACGATTTTCGTAATGAAACCGGCACCTGGCAGACCGGCCGCACCCAGCCTCCCAAGCGTTACGGAGGACTTGTGGCCTTTCTGATTGCCCTGGTGATCCTGCTCAGCGGCATTTCCACTGCCCTGAGCATTATGAACTTAAAACTTTACTGGAAGCTGAACACCGTGGAGCACACCCCCCAGGTGGCCTTCTCCCGGGCAGACAATTCCCCTCAGCCTACTGAGGCTGTTCATGAGGAAGTCAGAGAACTGCAGGAGCATTTGGGTATTTCCGGTACGGTGATCCCCGATGTGTATCAGCGCTACTATAAGCTCCCCCAGGGTATCTATGTCTCTCAGGTGGCTGACTACAGCGAAGCCAAGGAAAAGGGATTGGTTGCCGGTGATATCATTATCGGTTTGGACGGCCAGGCTGTTCAGAATGACCTGCAGCTGGATCAGTGGGCTGATAAGAAAGAATCCGGCGATCCGGTGGAAATGACCGTGTACCGGTCCGGCTCAGAAATCATCATCTCCCTGAGCTGGGTAGAGTAAGCGTTATGAGGTAAGTTATGGATTTTGTATATACCACCCGTTTTCCCGTTACTACCCTGCATGTAGATTGCTTCGGTCGGTGCAAACCCTCCAGTCTTCTGCGGTTTACCCAGGACGCGGCGGAAGAACATTGCCACCATTTGGGTACCGATTGGGACTCCATGGCAAAGAAGCGTTATTTTTGGGCAGTGATCCGTCAGCGAATTGAGATCAGCCGCTACCCCAGAGCGGGCGAAACCGTCACCATCAAAACCTGGCCTATGCCCACTTCCAGGGTTGCCTATCCCAGAGCGGCAGAAGGCTTCGATGAAGAAGGCAATTCTCTTTTCAAGGTCATCAGCCTTTGGGTCATTGTGGATATGGATACCCGCGCCATGGTGCTTCCCGGTAAAAGCGGGGTAGATGTGGCAGGTACAGTATTGGGCACCGAGCTGAAGGCTCCCGGCGGACTTCCCGCAGTCACCCCCCAGTGCAATGGTCTTCGCACCGTCAGTTTCTCCGATCTGGATGTAAACGGCCATATGAATAACGCCCGTTACTTAGATTGGATCTGCGACCTGCTTCCCTCCGGATTCCACAGAGATCACCCTCTGAAAGCCGCAACCGTATGCTATATGACCGAGGCGCTGGAAGGCCAGCAGCTGCAGCTGAGCTGGGCAGGCGAGGACACTATTCGGGTGGATGGCTCCCTGCCGCAGACAGATGTAGACGCCGGACATACCCGCATTTTCTCTGCGCAAGTTGAATTCTAAGAGTGTTCTGTAAACTAAAACTTTTTCCACAGCTGTTTAGTAAAACCGTTGATATTTCCCCTAACCCCTGAGAAACCCCCGGTTTTTCAGGGGTTTTCCCGTTTTTACTTGTGGAGAAACCTGTGGAGAATGTGGAAAACCCATGTCACAGATATTTTCTTTTGGTACATATTTCAAAATTATGTAAACATAGAATTCCGTTATCCACAACCCCTCCCGTAGAGGCAATGCCACTAAGTTAACTGTCATTGCGAACCAGCGCGCACGCTGGTTCGCAATCTCCAATCCTTTGACCGCCGTGCAGAAAAAGAAACCGACCTATGATCGCAGTCATAGGTCGGTTTTTTATTCGCTGGCACATAAGGCTCCCTTGTGTAAAGGGAGCTGTCAGCGAAGCTGACTGATGGATTGACTTAGTTATTGTATGATTGCCACCGGCAATCATTGGTATTTGTTACGCTGCGCTTTGCAACAGCCCCTCCGAGCAAAATCAAAGATTTTGCCCACCTCCCCTTACACAGGGGAGGCTTTGGTGCGGTGCAAAACCGCACACTATATGATGCGCCAAGGGGTATATCGATTTGCTGTTTGACATATTAGCGTTTACTGCAAATCTCCCGTCTTGTCATCCTGAGCGGAGTGAAACGGAGCCGAAGGATCTTCGCACCAAATGTTTGCATTGCAGTTACCGATGTGCATAGATTCTTCGACTCGCTAACGCTCGCTCAGAATGACAGCTTTGGCGGTACAGTGCATCAATTCGGCAAGTTGGAATTTATCTTTCTCTTATTTGCACATAAACTAAACAGTAATTTCCAACAAGGCATATGAAGAAACAAACAGCAAACTCTAATAACACTGCATTAATCAAGTTTATCGTTAATGAAAACAAAGCAAAATACACAAAAGAACAAATAATATAGGGAATAAAGGACAATTTCTTTTTCCAGCAAACAATATAGGTTGTAATAATAACGAACAAGCAAGAAGCATACGGTACAATCGCACTTAATACTTGAAGCTTTTGAAAAGAATTCATTTTCTTTATATTGCTTAGTATTCTTTCCATAGATTAATTCTCCTTTGTCAAATTAAAGGTTCTCGAATTCCATACGCCGAGCGGAAGCTAGCGACCGAATCGGGTGACACCCAAAGGCCCTATTTGCTCGCCGGCCTGTCAGTCACGAATTTGTCAGCGGCGACTCGCCACCAAATTCAAGTTCGTCGAATTCCATATGTCGAGCGGACGCTAGCGACCTGTCGAGGGACCCAAAAGCTGTCTTTTAACCGACGCAGCCCGTAACGCATTGTCAGCGGCGACTCGCCGCAAAAACCCCCGGTCCGAAGACCGGGGGCGAACTATGTAATTTAACTTAAATTACAGCTGGGGGCCTGCAGCGACCAGAGCCTTGCCCTCGTCATTGCCGGTGTACTTAACAAAGTTCTTCTGGAAGCGAGCTGCCAGATCCTTTGCCTTTGCTTCCCACTCAGCAGCGTCAGCGTAGGTATCTCTGGGATCCAGGATGCCGCTGTCAACGCCGGGCAGAGCGGTGGGAACCTCGAAGTCGAAGTAGGGGATCTTCTTGGTGTCAGCCTTCAGGATGGAGCCATCCAGGATAGCGTCGATGATGCCGCGGGTATCCTTGATGGAGATACGCTTGCCGGTGCCGTTCCAGCCGGTGTTGACCAGGTAAGCCTTTGCGCCGGACTTTTCCATCTTCTTAACCAGCTCTTCGCCGTACTTGGTGGG
>JAFOBK010000069.1 GCA_017381835.1 Oscillospiraceae bacterium | reverse complement strand
TGGAGGTTTCCGACGGCTACGCAAGAAATTTCATGCTGCCCAAGAAGCTGGCTATCGAAGCTACCCCCGACGCCACCAACACCATGAAGATGAACGATAAGGCTACCCAGGAGCGCATTGCCCGTGAAAAGGCTGCGGCTATGGAAGTTTCCAAGAAGCTGCGGGCCCTGACTCTGGTTGTCAAGGCAAAGGGCGGCGGAGCCGGCAAGCTCTTCGGCGCTGTCACCAACGATGCCATCGCTACCGCTCTGAAGGCAAATGCCGGTATCGAGCTGGATAAACGCAAGATCGTGATTGCTGACCCCATCAAGAATGTGGGCACCTACACCGTCCAGTGTAAGCTGGGCTACGAGATCGTTGCCCCCCTGACCGTCAAAATCGAGGAAATGTAAGATAAGCCCTCTCCCTGGGGAGAGGGTGGCGCAAAGCGCCGGGTGTGGGGAACTATCAATAAAACGGAGCAGGGGATATGAGTAAATTATCCAATAGCCGTTTGACATCCAATGCCAGAAACCTGCGAAAGAATATGACCAAAGAGGAAAGACACTTGTGGTATGACTTTTTGCGGGAGTTGCCGGTCAATGTACATCGGCAAAAGGTGATCGGCAGATATATTGTGGATTTTTATATTGCTGAGATAAAACTGGTGATTGAACTGGATGGTTCTCAGCATTATGAAGAAAGTGCAGCCTGTAAGGATAGAGAGCGGGATACCTATTTACAGTCACTGGGAATCTCGGTTGTACGTTACTCCAATGGGGATGTAAATCAAAACTTTTCTGCAGTTTGTCAGGATATTTATAATCGGTTAGAATTGGGGGGGTGACCCCACCTCAGTCAGCTGCGCTGACAGCTCCTCCCCAGGGAGGAGCCTTGATTCGCGCTATACTATAAAAAAGTTTTAGAAAGGAGAATGGACATGAACGAAGAACAGCTGATGAACAGACAGCCGCCTCAGTCTTTGGAAGCGGAGCAGTCTGTGCTGGGCTCCATTCTCATTGACAGCCGCTGTGTGGCGGATATTATCGGCCTTCTGAAGCCGGAGGATTTCTTCCTGCCTCAGAACCGGGAGATCTATGAAACGGTCTATACCATGTTCAATTTCTCCGAGACCATTGACCCGGTCACCGTTTTGGAGAAGATGCGCCAGCTGGGTGTGTACCACGACAATACCCGTGACTATGTCCAGCAGCTGATGGAGATCACTCCCACCGCAGCCAATGCGGTGCGCTATGCCCATATCGTCAAGGACAAGGCCATGCTCAGAGGCCTGGCCGATGCCTCTTCCGATATCTCCGAGCTGGTCTATGACCAGGTGGGTACCCCCGCTGAGATTTTGGAGAGTGCCGAGAAGAAGATCTATGCTCTGCGCAAAGGTGATACCGGCGATTCCCTGGAGCATATCGGTGTGACCCTGCACAAGGTCTTCGATACCCTGACGGAACTGAGCCAGTCCGATTCTGCCATCCCCGGTATGTCCACAGGTTTGCGGGATTTGGATAAGAAGATCAACGGTCTGAACAAGTCCGACCTCTTCCTGATCGCTGCCCGTCCTGCTATGGGTAAGACGGCCTTTGCTCTGAACCTGGCGCTGAATGTTGCCAAGAAGTACAATAAGACCGTCGCCTGCTTCTCTTTGGAAATGTCCCGGGAGCAGCTGACCATGCGTCTTCTTGCCAATGAAAGCTTTGTGGAACTGGGCAAACTGCTCACCGGCAAGCTCTCCGAAGAGGAGTGGACCAAGCTGGCTATGGCATCCGCTGCCCTCAGCCAGACCGACCTGCGTGTGGATGACAACCCCTCCATCACCGTTGCCGAGATCAATGCCAAGTGCCGCCGCCTGGACAACCTGGGTCTGGTTGTCATTGACTACCTGCAGCTGATGCAGGGCTCCGGCTACGGCAAGGCCAGCGACAACCGTGTCAATGTGGTCAGTGATATTTCCCGCTCCTTAAAGATCATGGCAAAGGAACTGAATGTCCCCGTCATCTGCCTCAGCCAGCTTTCCCGTGGCCCGGAAGGCCGTACGGATAAGCGGCCCATGCTGTCCGACTTGCGTGAATCCGGCGCTATCGAGCAGGACGCGGACGAAGTCATCTTCCTGTACCGTGATGAATATTATAACGAAAATACCGAAGATAAGGGTGTTGCCGAGTGCATCGTTGCCAAGAACCGCCATGGCGAGGTTGGCACGGTGAAACTGCAATGGGTGGGCCAGTACCAGACCTTTGCGGACCGGGAGTGGAAGCATGCGGAATAAGCTGCTTGCCTTTTTAAAAGAGCAGACTATGGTGCAGCCCGGGGATACCGTGATCTGCGCCGTGTCCGGTGGTGCCGACTCCATGGCGCTGCTTTGGGCCATGCATTGCTTGAAAGACAAACTGGAGATCTCGGTGGAAGCTGCCCACTTCAATCACCGTCTGCGCGGCGAAGAATCCGATCGGGATGAAGCCTTTGTGAAAGACTTCTGCGCCCGTCATGGCATCACCTGCCATGTTGGCGGCGGAAGCGTCAAGGCAGGGGAGAAGGGACTGGAAGCGGCAGCAAGAACTGCCCGCTATGATTTCCTGCAGTCCCTTTCCGGCAAGATCGCCACGGCGCACACAGCCGATGACAACGCGGAAACCCTTCTGATGCATCTGATCCGGGGCACCGGCCTGAAAGGCCTGGGGGGCATTGCTCCCAAGCGGGAGAATCTCATTCGCCCCATGCTGACGGTGACCCGCCAGGATGTGCTGGCATTTTTGAAAGCCGAGAATATCCCTCATGTGACCGACAGCTCCAATGAAACCGATGCCTTTTTGCGAAACCGGATCCGGCACCATTTGATGCCCCTTCTGAAGCAGGAAAATCCCAGCTTGTCCCGGAATCTGTCTGCTACCGCCTTGCGGCTGCGGCAGGATGCGGAAGCGTTGGATGAACTGGCGGAAGTTACTACGGATGT
>JAFOBK010000068.1 GCA_017381835.1 Oscillospiraceae bacterium | reverse complement strand
TGAACAATGCAAAATCCGGCAGCCAGTTGCTGTTCTCCCGGGCAAAGGCTTCCAAAGCCGCATTTTCCGTGAACCGGCCATAGGCCAGCCGCAGCACGTTCAGCCGATGGGTATACAGAAGGCCAAAGTCTGCCCAGTTGGAGTTCGCGCCCCAGTTGCAGCCGGTGATCTCCTCCGTCCGGAGAAGACCTTGCTCCACCAGCATATCCAGGTCAATGAGATAATGGTTGCCTGCGTAGGTAGAGCAGGACTGGTAGGGAGAGTCACCGTAACCGGTGGGAGTCAGCGGAAGGATCTGCCAGTAGTTCTGTCCGGCCTCCTCCAAAAAATCCACAAACCGGTAGGCTTCCTTTCCCATAGTACCCACGCCATAGGGACCGGGAAGCGAAGTAATATGCATCAAAATACCACTGCTACGCATAGTATTTTCTCCTAATCTTGTTCTTTGAAAGGATCATTCGCGGCCGTTTTCACCGCTGCGCGTTAAAACCCTATCGCAAAAAATGATAATATATTTTCCCCTTTTTGTCAAGGCAAGGACCGCATTCCGTGCACATTCCCCGTCACAAACAGCGCCCGATTTTCCCTTCCTTCTTGCAATTTGACGGCAATATGATATAATTTCTATATCTCGATACAGGAGGTCACTTATGAAACGATTGCTCTCGCTTTTTCTTCTGTTTTCTATGATTTTTTCTCTCGTCGGCTGTGCCGGCACGGTGAATACCGAAAGCACCGGCGCTACCGAGTCCACCCAAACTACCGAACCAGGTGAGGTGATCATTTTGGATGCAGGCACCCCCATCTCCACCCAGACCAATGCCCGCGTTTACTACCATATTTTCGTAGGCTCCTTCTCCGACTCCAACAGTGACGGCGTTGGCGACCTGCGGGGCATTATCGAACGCTTCGACTACCTCAACGACGGTGACGATGCTTCCGGTAAGAGCCTGGGCATTGAGGGTATCTGGCTCAGCCCCATCCACCCCTCTCCCTCTTACCACAAGTACGATGTGAAGGACTACTATGCCGTAGACCCCAAATTCGGCACCGAGGAAGACCTGAAAGAGCTGATCCAGCTTTGTAAAAGCCGCAATGTGCAGCTGATCATGGACCTGGTGATCAACCACACCTCCTCCCAGCACCCCTGGTTTATCAAGTTCCGGGAAGCCCACGTCACCGGCAACACAGGCGATCCCTACTATGATTACTACACCTATGCTGCCGATCAATCCGGCAACGCCACCTTCTGCGCCCTGCCCGGCACCCGGGAGTACTATGAGGGCAACTTCTCCCACGAAATGCCGGAGCTGAACTTCGACAACCCCGTCGTCCGGGAGGAAATGGTCAAGGTGGCCAAGCACTATCTGGACCTTGGTGTAGACGGCTTCCGGTTTGACGCTGCCAAGTACATCTATTTTGGCGATGAAGAACGGAATGTGGAGTTCTGGAAATGGTATATGGAGCAGCTGCGCTCCATTAAGCCCGACCTCTATGCGGTGGCCGAGGTTTGGGACGGCGACCCCATCACCTACCCCTATTTTGCCGCGCTGAACTGCTTCAACTTCTCTATGTCCCAGGCTTCCGGCCAGATCGCCCGGGCTGCCCGGGGCGGTTACGTCAGCTCCTACACGGAGTATGTAGCCCAGTACATAGCGGAGATCCAGAAGCAGAAGCCCGATGCGATGCCCATCACCTTCATTGCCAACCACGATATGGATCGGGCAGCCGGTTTTCTGATGACCGCCACCGGCGCTGCCCAGGTGGCCGCCAATCTGTCCCTACTGATGCCCGGCTCCAGCTTCATTTATTACGGTGAGGAGATCGGTATGCTGGGTTCCCGTGGTGGCAGCAACACCGACGCCAACCGCCGCCTGGCAATGCTGTGGGGCGACGACGACACGGTGAAGGACCCTGTTGGCGCCAACTATTCTGCCCAGCAGGCCAACGGCACAGTAAAGGACCAGCTTTCCAACCCCACTAGTCTCTATAACCACTACAAGAAGCTCATTGCCCTGCGCAAGGCAAATCCGGAGATCGCCAACGGCGTCTTCACCTCCCTGGAAATGAAGGAAGGCAAGGTAGGCGGCTTCCTCTGCGAATACGAGGGCAAGACCGTGGCTGTGATCCACAATACCACCACCGACGCAGTGACCATCGACCTTTCCAAATATCCTCAAATTCCCGCTGACCTGTTGGCTGGCTTCGCCGGTATCGGAGAAGCCACCCTGGAAGGCAATACCCTCACCCTGGACGGTCAAACCAGCGTGATCCTTCGATAAGCTTCGTTAGGGCCTGTAGGGGCGGATGCCCACATCCGCCCGCGGGACGATGTAGGCATCGTCCCCTACACTCTTTACGGAACGCATAAATGCGTTCCCTACACACAATAATAAGGGGCTGTTGCTTTGGCAACAGCCCCTTTTCTTATGGAATTAGTACAGCAGGTTCTTCTCGGTCTCGGGATCGAAGAAGTACATAACCTTGCCGGGGAAGGACAGGTGCACTTCGTGATTCTTTCGCAGTTGCTTCTTCTCTTCCAGAGACAGATTGACGGTGGGAGTACGGACGATCATCTTGGTGTTGTCCTCCACACGCACGTGCAGGTGCAGCTCGCTGCCCATCATTTCGTTCACCAGCATGGTGCCGTTGATGGCGTTCTCGCCAGCCTCAGCCAGGTCGATATGCTCGGGACGAACACCCAGCAGAACCTCGCGGCTGCCGTAACCGGCCTTGCGCAGGCGCTCGCCGTTCTCGCCGTCCACTTCGATCTTGGAGCCGTAGGGAGTGACATAGAACTTGCCGTTCTCTTCCACCAGCTGGGTCTTCATAATGTTCATCTTGGGTGCGCCGATGAACTCAGCCACAAACAGGTTGGCAGGACGGTCGAACACTTCCTCAGGAGTGCCTACCTGCTGGATGAAGCCATCCTTCATGATGACGATACGGTCGCCCAGGGTCATAGCCTCGGTCTGATCGTGGGTAACATATACGAAGGTGGTATCGATCTTCTGCCGCAGCAGGATGATCTCAGCGCGCATCTGGTTACGCAGCTTGGCATCCAGGTTGGAAAGGGGCTCGTCCATCAGGAACACATTGGAATCCCGAACCATAGCACGGCCGATGGCAACACGCTGACGCTGACCGCCGGACAGCGCTCTGGGCTTACGGGTCAGATACTGGGTGATGCCCAGGATCTCCGCAGCCTCGGTGACTCTTCTATAAACCTCGTCCTGGTCCATCTTCTTCAGACGCAGGGAAAAGGCCATATTCTCAAACACCGTCAGATGGGGGTAAAGCGCATAGTTCTGGAACACCATTGCGATGTTACGATCTCTGGGCTGCAGGTCATTGACCACTTCGCCGTCGATCTCGATGGTGCCGCCGCTGATATCTTCCAGGCCAGCCAGCATACGCAGGGTGGTGGACTTACCGCAGCCGGAGGGGCCGACGAAAACGATGAATTCCTTATCGGCGATCTCCAGATTAAAGTCGGAAACTGCGGGAGTCTGGCCTTTTTCGTAGATTTTTTGTACGTTTGTAAATTTAACAGTAGCCATAATCTTCTCCTCTTATCCTTTGACTGCGCCGCCAGTGACGCCTTCGACATAGTATTTTTGCAGAGCCAGGAACACGATGGTGACGGGGATCGCAACGATCACGCCTGCCGCACAGAACATAGTGTAATGGGTGTTCAGATTGGTCTTACTCAGCCACTCATACATACCCACCGCTACGCTCATGCCTTGGCTGTTCTCGTGGATGATATAGCTGGCCATCATGAAGTCGCCCCAGGGAGCCATAAAGCCCATCAGAATGGTATAGATAATGATGGAGCCGGACAGGGGCATGATCACCTTGTAGAACACCTGGAAGCGGGTAGCGCCGTCCACACGGGCAGCTTCGTCCAAAGTCTTGGGAATGGTATCGAAGAAGCCCTTGGAAATGTAGTAGCCCATACCGGAGCTGGCGCAATAGACGATGATCAGACCAACGGGTGCCATTTCCATAGTCAATCCCAGGTCATAGAACACCTTGTAGATCAGGATCATTGTCAGGAAGCCCGGGAACATACCCAAAATCAGCATCAGGTTCATCAGGCCTTTTCTGCCCTTGAAGCGAAGTCTGGACAGCGTGTAGCTCATCATCAGCACGAAGAGCGTCTGGAACAGTGCGGTGGCAACGCCCATAAGAGCTGTGTTGCCGAACCACTTAAGGAAATCGGTTTCTTTAAACAGGCGAATGTAGTTGTCGAAGCCGAATACTTCGGGGAACAGCTCGCCATCCATCATTTGGGTGTTGACCTTGAAGGACTCCATCACGATGCCAAAGAAGGGGAACAGCCAAATCACGGTAATGAGGATCAGAACGATGTAAATGACGGTATTAGCCAGCCGTCTGCTGGCTTTTGCGCCCAATGCGGAGCGCTTAATTCTCTTATTATCCATCAGTTAAAATCCTCCTCGTTTTTAGTAGAAGGAATAACATTGTAAATGATCAAGGACAGGATGGCGCAAACCGCAAAGATCAAAATACCGACCACGGAAGCCATATAGTACTTGGAATCTGTACTGCCCAAGGTCATCTTGAACAGCCAGGTGATGAGCAGGTCCGTATGGCCCACGGAAGCGCCGCCGGGGGTACCGAGGGCAGTATTGAGGGGGTTACCGCCGGAGAGCAGATAGATCACGTTGAAGTTATTGAGGTTGCTTACAAAGCTGGTCAGCAGTGCGGGACCGGTGACGAACAGCATATAAGGCAGAGTCACGCGAATGTACTGCTGCCAGGGAGAGGCGCCGTCCACACGGGCAGACTCATACAGGTCTGCGGGAATATTCATCAGAATACCGGTAGCCTGGAGCATCATATAGGGAATGCCGACCCAAATATTGATCACGATAACCAGGACTCTGGCAACGGTGGGAGAATCCCAAAGAGAGATATAGCGGTTGGTAGTTAAGTACTCTTTGATGAAGGGGATGTTGCCCAGGAACTCGCCGATGATACCGGAGCCGTCAAACAGCTTGGAAACATACAGCAGAGAAACGAACTGGGGAATCGCAATGGTCAAAACCAGAACGGTTCTCCACAGTTTCTTGAGCTTGATGCCCTTCTTATTGATCATCATTGCCACGAACATACCCAGGAAATAGTTACTGAAGGTGGCAAAGAAGGACCACATCAAGGTCCAGGACAGGATCTCGCCAAAGGCGATGCCCAAACCGCCCTCGCCAAAGTTAAACAGCTCATTGAAATGATCCCAGCCTACCCAGCTAAAGAGGTTTGCGTAGCCATCGTGGGCTGCATCATAGCTGGTGAAGGCCACCAGCACCATAAAGATAATGGGCAGAACGGTGAACACCAGAATGCCCACTACGGGCAGAGCCAGCAGGGTCTTGTGGAACTGGTCATCCAGCAGAGAACGCATATCGTCCTTGCCGCTCTTGACCTTCTTTCCCTTAGCGGTAATGTCCATGCAGATGCTGCACTGCTTCAGCTGCAGCCGCCAGGTCCACACGAAGGCTACGATGAAAGCCACGGTCAGAAGACCATACAGCAGGACCTTGACGGAGTCGTCACCGGGGGCCCACTTTTCCACTTCCAGGTGCATACCGCCATAGTCCACATATTCGACGACCTTGCCGCCCTGGACAGTACCGATGGTCTCACCGGTCTGGAACCAGTTGACCTTGCTCAGCCAGTGGATGCCGCCGCT
>JAFOBK010000067.1 GCA_017381835.1 Oscillospiraceae bacterium | reverse complement strand
TGACTTTGATCCGGATAGTACTTTTCAAACAGCTCCCGGTAGAGCAGGGATTCCTTGGTAAAAGGACGGGCATGGTCATATTCCTTACATTCCGTTTCAAATTCTGCATCGGTAACATATTTTTCCGCAAAGGCTTTCAGATAGTCCACCATAGAATGTCCCACCGCATCAGAGAAAGCCGCCTTTTCACGCCAAAGGATTTCATCAGGCAGATAGCCAAGGCCTTCAAAAGCATGGCGCAGCAGGTACTTGCCCTTTCCATACTTATTCAGCTTCATTTCCGGATCAATGGCCATAACATATTTCACAAAATCCAGATCGCCAAAGGGTACTCTGGCTTCCAGAGAGTTGACACTGATGCAGCGGTCTGCCCGGAGAACATCGTACATATGAAGTTCCTGGATCCGCTTGTGTGCTTCCTTCTGGAAAGCGTCCGCAGAGGGCGCAAAATCCGTATATTTATATCCGAACAGCTCATCCGAAATCTCACCGGTAAGCAGAACCCGGATATCGGTGTTTTCGTGAATGTACTTGCAGACCAGATACATACCGATGCTGGCCCGGATCGTGGTAATATCGAAGGTGCCCAGCAGTTCCACCACGGTTTCCAATGAATCCAAAACATCTTCTTTGGAGATGATGACCTCGGTATGGTCACTGCCGATAAAGCCCGCTACCTGTCTGGCATATTTCAAATCAATAGCATCCTCACTCATGCCGATGGCGAAGGTTTTAATAGGCTTGCTGCTTTCCCGTGCTGCAATGGCACAGACCAAACTGGAATCCAGACCGCCGGAAAGGAGAAAGCCAACCTTAGCATCTGCGACTAACCGCTTTTGTACACCGGCAATGAGCTTTTCACGGATGTTGCGACATACGGTTTCCAGATCGTGTTTATGATAGGCTTTCACAGCCGCGATATCACAGTAGCAATAGAATAGGCCGTCTTTGTAATAATGACCGGGCGGGAACGGCAGGATCTGCTTGACAAGACCAATCAAATTCTTTGGTTCACTGGCAAACAGGATGGTACCATTGGCATCATACCCATAATAAAGAGGACGAATGCCAATGGGATCTCTTGCCGCAATAAACTGATTTTCCTTTGCGTCATAGAGGATGCAGGCAAATTCCGCATCCAGCATCGCAAACATATCGCATCCGTATTTCTCATACAGCGGCAGCAGGATCTCACAGTCGGAATCACTTTTGAAGGTGTACTCGCCGGACAACTCCGTTCGGAACTGCTCAAAGCCGTAAATCTCGCCGTTGCATACGACTGCATTTCCGTTCAGAGTAAAGGGTTGCATTCCCTCCGGATGTAGACCCATGATGGACAAACGGTGAAAACCCAAAAGACCTTCTCCAACTTCCATCATACGGGAATCATCCGGGCCACGGGAAAGGGTGCGCCAAAAGCCTTCCTCAAAGGCTTCCCGGTCGATGGGTCTGCCACAATAGCCAATAATGGAACACATAAGTTTTCCTCCTTAAACCGACCCTTGGGAGAGCCGCAAAGCAGCTCTCCCTTAGGGTGATTCTATTTGTTATTCAACATCCTGCAGAGCATCGTAGCCTTCTTCTCCTGTACGAACCTTGACAATATTCTCTACATCGTAGACGAAGATCTTGCCATCACCAATGTGTCCGGTATAAAGCACCTTCTTGGCAGTTTCAATCACAGCCCGGACAGGCACCTTACTTACCACGATATCCACCTGCACCTTTGGCAGCAGGCTGGCTTCCACCTGTACACCGCGATAGTATTCCGGCTTGCCTTTCTGGATACCGCAGCCCAGCACATGGGAAACGGTCATGCCGGTGATGCCAATGCCGATCATGGCGTTCTTCAGATTCTCCAGACGGGATTCCTTGCAGATGATTTCAATCTTGGTAAACTTTGGTTCCACTCCGTCGTGAATGGTTACCTTGCGAACAGGAACTGCATCGGATACAGGCACATCACCCAAGACCTCATATTCTGCATCCAGCACAGCGGCAGTGTCCGGAAGCATGGCAAATCCCGCATAAGCGGTCAGCAGACCATGCTCGGACACATCCAGACCGGTGATTTCTTCTTCGGCACTGACCCGCAGGCCCATGGTCTTTTTGATGATGAAGAACACTGCGGTGATGATGACTGCCACATAAGACGCAACACTCACTACACCAAGGGCCTGAACACCCAGGAAGTGGAAGCCGCCGCCATAGAAGACACCCTTTTCGGTGGAAACACCGGTGGCGAAGAAACCGGTAAGGATGGTACCCAGAGCGCCGCAGACACCGTGAACGGATACGGCACCGACCGGATCATCGATCTTAACTACCTTATCGAAGAACTCAACAGCAAGAACAATCACAATGCCGAAAATGGCACCCATGATGGCAGCACCCAGAGGAGAAACGGCATCACAGCCAGCGGTAATGCCAACCAGGCCTGCCAGGGCGGCATTGTAGGTCATGGAAACATCAGGCTTGCCGTAGCGAATCCAGGTGAAGATCAGGGTCACACAGCAGGCTACCGCAGCGGCCAGATTGGTGTTGAAGAAAATCAGACCGGCGCTGGTAACCGCTTCGTCGGAATCCATGGCCACGGTGGAAGCACCGTTGAAGCCGAACCAGCAGAACCACAGAATGAAAACCCCAAGGGCAGCAGCGGTCAGATTATGGCCCAGAATCGCCTTGGGCTTTCCATTCTTGTCGTACTTGCCAATCCGGGGTCCAAGCATCCAGGCACCGATACAGGCGCACACGCCGCCAACCATATGGACTGCGGTGGAACCGGCAAAATCATGGAAGCCCAGCTGGCTCAGCCAGCCGCCGCCCCAGATCCAGTGGCCGGAAATCGGATAAATAAACAAGGAAATGGCGGCGGAGTAGATGCAGTAGGCGCTGAACTTGGTGCGCTCTGCCATAGAGCCGGAAACAATGGTGGCAGAGGTGGCGCAGAACACCGTCTGGAAGATTGCGAATGCCCACAGAGGAACGCCGCCGGGGAGTGCGTGGCTGTAATCCCTCATAATGCCGGGGTCCAGCCAGCCGATGATGGAGTTTCCCACACCGAACATGCTGCCGAAGCCAAACAGCCAGAAGCAGGGTGTGCCGATGCAGAAGTCCATCAGGTTTTTCATCAGAATGTTGCCGGTGTTCTTTGCACGGGTGAATCCGGCTTCGCACAGGGAG
>JAFOBK010000009.1 GCA_017381835.1 Oscillospiraceae bacterium | reverse complement strand
TCTCAGCGTAGGAAGCGCAGTGCATGGGATCCTTAGCACGCATCTCCAGGATGTAGTTCAGCTTCTCGTCGGTGGTGACACCCTCGGGATCGTGGATATAGCCGTCGGGACCAGCGAAGTAGGTGACCTTTGCGCCCAGCTCAGCAGCCTTCTTCATGATGCCCCAGCCAACGTTGCCGTAGCCGGAGATAGCAATCCGCTTGCCCTCGATAGAATCGTTCTCGTGTGCCAGAACTTCCTGCAGGTAGTAAACTGCGCCGTAGCCGGTTGCCTCAGGACGGATCAGGGAGCCGCCGTAGGAGAAGCCCTTGCCGGTCAGAACGCCGTTTTCCCAAACGCCCTTCAGGCGGCGGTACTGGCCGTACAGGTAGCCGATCTCACGGCCGCCAACACCCATATCACCGGCGGGAACGTCGATGTCGGGTCCAATGTAACGGTACAGAGCGCTCATGTAGCTCTGGCAGAAGCGCATAACTTCTGCATCAGACTTGCCGGCGGGGTCGAAGTCGGAACCGCCCTTAGCGCCGCCCATGGGCAGGCCGGTCAGGCTGTTCTTAAAGGTCTGCTCAAAGCCCAGGAACTTGATAACACTGGGGGTAACATTGGACTGGAAGCGCAGGCCGCCCTTGTAGGGGCCGATAGCGCCGTTAAACTGACAGCGGTAACCGATGTTGGTGTGAGCCTGGCCATTGTCATCAGTCCAGACAACACGGAAAGTAAACATACGCTCGGGCTCGACCATGCGCTTCAGCAGGTCTGCCTTTTCGTACTCGGGATGCTTGTCGATCATGGGAGAAATAGAGGAGAAAACCTCTTCCACGGTCTGGCAGAACTCGGGTTCGTTAGCGTGCTTCTTCTTGACGTACTCGATTACGCTTTCAACATATGCATTCATTTTTATTTCCCTCCAAAAAATATGTTATTTATACATATTTGTTTCTACAATTTATTTATAAGGTAAAATTCTCCAAATGTCAATAACGCTTTTCTTGCGTAAATGAAGGCAATCTTTCATAATTTTCTATGTATTTTCATAAACTTAATCATTTAATGCAAGTATTCTTGCATAATATTGTTTGCAAATCAAGTATTCCTTCATTTTTCCTTTTTTAAAATTTCATGCAAATTTCTTACTGTACGGATTTCCTGCAAACTGCAGCACCTGGTGGTTGATTCTTGGTAAAGAATATGTTATGATTTTTTCAGGAATATAGTAACGCATACAATTTAAAGGAGGATATAATCTATGGATTACAGCAAGCTGCAAAACGGCAGTGACATCCGCGGTGTTGCCCTGGAGGGTATCGAGGGTCAGCACATTAACCTGACTGAGCAGGCATGTAAGGACATCGGCAGAGGTTTTGCCATTTGGCTGAAGAATAAGGCAGGTAAGGATGACCTGCGTGTGGCTGTTGGCCGCGATTCCCGTCTGTCCGGTCCTCAGCTGTGCGATTGGCTTTGCCAGGCTATGGTGGAGCAGGGTCTGAATGTTGTAAACTTCGGCATGGCAAGTACCCCCGCAATGTTCATGTCCACCGTCACTGAAGGTTATGCCTACGACGGCTCCGTTATGATCACCGCTTCTCACCTGCCCTTCAACCGCAACGGTTTTAAGTTCTTCACCGCTGAGGGCGGTCTGGAAAAGGGCGACATCAAGCAGATCCTGCAGTTTGCAGGTTCCGATGCTGTGACCGGTCTTCCCGCAGGCAGCCTGGTAGACGGCGAGTTCATGGACGCTTACTCCAAGATCCTGGCTGACAAGGTTCGCGCAGCTACCGGTCTGGAAAAGCCCCTGGAAGGCTTCCGCATTGTAGTGGACGCAGGCAACGGCGCAGGCGGCTTCTATGTGGATAAGGTTCTGAAGCCCCTGGGCGCCAACACCGAAGGCAGCCGCTACCTGGATCCCGATGGCAGCTTCCCCAACCACATCCCCAACCCCGAGGATAAGAAGGCTATGGAAGCTATCACCGAGTCTGTAAATCTGGCTAAGGCTGACCTGGGTATTATCTTTGACACCGACGTTGACCGCGCAGGTGCAGTGCTGGCTGACGGCAGCGAACTGAACCGCAACCGTATCATCGCTATGCTGGCTGCCATCCTGCTGCGTGAGCATCCCGGCACCACCATCGTCACCGACTCCATCACCTCCACCGGCCTTGCCAAGTTCATCGAGGAAAAGGGCGGCGTACATCATCGCTTCAAGAGAGGCTACCGCAACGTTATCAATGAGTCCATCCGCCTGAACGGCCTGGGTCAGGACAGCCAGCTGGCTATCGAAACCTCCGGTCACGGCGCATTCAAGGAAAACTACTTCCTGGATGACGGCGCTTACATTGTCACCAAGCTCCTGATCGAGCTGGCTCGCGGCAAGAAGGAAGGCTACACTCTGGAGTCCATGATTGCAACCCTGGAAGAGCCCGCTGAGAGCGTTGAGTTCCGTATGAACATCAAGCTGGATGACTTCAAGCCCTACGGCCAGCAGGTCATCGACGAGCTGACCGCATTCGCTCAGACCAAGGAAGGCTGGAGCCTGGCTCCCAGCAACTTTGAGGGTGTTCGTGTGAACCTGGACGATGCCCACGGCAACGGCTGGTTCCTGCTGCGTCTTTCCCTGCATGATCCTCTGCTGCCTCTGAACATCGAGTCCAACTCCCAGGGCGGCGCTAAGAAGATCGCCGAAGAGCTGGCCGGCTTCATCAAGGGCTACGACAAGCTGGATGCAGAAAAGTTCCTGGCTTACGCTGAGTAATTAGAAATATAAAAAATAACCACATCCCAACGGATGTGGTTATTTTTTTGTACAATCCCTCAGTCAGCTTCGCTGACAGCTCCCTGGAGGTGAATTGACCAAAGGTCAAGAGAAGCCGGCCTGGGCCGTTACACAAGGGAGCCTTTTATAGTTTTACTGCGCGGGTGGCGTAGTAGCATTCAATGTTCATTTCGTGTAGGCGGCCGCAGCCATTGGTATCGCCATAGATATTGGTCAAGATGAGACCCGCTTCCAGTTGACCGCCGATCTGCTCCTCCACGGTATGCGAAAACTGCATGCCGCAGTCCGTATCTTCCAAAAGCTTACGGTGGTCTTCATTGACCAAAGGATCAAAGGGCATGGTATTGACGATTTTCTCTTCGTCATCATCCACCAGGTAATTCACGCCGTTATCCAGGCCGCTGAGCAGAATGCCGCCATGCTTTAGAATGCGGGCGCACTCCTTAAAAATCGGCTTGACCTCTTTCACATAGCAGTTAGACACAGGATGGAAAATGAGATCGAAGGTCTCATCGGCAAAGGGCAGAGGTTTTGTCATGTCCCCACGGATGATCTCGATAGGATAGCCTTCACGGCTTGCAACCATACGCTCGCTTTCCAGCTGCTTTTCAGAATAGTCCAGCACGGTGCATTCTGCGCCCAGGGCAGCAAAGATAGGCATCTGCTGGCCGCCTCCGGAAGCAAGACCCAGTACCTTTTTGCCCTTAAGCTCACCGAACCATTCATGGGGTACAAACTTGGTAGGGGTCAGCAGCATATCCCACTCCCCTGCCAGGGCTTTTTCGTATGTTTCATGGGAGATAGGAATGCCCCATTCCCAGCCTTCCTCGATCCAGCGATCGATGGTCTGCGCATTGATATCCTGATAATTCATATCAGTCCTCCAGGGGGATAGCCACAAAGCCCTCTTCCTTCAGCACATAGTGTTCGGTAAATCCGGCTTCTTTCAGCAGGCGCTTGGCATCTTCATAGCCGCAGTCCAGGAAGTTCCGGTCGTGGCAATCGGAAGAGATAATGGCGCCGAAGCCCAGGCGTTTCATTTCTTTAATAATAAAAGGCTCGGGATAAGGGGTGGTACGGTAGCCCCGGGAAATGGCACCGGTGTTCACCTCAAAGTATTTCACCTTGCCTGCCAGCGCTTCCGCTGCCTCAGTGGCTGCTGCCCGATACGCAGGGTCCGTGGTATCAAAGAGGTCAGGCTCTTTCTCATTGAATTTGGTCAGCAGATCAAAATGACCCAAAACATCAAAGCTGCCATGGTTGGGCAGGTCTGCCAAAGCCTTAAAATAGTGCTTTGCATAGGCAATACCGTCTCCGCCGAAGATCTTTTCAATATTCTCACGGGTGCGCTCTGCCGTCCAGTCGATGAACAGCAGACCCTCAGGGTGCTCCATCACGTGGACAGAGCCGATCAGGTAGTCATAGCCTTCTGTAGAAAGGGTTGTATAATTATCCTTCTCCAGGCCGCACCAGATCTTGATTCGGTCGCCGTAAACCTGCTGAAGGCGGGCAATCTCCGCCTTATACACTTTGACATCTTCCTCACTCATGGAAAACTCCGCGTAAATATCCATAAAGGAATGGCCGGAAAAGCCAATGGAGTCAAATCCCTTTTCGATGGCTGCCTGCACCATCTCTTCCAGG
>JAFOBK010000066.1 GCA_017381835.1 Oscillospiraceae bacterium | reverse complement strand
TAAAACAGAGGCAGCATTCTTCCCTATTATCACGCTGTTTTCCGAGGATCCTCCTACCTCCGTGGGCTGCATCTACATTGGCCCTCTGAAGGCGCTGATCAACGACCAGTTTACCCGGCTGACTGACCTTTGCGAAGAAGCGGATATCCCAGTCTGGCACTGGCATGGAGACGTAGCTCAGAGCCACAAGAGCCGGCTCATGAAGCGCCCTTCTGGAATTTTACAGATCACGCCGGAATCTTTGGAGGCGATGCTGCTGCACAAGCATGCAGCGATCCCGAAGCTCTTCGGAGATCTGCGATTCGTTGTCATCGACGAGGTTCATTCCCTGCTCCGCGGTGACCGGGGCGGACAAACACTTTGTCTCATTGAGCGCTTAAGCCGAATTGCCGGAGTAAATCCCCGGCGCATTGGACTCAGCGCCACCATAGGAGATCCCGAGGGTACCGGAGAATTCCTCTCCCTGGGAACCGGGCGGAAGACCATTATTCCCAAGATCGAAGCCAGGGGAAGTAAATGGCGCTTGAGTATGGAGCACTTCTATGTAAAGGATGTGCAGGCTGCTGAGGGTAAGGATGTCCAGGATGCCCTTCCGGTTCTGGAAGAAAAGACTGGCGAAGCCCCTATGAATGCGGATCCCGGCATCGGGTATATCTATGAGCATACCCGGGGTAAGAAGTGTTTGGTCTTCGTCAACTCCCGGGAAGAATGTGAAACTGTTACCACCACATTACGGCAATACTGTGATCTTCAGCACGAGCGTGACCGGTTTCTCATTCACCATGGCAATCTCTCCGCTTCTTACCGGGAGACTGCCGAGGGGGTAATGAAGGACGATTCCCAGTATATGACCACGGTGACTACTGCCACACTGGAGCTGGGTATAGATATTGGCCGGCTGGAGCGTGCGTTCCAAATCGACGCTCCATGGACGGTATCCTCCTTCCTGCAACGCATGGGCCGCACCGGACGGCGGGAAAGCCCTCCGGAGATGTGGTTTGTCATGCGGGAGGACGAACCGGAAGCACGGGCGATGCTCCCCGCAACTATCCCCTGGAAGCTGCTGCAGGGCATTTCCCTGGTGCAGCTCTATCTGGAGGAGCGTTGGTGCGAACCGCCAAGACTGGATCGTTTTGCTTACAGTCTGCTGTATCATCAGACCATGTCCACTCTTGCGTCCTGCGGAGAAATGTCCCCCAAGGCTCTGGCAGACCGGATCCTGAGGCTTCATTACTTTCATCGGGTCTCCCAGGATGACTACAAGGTCCTCCTGCGGCATCTGATCAAGACCGATCACATCCAGCAGACGGAGCAAGGTGGCCTGATCGTTGGTCTTGCCGGCGAGCGGGTGGTCAACTCCTTCAAGTTCTACGGTGTCTTCGTCGAGAGCGAGGAATATACCGTCCGCAGCGAGTCCCAGGAGCTTGGAACCGTATGTCTGCCGCCACCTGTTGGCGAAAAGCTGGCCATTGCCGGTCATGTGTGGGTTGTCCTGGATGTAGACCACAAGCGGCATCTGGTATACTGCGAACAGGTCAAAGGCAGCATTCCTGCCTATTTTGGCGAGTGTCCCGGAGATCTGCATACCAAGATCCTACAGAGGATGCGCAAGGTCCTGAAAGAAGACAAGCAGTATCCCTATCTGATGCAGAATGCCGTGGCCCGGCTGGATCAAGCCCGATTCACAGCTGAGCACTCCGGTGCTGCTGACACACCTCTGATTAACCTAGGCGGTAATATGTGGTGCCTGCTCCCCTGGGTGGGAACCTATCCCTTCCTAGCTATGGAACGGTTTCTGAAAATCAAGTGCGGTGACAGGCTTGGCTTGAAGAATTTCGATTCTGCCCGCCCCTACTATATGCAGTTCACTATGAAGGTTTCGGAAGAGGACTTCTACCGGATCATCAGAGAAGAGATTAATAAACCCATTGACCCTTTGGAATTGGTATATCCCAAGGAACTCCCCCTCTTCGACAAATACGATGAGTACCTTCCGGAAGAACTGGTAAGAAAAGGTTTTGCCTATGGTGTGCTTGACTTAGGCGAAATGAAAAAGGTAATTCTAAACTGGAATAAGTAAAAAGAGCGGCGTAGCCCTTAATTGGGTTACGCCGCCTTGCTCTATACTAACTATCTCTGATGGATATGGTACCGAACTGTGTTTCCGAAAAGGCTCATTCCGGAGATTGACATGATGGCAGAAACAATCTGCTTCTCCCCGTACACATACTGGGGTGTGTACTCTCCATCCTTGACATAGTAGTTCCAGTCATTGGATAACCGGCTCCATACCTTGCCAAAGATCACTTTCCGGGATACACCATCAAATGTGATCTCAAAGCGAATGCTTTTGCGCTTGGCTTTATGGTGCCATAAGCGCTGCAAAGCATCCAGCATCGTGATATCTTCGTTTACACCAGACTTATTTTTCATAACTGCCCTCCCCTGTTAGAACGGCAGCTGGGCATCGTCATCCTCCAGCATCTGAAAATCCGAAGCAGGATAGTTGGGTGCAGAATACGCAGGGGTGCCGTAGTTTGCAGGTGCAGATGCCTGGGAACCGTTGGAAGCACTGTCGCTCTTGGAATCACCGAAGTAAACATTATCAGCAACTACCTCAGCAGTACGGCGCTTATTGCCATCCTTATCATTCCAGCTGCGGATCTGCAGTCTGCCGGATACAACAGCCATACGGCCCCGGGTGAAATACTTACTGACGAACTCTCCGGCCTGACGCCACGCGACACAGTCGATAAAATCGACCTCTTTCTCTCCCACGCCGCTGGACTTGAAGTCCCGGTCAACGGCAAGAGTAAAACTGGCAACAGCAATTCCGTTTCCGGTTCGGCGCAGTTCAGGATCCCGGACCATACGTCCCATAATGGTAATATGATTAAGCATTGTAATTCTCCTTTTTCTTAATTTGGGGCAGCCATTTCTGACTGCCCGTATTCTTTAGAACATTCTCATACCCGTATATTCCGGTGCATTTTGGTTGGACTGGAAAGCCGGTGCAGCCTGCGGCTGCGGAGTTTGATCTTTATCCGGCTGCAGGGCCTGTTTCTGACCAGAATGGGTCAGATACCAGGCAGTCAACCAGGACTCATAATGGGTCTTGGTCATCAGAAGCAGCTCAGACAGTGCATCGAATGTCATACTGACCGCTACGTGGTTTTCAGGCTTATTGCCAAACCGGGGTACGATCAGTCCCTTGGCATCCTTATTACCTGGTCCGCTGTCAGCTACCAGCAGGAAGTCCGTTTTCTGACCTGCCAGAAGCTTACATACCCGGGAAAGGCTCTTACCGTCAGGCCTACCCTTACCGTACTGACGAAGCTTCTCTGCAGAGGTGCCGCCCAACCATTCCTGAATGGGTTTGGGATCTCCTGTCTGCTTCTTCTGCTGCATGATATAGCGCAGTTCACCGCAGGACAGCTTCCTGCACAGCTCCAGAAGCTCCGGAACGGAGATGTAGATATGGATATTGTTGGTCTGCCTCTGCCCTGCCGGTTTATTCATGTCATAGGTAGCAAAGGCAAAATGCGCTCTGCCGTTACCGAAGGCATCTGAAAGGCTTTCCACAAAGCAGTTTCTTGCATCCTTCCGGATGATCTGACTTGCGTTTCTCTCATCCTGCATGGCGCACCATCCTTTTCAGCTTGGGAATGTCATCCAGCAGCTTCAGCAGATTCTCTGCGTTGTACTGGAACTGCTGCAGGAAGTCCTTGGAAGTATCATACTGCAGGTACAGTACCACCCGGACAACGAACCAGATTTCCATCATGGTCAGCATATCCTGCTTCTTCTCCAGTTCCTTGAACTTACTGCTAAACCGGGAAATGGCTTTCTGCCACTGGACGAATGCTTCATCCTCCAGCTTGATGTCAAAGCCGCTGAGCCATTCCCGGACGGTGTGCGTTTCGCTCTCGTCACCGCATTCCGGGGGCTGCAGGAGGTATTTTACCTTACTGGTGTCAATGGATTCCGCATTGTAGTCATCCTTCTCAAAAGACATATAGCGGCCCAGAGGGAACATGCCACAGACTGCAGGCTTGACCTTATGGACAGAGCACCGGCGGTTCTTCAGCAGAACGCAGTGGTTGTCATTGCCCTCGGAAGCCAGTCTGATGATGGGGATTCTGGAGTTGTCACCGATATGGAACACACAATATTGGTGGTAGAAATCAACCGGGCTGATCTTCAGCTCCTTGGCCATCTTGAAGATATCCATAGGACTCAGGATGATATCATCCCGGTGGATACAGCATTTGCCACACTGATCGCAGTGGAATTTGAAGGTATCGTCCAGGCCTACAGTCATGGATTCGATATCCTGAAACATTTCTTCTCTAGTCATAT
>JAFOBK010000065.1 GCA_017381835.1 Oscillospiraceae bacterium | reverse complement strand
TTGCCGTCAGCGAAGCACATCTGGTAACCGTTGGCAAACTCGGGGATCTCATCGCCGGATGCGGAGGGAGTCAGGAAGAACACGTTATCATCATTTGCCAGGTTCTTGAACTCCATACCGGGAGCGGTAGTAACGGTACCCCGGGAAACCTGCATGCCGCCTTCCAGCAGAGAGGAGTAGTTGGTGGAAATGTTGGCAGCGTCGTGCTTGTCGTCCAGCATAACCAGCTTGAACTTGATACCGTTCAGGCCGCCGGCAGCGTTGATTTCCTCAACAGCCATCTGAGCGGAGTTCTGAACAGCAACGCCGTAAACTGCTGCAGCGCCGGTCAGGGGGCCGGATGCGCCGATTACGTACTCGGTGTTCTCAGAGGTGTAACCCTTCTTGCCGCAAGCGGTAAACATGGCGGCAACCATGATCACAGCCAGCATCAGTGCTAAAAACTTTTTCATTTTCATTTTCTCCTTTTCATTCACTTATCATAAAGAAGCGGCCGTTTTTTGCAACGACCGCTTGATTATACCAAATAAAGCGGTTAAATTCAAGTGCACAGTACAGAAATAATGGGGGAAAGCAGAATGGACACTACCACCCGGGCAGTGTCCAAAATGTCCATATTGTGCGCAGAGGTACATGCTGCTGCAGAGAAAGTGCAGTAGCCGGATTTTGCGGTAGAAAATGCTGCCATAATCATGTACCTCCTTTTTGAGTGTAGACACATTGTATCTCACTCGCGCACATTTGTCAACCGCCGAAAGCACAAAAAATCATAGCTTCTATACCGTATATTTTGTATATAGCATACAACTGTCAAAAATCCTGCTATTTTTCCGTATTATGCGTTGCTGTTAACAGCCTCCACACATGCAGAAATCACCTGGGATGCAATGGGCAGGCAAACCTCAGCACCATATCCGCCATCCTCTACACAGACGATAAAGGCCAGGGGGTAATTGCTGTCAGCTACAAAACCCGCCAGCATAGCATTGGGCCGCTTTTCACCGCCCACTTCTGCTGTGCCGGTCT
This sequence comes from Oscillospiraceae bacterium, assembly GCA_017381835.1. The sequence goes on along the minus strand of JAFOBK010000065.1, from coordinate 4,687 downwards.
TGGCGCAGACCGTAAGGCCCGGGAAATAGCTGTCGCCATACTTATTCTCCACGTTATTGCGCATGAACTCGGCAATGGTACGGGCCGTCTTATCAGAAATCCCCGCATCATTCGTTCCGGGTCTTGCCGTATACGTCCGGTTGCTGCCAACCTTCACATTTTCCACCACATAAGGAACTCTGCCCTCTCCCCCACCGGCTACAGCACCCACAAAGGACAGAAATGCGCAGGGGTTAATCTGGTCATTATACTGACCGACACCGCTCCAGCCCACATCGATATCAGCAGCGCCATCTGCCTGGTAATTACCTTCAGCCGTTTCGATACCATCAAAGGTGATCACCTGATTGACCCCGAACTGCTTCACATAGGCTTCCATTTTCTCGCCGCCGATCTTCACTGCCAGCTCCGCAAAGGCGCAGTTGCAGGAATTTCGGAAGGCCTCTTTCAAATCCTGGGTGCCATGAACACCTTCGCAGGTGATCTTGCCGCCCTCCATCTCCAGCACACCGGAGCAATGGAAGGTCATTTGGCGGGCATCGGGATACTCTTCCAGGGCAGCTGCCAGGGTGACGATTTTAAAGATAGAGCCGGGAATATAGGTGGACTGGGTGAATCGGTTCACATAGACACCCTCATAACGGCCGCTTTCATCGCCTTCAATATCCGGAACATTGTCCGGGTCATAGTTGGGAGTGGTGACCGCACAGAGAATCTCGCCGGTTTCATAATTATAGACCGCCACAGTACCCTTCTTATCACCCAGCGCATTCAGGGCAACGATCTGTGCCTGGGCGGAAATTGTCAGCTTGGCAACACCGGCCGCATCACCGTAAGCATAGACACCGTTTACCAGGTCGTAGCCGGCCAGATCCGCAGCGTGATTGGGAAGCGCCGGAGCACTGATGCTACCGTAACGGTCACCCAGCCAATGGATGGTGGCCTTGCGGAGCATCTCGGAGCTGGCATAAGTGCGCTCCCCTTCCATATCCAAAAGAATCACACCGTCTTTATCCACCACAGTACCGCAGCCGATATTGCCGCCGCTGTACACATGGGGAGAGCCCGGGAACATGACCCACTCCCCTGCTTCCGTCACATATTCTGCCACAAAAAAGCCCATACCTGCCACCAGCAGCAGAGCAAGCAGCACCGCAATGGCACTGCGGGAGGCAACTCTATTCATAATCACTGCCTCCTCTCTTGGCAAGACGCACAGCAAAGCTGGCATTCTGACGGGTATCTGCCGCCTTAACAAAGGCCAGTAATCCCCATGCACCCAGCATACTGGAACCGCCATTGGAAACGAATGGGAATGTGACGCCGGTCAGGGGCACCACATCCACGGTACCAAGGGCATTGAGAATCACCTGGATCAGCAGGATGCCTGCCGCGGTGCATGCGCCGATCACATAGAAGCTGCTGCGGCCCACAGAAGCCGAACGAACGCAGAAAAGACCCAGCACAACAATGCTCAGAACCATCAGCACGAAAATGATCAGACCCCATTCCTCACAGATGGTCGCCACCACCACATCGGAATCTGCCGCAAAAATATTTTCCATATGGCCTTTATTGACACCCAGGCCCAGCAGGCCGCCGGAAGCCATGCACATGAGGGATCTTGTCTGCTGATAACCGGCATCCAAGGGCACTTCCCAAATATGGCGCCAGGACGCAAACCGGCGGAGGGCATGGGGCGCGATCTTCAGGGCAACCACACCGGCAAAACCCAAAGCCGTTACCGCAAGACCGATGGTACCCACGCTGCCGGAGCGCATATATGCAATCACCAGGAAGGCCACGAAGAAAATAAGCGCTGTACCGAAGTCATTCATCAGCGCCAGGCAGCCGCAAATAGTCACAGAATAGGCGATAAACAGCCAAAGATTTCGCTTTTGGAGCAGGCGGTCCATAGCGGAGGCACCGATAAAGACAAAGCAGACCTTACTAAGTTCAGAAGGCTGCAAAGACATGGGTCCGATCTGCAGCCAGTTTTTTGCGCCGTAGATCTCCTGGCCGAACAGCAGGGTCACCACCAGGAACCCGATACCGGCAACACCTGCCAGGTAACGAACTTTTTTCGCTCTTTCCAGGTCACGCAGACACCAGCCCAGCATCAGAAACAGAAAGACGCCCAGCATCATGGCAACCAGCTGTTTCAGCGCTTCGCCGGGTACCACGGTGCAGATGGCACACATGCCCATGGTGCAGAGGAAAAAGGCGATCAGCTCCACCTCAAAAGAGGTTCTGTGGATGCAGGCATAGAACAGAAACAGCACCCACTGGCAGACCATAATACCGCCAAAGCCGATCAGTACCGATTGGGTATACTCCGGTTTTCCGGTGAAGACAAATGCCACGGCACACAGAAACTGAAAAACTGTCAGCAAAAGCACATTGCAAAAGCTATACAAAAAGGTAGAACCTTTGGTGCGCAGTTCTGCAAGCCGTTCTTCCTGACGGTGGGAAATGGGATGCAGCATCAGCTCCACGCCGCCGATGTCGATCACATCCTCCGGCTGAAGCGCATGGATATCGATGGGTTCTCCGTTGACACGGATGCCGCCGGAGGAGCCGGTATCGGAAATGGTCCAGCTGCCGTCATCATAGCGGGTCAATACACCGTGGTTACGGGATACAGTGGGAAAATCAATGACCACATCGCTTTTGCGGTGGCGTCCGATGATATTCTCCCAATGGGTAATGGGGATTTTCTTGCCGTCTGTCATCACCAGCCATGCCCAAATCTCCGGCTCTTTCCGGAAGGTCAGAAGCGGCCGGCAGCAGCGAAACAGCAGCAGCAACACCAATATGGGTGCTGCATAGCGCAAAAATCCAATATATACATTCAGATAGGTATCAGGAATCATTCCGCTCACAGCCTCACCTCCTTGGTATCATCATACATTATTTGTTTTCCATTTCCCTCAGAAGGGCAATCTCTGCCGCATATCCGGGCAGTTCATTGGGAGTTTCCAGGATCATAGGCTTGTCTTTCAAAAGCGGATGATTCACGATCCGCCGGAAAGCCTCCAGTCCCAAATGGCCCTTGCCCAGGCATTCATGGCGATCCTTATGGCTGGCATAGGGATTCTTGGAATCGTTAATGTGGAGAGCATGGAGCTTGTCCAGACCCACGATCCGGTCAAATTCTGCCAGCACACCGTCTAAATCATTTACAATATCATAACCGGCATCATACATATGGCAGGTATCCAGGCACACACCGATATTGGGTTTTCCCACACCGTCGATAATATCCCGCAGTTCCTGGAATTTTCCGCCGATCTCACTGCCCTTTCCTGCCATACCTTCCAAAAGGACGGTTACGGGATAATCCGGTGCCATGGCTTCTTTCAGAGCATCACAGATATAGCCGATGCCCGCTTCCGTACCCTGGCCCACATGGCTGCCGGGATGGAAATTATAGAAATTACCAGGAAGCGCCGCCATCCGGCGCAGATCATCGCAGAGGACATCCTTGGCAAAGGCTCTGGCATCGGGATCTGCCGTACACAGATTCATGGTATAAGCGCCGTGGGCAACCAGCTGGCCGAACTGATATTCTTTCAAAAGCGCCACTGCTTTGGCACAGTCGGCGGGATCTTCCGGCTTTGCCTTGCTGCCCCTGGGATTGCGTGTAAAGAAAGCAAAGGTATTGGCACCAATCTTTCGTGCCGTTTCCACCATAGCCGCATTTCCGCCGCTGGAAGATAAGTGACAACCTAAAAATAGCATAGAACTCACTCCTTTGTCTTATACCATATCACAAAATTATGAACAAATCAATTTTTCCCATTGAGTGTAGGCATGAATATGCTATAATATAGGAAAAAATGGGAGGTGTACCCATGCCGAAATCTGATAATCAAAAACTGAAGATCTTCTATATCTTAGATTATTTGGAGGCCTACTCCAATGAAAAGAACCCGGTGCGGGCATCGGATCTGATTTCCATGCTGGATCGCCAGTGGGGTATCCGCTGCGACCGGAAAACCGTCTACTCCGACATTGCCGCTTTGCAGCAATACGGTGTGGATATTGTATCACTACCCGGCAAAAATGGCGGCTACTACATTGCATCCCGGAATTTTGAACTGCCGGAGCTGAAGCTGCTGATCGATGCGGTGCAATCCAGCCGGTACTTAACGGAAAAGAAGTCCCGGGAGCTGATTGAAAAGCTCTGCTCCCAGTGCAACGAGCAGGATGCAAAACTGATGCGCAGAACTGTACTTGTTTCCGGCCGGGTCAAGAGCATGAATGAAACCATCTACTACAATGTGGATGCCATTCAGGAGGCCATCGCCCAAAACAAGCAGATTTCTTTCCGCTATTTTGACTGGGATTTTGGCGGCAAACGGAAGTACAGAGATAAAGAATACCTGGCAAGCCCTTACGGACTATGCCAGGATCATGAGAACTGCTATTTATTGGCATTTTCCAATCGCTATGGTATCACCTCTTACCGTGTGGACAGAATGACCGACATTCAGTTGACGGAAGAGGCCAGAATTCCCTGCCCGGAACTGACTGGCAAGGCTCTCCACGATCATGCTAACCGGCTGTTCCAGATGTATTCCGGTGATGCGCTGGATGTGAAGATGCGCTTTCACAGAAGCCTTCTCAATGTGGTCATTGATCGGTTTGGCAAGGATACCATGCTGATTCCCGATGGAGAAGATTA
>JAFOBK010000064.1 GCA_017381835.1 Oscillospiraceae bacterium | reverse complement strand
TCCGCGTGTCGTTGGTTCGATTCCGACCGGAGGCACCAGATGCGGGTGTAGCTCATCCGGTAGAGCGCCACCTTGCCAAGGTGGAGGTAGCGAGTTCGAGCCTCGTCACCCGCTCCAAACAGGGAATGCGAAAGCATTCCCTTATATGGTACCGTGGCCAAGTGGTAAGGCAAGAGTCTGCAAAACTCTCATTCGCCAGTTCAAATCTGGCCGGTACCTCCAAAAAAGACACACACCTTTTGGTGTGTGTCTTTTTTGTTGTTCCGGCCAAGATTTGAAGACCTCAAATGCAACATGCCGGTGGCATGTTGCTGCCACCAGTTCAAAAACTGGTGGCTACCTATAACTATTCTCTCCGTTGAGGAGAGAATAGTTGCAACCAAATCTGGCCGGTAGTGTCCCGAATAGCGATATATAAAGTGGGGATTAAAGGCACGAAGACACACACTTTGAAGACAACACCTTTTGGTATGTGTCTTTTTTGCTGTTCCGGCCGGTACTGTTCTATCCATTGATATCAGGAGCCGGTATGAAAGATAAACAATTCTCCTTGCTTCCTTCTTGTGGGTTTGACAACTGTATGGTATAGTAGTTCTACTGAATCCTGCCAAGGTTCTTGTAAAGTTTGGAGGAAATGTAATGCACATCTTTGTCAGCGGTCTTCTGAATGTGGAAACCACATCTTCTGTCCGTGGATTTCCTGTCAATTATTATCCCATTGACTATAATTTTTTCGGCATCAGGTCAGCTGTGTCCGGTGTTGCCTTTAATATCGCAAAAGCATTGCGCACCCTTGGTGATGATGTGCGTTTGCATTCTATGGTAGGCAATGACTTTTCCGCATCTCTTATCCTCGATACGGTGACGAAGCTGGGAATTGATACCGCGGCTATTCATAAGGTGCTCCCTGAGACTCCAGCGTCTGTTGTGCTCTTTGATCCGGATGGCCGCCGTCAAATCTATTGCGACCTGAAAAATATCCAGGAAACTTCTTGCGATTTTCAGCCGGAGCAGCTGGATGGCGCGGATTTGGTGGTAGCCTGTAATATCAATTTCAATCGGCCGCTGCTGCATCTTGCAAAATCGGCAGGCAAGAAAATTGCCACCGATGTTCATGTGCTGTCGGATATATACGATGATTACAATAAAGAGTTTATGGAGTGTGCGGATATTCTCTTTTTCAGCGATGAGAATATCGGCGACAATTACGGTTCTTTCCTGTGGGAACTGGCGCATACTTACCATCCCGAAGTCATTGTGCTGGGTAGGGGAGCCAAGGGTGCGGCCATGTATTTGCGCGATACAGATGAGATTATCCAAATGAGCGCCGTGTCTGCCGGAAATGTGGTGAATTCTGTAGGCGCAGGAGATGCACTCTTCAGCGCATTTATTCATTATTATGCCAAGGGTTATAATGCCTGTGATGCACTGCATCGTGCGCAGATTTTTGCTGCCCACAAAATTACGGTCAGCGGTGCCTCCGAGGGTTTTGTGTCTGAGTCGTTGATTGAGCAGTGGCTGGGTGCAGCCGGCTCCGGTACTCGTTAAGATTGGAGAATGTTAGTATGATCCTGAAAAACGCGAAACTGATTCTTGAAGACGGTATCCAGGAGGGAAGCCTCTGCGTAGAAAATGGCAAAATTGCCTGGATCTCCGGCGCACCCCAGGAAGAGGGCATTGACCTGGGCGGTCTGTACCTGGCTCCCGGCTTTGTGGATATCCATTGCCACGGCAGTGCAGAATTTTGGCACTATGATCACCCCGCCCAGGCAGCTGCCTGGCATTTGCAGGAGGGTACTACATCGCTCCTTTGCTCCATGTGGAGAAATGCCGGTGATTATTCCTATGAAAAAGCTATTGAGAATGTGAAAAATGCCATGGGACCCGGCAGCAATATCCGGGGTGTCCATATGGAAGCGCCTTATGTGGATCCGGACTACGGCAGTGCAGGCGGCGAAGAATGGGCAATTGACAGGGATGAGTACCTGCGCCTGATGGAAATCGGCAGAGGCATCATCCACCAGTGGACCTTTGACCCGCTGCTGCCCGGCGCGGAATTATTTGCCCAAACGGCCCAAAAGGAAAACATTAAGCTCTCTGTCTGCTATTCCAAGGCATCTCCTGAGCAGCTGCGGGAGTATCTGAAGTACGGCCTGAGAATCGGCGGTCATATCCTCTGCGCTACCGGTGAGCCGGAAACTATGTTCACCGGAACCCGTGAGCCCGGCTCAGACCAGTTTGTTCTGACGGAAGATCAGATGATTGCCGAAGTGATTGCCGACTCTCTGGGCGGCCATGTGCGCCCCTGGTACCTGAAGCTGATCTACAAGTGCAAGGGTGCTGATAAAATCGCGCTGATCAGCGATTGCTGCGCCGGCGGCGACACCCGTGGCTCCGATGTGAATGTGATCGATGGAGAACTCTATGGAAGCCAGCTTACCCTTTCTGTGGCGATTCGGAATATGCGCAAGCATACCGGCGCCGGCATCCATGAACTGATCAAAATGGTGACCTCGACGCCTGCAAAGACCGTCGGCCTTTACCGTGACCGTGGCTCCATCGAGCCGGGTAAGATCGCCGACCTGGTGGTGCTGGATGAGGCGCTGACAGTAAAGGGAGTCATCCTGGAAGGCAATTTTATCAGAAAAGACTTCTGAACGCGAAAAGTGGCATGCATTAGCATGCCACTTTTTTATTGCCGCTTTTTTAGCTCTTCTGTGTATGCCGCATCATCAGTGGGGAGAGCAAGCTTCTTGTTTTGCCAGGAAGAAAGATATGTTGCCTGGATAAACTGCTGGGATCGGATCGCGTCTTCCACCGGGCAGGCAATCGGTGTGCCGTCGGTAATGGCGCTGAGGAAGTTGTTCACGATTCGGCTTTGTATTTCCGGATTTTCATAGAAATCAAAATGAATGACCTCTTCTTCATAGGGAATGAAGGCATAGGGGATATTTGTGGTCTTATTAAATTCCATTTCTTCCACACCCAGTTTACGGATGGTCAGATCCTTTTCGTTCTCCAAAATAAGCTGGGCTTTGCTGCCGCTGATTTCCAAACGGTTGGTACCAGGAAATTCCCGGGTGGAAGAGATAAACTGACCAATAGCCTGACCGGGGTATTCCATTGTGACGGAAACTTCGTTTTCCACTTCAATGTTCCGCTCTCTTGCGGTGTAGCAGTTGGCCTGGATTGCCTCGGGAAGTCCCAGCAGCCATACCAGCATATCAATGTGGTGGGAAACCTGGTTCAGCAGCAATCCGCCGCCTTCGCCCATATAAGTACCACGCCAGGTTGCGGTATTGTAATATGCCTGGGTGCGATATACGCTGGCATTTGTGATGATCCAGGTGACCCTCTTCAGCTGCCCAAGAGCGCCGCTGTCCAGAAAGTCCTTGATCTGCAGAAAAATAGGATTTGTACGGCGGCAGTAGAGAACGCCTGCCTTTACTTCCGGATGGGCATGCAGAGATTCTGTCAGCGCATTCAGCTCTTCCGGGAAAATGCCTACAGGCTTTTCAATCATGGTGTGAATGCCCCGCTGGATGGCTTTGATGGCCATACCGGGATGATGGAAATGGGGTGTGCAGATCATCACGGCATCGATCAGGCCGCTCGATAGCATTTCCTCATAATCGGTAAAAAGCGCAGCGTCCAGCTGATACTTTTCCCGTACTTGTTCCATGTGCTTAAGGTTGCGGCTGGAAAGCGCCCGAACCTCAGCATTCTGAATTCTTCCGGTGGTGATCAGCTTGATATACTCTTCCGCAATAAAGCCGATACCGGCGATACCAATACGGATCATGATAACCCCTCCTTAATTGAAAGATCAAAGAGACTTCTGCAATCTCATGGTTTTGCTTTTGCGTATTCCAAAAATAATCTATCAAATGCATCGCCGGAGAAGCAATACTGTCCAACTGCCCAAATTTCCGATCCTGCTTCTACTATTTCGATATTCCAAGACCCGTAGTATTCCGCATCACCATTTTGATAAGTAACTACAGCAATATACGGGCCAAAATCTCTGCGAGGGTCTCCTAACGGAGATTCTGTTGGAAGTTCATAGATACTGTCCATAAAAGCAGGAATCTCATTTGGGTCTAATTTTCTTATAGTTTGAAACTGCATAAATTCTCCGTTCTTATGATCGTCAGCCCATGGATAATACAACAGTTCCACACTTTCTATAGGTTCACCCCTGTAGGGGAAATCGTAGGAATCTAATTTCGGCACAACTGCGCATACAAGGTATAACAAAGCATAAATCAAGACAGGTGCCAGTAGAATTATGATGAATACTTTTATTGCCTTTTTCATATTGCACCTCCGTTGAAAAATAATATATCATAGTATTTTTGCAGCTGCAAGTTAAATCCCTATCCAAAGCTGCTGCTATCTTTTACAGCATCACAAGACATAGTGAATTCAGTAAAAAAGATACCCCCGGTATTTCCATACCGGGGGTAAAGTTTAGAACTTAGATATTCAGCAGATCGGAGTAAACCTTCAGAGCGCCGTCGGTATCGTGTGCCAGAACCTTCTTGGCCAGCACCTTACCCAGCTGAACGCCTTCCTGGTCGAAGCTGTTCAGGTTCCAAGCGAAGCCCTGGAACATGACCTTGTTCTCGAAGTGGGCAAGCAAAGCGCCCACAGCCTGAGGAGTCAGCTGCTCGCCGATGATGATAGAGGAGGGACGGCCGCCGGGGAAGTACTTGTTGGCGTTCTCGTCGTCCTTACCGCAGGCAAATGCCATGATCTGTGCAGCCACGTTTGCGCACAGCTTCTGCTGAGAGGTAGAACCCTGGATAACAACATCGCTGCCCATCTGGTTAGCCTTGAAGCCAACGAACTGCAGAGGAAC
>JAFOBK010000063.1 GCA_017381835.1 Oscillospiraceae bacterium | reverse complement strand
CCCGCTTATGATTTACTTTTGCCATAAGAGCCTCCTTTCTCAGGAGGCCCTGCGGCGCTTCGGGGCAAAGATCGGTTCCAGAATCGTGGTTTTCAGCGCTTCCCTATCCTCTTCATCGGATGTGGCCTTGCTGATCACGGTACTGAGCGCAGATCTGTAGACATCACCGGTAATCTCAGCACTGATGATCCAGTCGATCAGACTTCTCATACCGCAGCTTCCATCTGTGATACCGTTCTTTCTCATATACTCGGACATATCAATGACGACCTGAACCATTTGGGAAACCTGATACTCATCCTTGGCTCCGGTAATTGCCATGGCTCGCTGAATCATGACTTCAGGTGTTGGCAATTCGATGTCTTCTACCAGACTCATTCTGTCAATAACGGACTGATTGAGTCCACGACAACCTTCATAGCTGATATTGGTCGTTACTACAACAACTGTATCAGGGTGCCGCTGGATGATCTCTCCTGTGGGCAGTGTAATAGAGCCACTCTGCTCCAGGAGCGAATTCAGACCAACCAGAACACCGGGCTGCATGATCACGGTGGGTTCCTGAACCTCTATCACGTAACCATTCTTCAGTGCTTTGATAAAATCAGTCTCAACGTAGGTATAGGACTGACCGGAGGACTGCTCCCCTTCTGCAGGCTTGCTGAGCTGCCTGATCTTCTCTGCGACCATATCCATGACTACAGCCATACAGTCTCTGGATGTAACTTCCTCGTTCAGAACGCCCGTGAGGCTCTGGAAGACACCACAGGGATCGAAATCCATGTCTTCAAGATCCGGGAGGTTCATAAGCTTTGCCACGTTGGCGTATGTGATTCCGCCCATAGCCATGACCATCTCCCGCTCCTTATCCAGCTGGGCATCTCCTGTGGTTATAGTATCCGTTTTAGGGAATACCATACCGACAAAATCAAAGACTTCTGTAGATGCAGAGCAGGTGTATTTCATATAAGGCAGATGCAGACCGGCTGCGATTGCCCGGGCACCCTGGGTTTTACCGGTACCTGCAGGACCGCGCATCAGGAAATTGCGCATCTGCATGGGCTTACCGGTTGTGATCTGGGCATGCTTGCAGATATTGACGACCTGTTCCGGAATGATGTACCAATCATCCAGCTTGGGAACCAGGCTTTCTTCCAGGAATGAGAGCTTTCTGCCCGGTGTCAGCTGGTACTTTCCTTCAAAATCAGTATGGGAGATTTCTGCTGTAGCCGCTTTTACGACGGCCCGGCCAGTCTTCGCGAAGATGGTGAACTCACCGGCAATGACATTTGTGGGCGTAAAGGTTCCGGAATCCAGCTGTGCCTGAGATACCCGAATCACATTACCGGATTTCTCGACTTTAGCCTTGATATTGGCAGGACAAGTTTCATCCTTCAGGCGGCGGTATGCGTTATCACACAGAATGGCCATGTATTCCACGGCTTTATTCAGATTGGGATAACCTGCCTTGCGCTCATCCATATAAAGGACAAAATTGTCTTCAAACTCCTGATCGGCTACCAATGCCGGGAACATGGCCATGAGAACAGCTGCACCGTCATTCGCAGTGGAATGAAGGCGGTAGCTCTCGATCATTTCCGTGTTCTTGTCAAAGCCACTTGCCACGATAATGCCGGTGACACTGTCATATACCACCAGGTGATAGGCATCAGGTCCGGAACTGGACTTGTATTCTGCCACCATACGGTGATCGATCACGCCGACAGCGCCTTCACTGGTACCGTTCATACAGTCAATGACAGCGTGAACGGCTTTGATGACCGTAGCGGAAAGCGTAGCTTCTGTGCCGCTGCCGTACTTGGATGATACTTTGATCTTCTTGGAAGTGAGTTTATCCATCGGTTCCGGAAGTGCCCGGGAAAAGTTGATGAGGTTATTGATTGCAACACTCATTATAAAAGCCCTTTCTGCAGTTTTACTGCTCAAATTCAATTAAAATACCGTCTTCACGGCAAACAGCACCAGTTACATCATTGCGCTCCAGTTCCTTGCAGATCTCTATCCAGCTGCCCTTTACAGGCAATTCGGAAGCATTGATCAGGACATCTGTCTTACGCTCTGCAATGGCTTCGTTGATGCGGTCATTCAGATCGATGATGTTGGCATCTACCCACTGGAACGCAATCAGACCGTAGTCCTCGGGGATCTCTTCGGGATCATCCTTATCCTCTACCGAGTCATCCTCAGACGTGGGGAGAATCTTATCCTTCTGGACCTGAAGAACAGCGTCTTTTTGCTGAACTACAGCAGGAAGATCAAAGACAATATCGCAGACCTGAAGATTGCGGATAACTACAAGCCCTCTCTTGTATCCTCCTGCTTTATTGAGGATCACATAGACCTTTTTTCCTGTAAGAATATCTTCTTTGGCTCTCGGATTTTCCCAGATCCAACGTGCATCAGGGAACCTTACAGAGAGGACCTGCGTGATACGTTGCTGAATGAGAAGATAAGCAAGATTCTGCATATCTGTCTCAGTGGGTTCTGTTCTGGGTTTCGGTTCGGGGAGAGCCAGCAGAGGCTCTACAGGCTCAACTTTGCTGCTGGAAAGAAACAGCAGGCGTAATGTTGCGATGAAAATACCCAGAATAACCAGCAAGAGTATAGGCCAAAGTCTGGTTATATAGAGCAGTAAAGCCAGAAGCCCCAGAATAACCAGGGCTTCATAGGCCATATGACGTTTTTTGTTTCTATCATTCATATGGTTTTCTCCTTTTTGGGCGCAAAAAAACGCACAAGAGATCTATCGCTAGATTACCCTTGTGCGTTTTAAGCGCTGTGATTCAATTTTTCCGAACCTCCTTACATATTGAAGAAGGAATTGCCGCCGCCATAGGGCTGATAACCGGTGAAGCCGTTGGGCATAGCATCATTTGCAGGAGGTGCAGCATAATTCCCGGCAGGGTTCTGAGAGGCGGCGGTTGCTTTCTGACCGTCTCCAGAGTTCTTGCTGCTGCCACTGAAACAATACTCGATCTCATCCAGTATGATGACAGGCATACTCTTCTTCGTATTTGTCTGCTCATCTTCCCATACGTCCTCATCGTATCGGCCGCACAGGTTGATGTGAGAACCTTCTTTCAGATCCATTTTACGGATCCGTTCACACAGAGGACCAAATGCCTTAACGGTCAGGTTGACCCATCTGTGGTTTTTCTCGGCGCGGGTATCATAGATCTTTGCACCGATTCGGAATCTTACGAAATCCCCCTTGTCGGAGAACTTCAGCGCGGGTGTGTTGTTGGCACCTTTGGAAACGGTGACCTCAGTTGCGAAAAACTTTAACATGGATAACTCCTTCCTGCAGGTTCTGCCTGCACAGTAATATAAATTTATCTCAACCTGCTAACTGCAGGCAGAAACCAGGAAACAAAAAAAGTGCCATTTACCCCCTAAAAAGGGCAAATGACACTTTAGAAAATCGGATAAACTAACATTTCACTTAAGTGAAACTCTGATACTAACATAATAATTATACCACATTTGCCTATTGGAGTCAATCTCCATCCAGGCGTTCGCACAGAGATTGTTTTTTGATCATGCAGCTTTCTGCATCGCAGAAGAATTTTGTTCTCTGCCAATGGCAAGGATACTGCAAATGATATATTCGCCATCCACCTCATACACAGATGCGGTATCTGAAACGTAGATCGTCACTTGGTCTCCCTCTTTTATCGGACGACCTTTGTATGCGCATAACACTTTTACTGATTTGCCATCAGATTCCAGATATATGGCTTTGATCTGTTTTCTGACAGAAGTACGTTCAAATCCACGGCAAATGCCGTGAATGACAATGTATCGTTTCTCCTCACAGCGGAAAAACAGATTGCTGGCGCTG
>JAFOBK010000062.1 GCA_017381835.1 Oscillospiraceae bacterium | reverse complement strand
TCAACGCGGCGCTTAATTTCATCCTTCGGGGTCTTTCTCAACTTAAGACCGAATGCCATATTGTCAAATACGGTCATGTGAGGATAAAGTGCGTAGTTCTGGAAAACCATTGCGATGTCACGATCCTTGGGAGGAACGTCGTTCACCAGACGATCGCCGATGTACAGTTCGCCGCCGGAAATGTCTTCCAGACCTGCAACCATACGCAGGGTGGTGGACTTACCGCAGCCGGAAGGACCAACCAGAACGATGAATTCCTTGTCCTTGATCTCCAGGTTGAACTCCTGAACAGCGACAACACCTTCATCGGTGATCTGCAGGTTTACCTTCTTTTCGGGCTCAGCAGCCTTCTTCTTCTTGGACTTCTTGGTTTCGTTGCTGTGGGGGTAGACTTTCTTGATGTTCTTCAGGGTTAAGCTTGCCATAATTTACGACTCTAAACGCACCTACCATTTCGCGTGCGTTCTTACTGACGGAAAGCAGAATTCCGACAGTTTTACGACAGGTCTCCACACTGCCGCACCGTGAGTCAGACGGAAAATCCTCCTTTTTAATACACAGGATGCCTATTTTGTGGAGTAGGACATGCTGTGCTTGGAATGATGTGGATTGCATAAATTCACTCATACAAATCCTATTTAGCATTATAGCACAAAGAGATGGGCTTTGCAACGAAATTTTTCGAAAATTTATATAAAATTTCAGAAAAACCATGTAAATCTGAAACGGGTTATGTTATAATACAAACACCCCCAGGAGGAAATCACAGAAATGTTTTTTTCGTGAGTTTTTCTTCTGCGTGGTGACCGCCGCCACCAAATCCGGCGGTATGAGAATATGTTAGTTCTGCGATGTTTCGCATTATTTCGCAATTTATACCGGTTTTGTATGACCACAAGAAAAATGTATCTGAAAGGACAAAGGCTATGTATCGTATTTTGGAACTGAATCCCCAGCTGCAGCAGTTTGCCTGGGATATTGACTACCGCATGGAACTTTACCGGAACGCCAAGTCCCGGATTTTGGGTGAGGGTCAGACCCTCAATGATTTTGCAAATGCCCATCATTACTATGGCATTCATCATTTGGAAAACGGCTGGGTTTACCGTGAGTGGGCACCCAATGCTTATCAGCTGTACTTAGAAGGCGAATTTAACAACTGGAATCAGACCAGCCATCCTCTGACTAATTTGGGTAATGGCTCCTGGGAGATTTACCTGGGTGAAGATGAACTGTGGGAAGGTTGCAAGGTTAAGACCGTTGTGGATGCCAATATGACCCGCACCGAGCACATCCCTCTGTTTGCCCGCCGCGTTGTGCAGGATCCCAAGACCACCGCTTTCACCGCTGAGGTGGTGGATAACTGGAAGACCTTCAACTGGACCGATGCGGACTTCAAGGGCGAAGAGCGGATGTATATCTACGAGGCTCATGTGGGTATGGCTCAGGAAGAGGGCAAGGTCGGTACTTACCGTGAGTTTGCCGATTATACCCTGCCCCATGTAAAGCAGGCCGGTTACAATACCATCCAGCTGATGGCCATTATGGAGCATCCTTACTACGGCTCCTTCGGCTACCAGGTTTCCAATTTCTTTGCCGCATCCTCCTGGTTCGGTAAGCCCGAGGACCTGAAGTATCTGGTAAACAAGGCTCATGAAATGGGTATCCGTGTGCTGCTGGATGTTGTCCATTCCCACGCGGTTAAGAACACTGCAGAGGGCATCAACATGTTTGACGGCACCACCTGGCAGTTCTTCCATGATGGTGACAAGGGTGAGCATCCTGCCTGGGGTACCAAGTGCTTTGACTACGGCAAGACCGGTGTTCTGCACTTCCTGCTGTCCAATCTGAAGTTCTGGATGACTGAGTACCATTTCGATGGCTTCCGCTTCGACGGTGTTACTTCCATGCTCTACCATGACCACGGCCTGGGTACCGACTTCAACTCCAATGATAAGTACTTCTCTTACAATACCCACACCGATGCCATCACCTACCTGCAGCTGGCAAACGAGCTGATTCGCCAGGTGAATCCCAATGCGGTGACCATCGCAGAGGATATGTCCGGTATGCCAGGTATGGCGCTGCCCATCGAAGACGGCGGTATCGGCTTTGACTACCGTTTGGGCATGGGCCTGCCTGATATGTGGATCAAGGCAGTGAAGGGCCAGGATGAGTTCTGGGATATCAATAAGATGTGGGGCGAGATGTGTATGCGCCGTCCCGGTGAGAACACCATCGCTTATGTAGAGTCCCATGACCAGGCGCTGGTTGGCGATCAGACTATGATCTTCCGTCTGGCAGGCGCTGCTATGTACACCGATATGAATAAGGATTGCCACAACCTGGTGATTGACCGCGCCATCGCACTGCATAAGATGATCCGTCTGTTCACCCTGGCAGGCGGCGGTGAAGGCTATCTGAACTTTATGGGCAATGAATTCGGCCATCCCGAATGGATCGACTTCCCCCGTGAGGGCAACGGCTGGAGCTTCCATTACTGCCGCCGTCAGTGGAGCCTGAAGAATAACGGTTTCCTGAAGTACCAGTGGCTCAATGACTTCGATGAGGATATGGTAAAGCTGACCCAGCGCTATGACATGTTCGCACAGCGCATGGGTGATCTGCGGCTGATGAAGGGACCTGAGCAGACCATGGTATTCAGCCGTAACGGCCTGCTGTTTGCCTTCAATTTCCATTCTTCCTACAGCCTGACCAACGTGCTGGTGCCTGTGAATGCGAAGGCTAAGTATACTGTGGAACTGTGTTCCGATGACGAAAAGTACGGTGGCTTTGGCCAGGTGGCACATCAGGATTACTTCACCAAGACCTTCAATGGTCAGGAATATGTGGAGCTGTATCTGCCTGCCCGTACCTGCGTGGTGCTCAGTGAGCATAAGATCCTGGAGGAAAAACCTGCAGAAGAAGATCACACAGAAGCTGTGGCTGAGGAGAAGCCTGCAAAGAAGGCTCCCGCCAAGAAACCCGCGGCTAAGAAAACCGCTGCAAAGGAGCCCGCTGAGAAGAAGCCTGCGGCTAAGAAGGCACCTGCTAAGAAGGCTGCCGAGAAGAGCGCGGAAAAGAAGCCTGCGGCAAAGAGAACTGCCAAGAAGGCAGCCAAGACCGAAGAATAATTCACAAAAGAGGTGTGTTTTCGGACACACCTCTTTTTATCTGCCCTTTGTTGTGCTATAATGAAACGGCAATAAAAAATGTAGGGGAGAGGCCTGACCCTCCCGTATCGATAGTGATTGAGGTGCAGCAATATGAAAGACTATTTGAAAAATCCCTGCCCCTGCGGAAAACCCCATACCATTGCCATTGACCAGGTGGTGATCGGCACCGGTGCGGTGAATCGTGTGCCGGAGTTTGTGAATCAGTATGGCAAAAAGCCCTTTGTGGTGGCGGATGTCCATACCTTTGCCGCTGCCGGTGAGAAAGTTTGCAGCCTGCTGAAAGACGCATCCATTCCTTTCGTTAGTTTTGTTTTTAAAGAGGAGGCTTTGGAACCGGATGAAAAGACGGTAGGTGCCGCCTTTATGCACTATGACACCTCCTGCGATGTGATCGTTGGTGTAGGCAGCGGTGTCATCAATGATGTCTGCAAGATCCTCAGCAATACCACCGGCAATCCCTATATCATTGTTGGTACGGCCCCCTCTATGGACGGCTATGCCAGCGCTACTTCCTCTATGTCCCGGGGTGGCGTGAAGGTATCTCTGAACAGCCGCTGCGCCGATGTGATCATCGGTGACACGGATATTCTCAAAACCGCACCGGACCATATGCTGTGCTCCGGCCTGGGCGATATGCTTGCAAAGTTCGTCAGTATTGCCGAGTGGAGGATTGCGCACCTGATTACCGGTGAGTATTACTGCGAAGAAGTTGCTCAGCTGATCCGTACTGCCGTGAAAAAGTGCGTGGACAACGCGGAAGGCCTCCTGAAGCGGGAGAATGCTGCCATCGAAGCGGTCTTTGAAGGTCTGGTTATCGGTGGTGTTGCCATGGCCTATGCCGGCGTATCCCGTCCGGCTTCCGGTGTGGAGCATTATTTCTCCCATGTGTGGGACATGCATGGCCTGGAGTTCGGTACCCAGGTAGATCTGCATGGCATCCAATGCGCCATGGCTACAGTCAAGGCGGTGGAGCTTTATGAAAAAGTCATGGATATCCGTCCGGATTGGGAGAAGGCCCACGCTTATGTGGAAAGCTTCGATCTGGAGGCTTGGAACCAGGAACTTCGGAAATTTCTGGGCAGTTCCGCAGAAACCATGATCGAATTGGAGAAGAAAGAGGGTAAGTACCGGAAGGACACCCATGAGGCCCGCTTCCGTCTGATTGCAGAAAAATGGGAAGAGATCCTGCAGATCCTGCGGGAGGAGCTGCCTGACTATAAGGAGTTATGTAAACTTGTAGATAAGGTCGGCATTTCCCGTGACCTCACTACCATCGGAGTGGATTCGGAAGCTGCCCGTATCACCTTCCGTGCCACCAAGGACATCCGGGATAAGTATGTGCTGTCTCGCCTGGCCTGGGATTTGGGAATCCTGGAAGACCTGTGTGAGAATCTTTAAAGCAGAGAATATAGAGGCGGCGCGCAGCCGCCTCTATCATTTTAAAAAGGTTTTTTAAGCAACTGTTAACTTTCTTTAACTCCCTTGACAAGAAAATAAAAACTTGCTATAATCCCATACGAAAAAGGGAGTAGTCGGCGCATAAAATGCGGGATTTGGTCAACATCCTGGAATCTTTTCCTGGCCTTTTCTTAAATGACGAGACTTGAGGTGTCGGCAGCTCTGTATCCGGGTTTGTGCTTCCGCGCCAATTTGCGTGGAGGTATTTTTTATGGGTTTTTGGGAACTGTTGCTTCTGGCAATCGGCGTCAGCATGGATGCTTTTGCGGTATCCGTGTGCAAGGGTCTTTCCATGAGTCGATCCGGACTGAAAGAGAGTGCCATCTGCGGCGCTTGGTTCGGCGGATTTCAGGCACTGATGCCGCTGATCGGCTTCTTTTTGGGCACACTGTTTGCAGAGGCAATTGAGGCATTTGACCATTGGATCGCATTTGGTCTGCTGGCAATCATCGGCGCCAATATGCTGAAGGAAGCTTTTTCCAAGGAAGAAGAAGGCTGCTGCGGCTGCGATCTGAGCTTCAAGACCATGCTGGTTATGGCAATTGCCACCAGCATCGATGCCCTGGCTGTGGGTATTTCCCTTGCTATGGCAGGTAATGTGAACATCTGGCTGGCAATTCTGCTGATTGGTTTTACTACCTTCAGTTTTTCCGGTTTGGGTGTGAAGATCGGCAATGTGTTTGGTAGCCGCTTTGAACAGAAGGCACAGATCGCCGGCGGCGTGATTCTGATCCTGCTGGGTCTGAAGATCCTGCTGGAGCATTTGGGCGTGCTGGCATAAAAAAGTAGAAAAGAAACATGTATTTTGGAGGATAAAATAGTATGAAAAAGTTGATTGCACTGATTTTGGTAGTTGCCATGGCAGCTTCCCTGGTAGCTTGCGGCAATAAGGCTGCTGCAGAAAAGGCACCCCTGGAGGGTACTATGGAAGAGAACACTATGAAGGTTATGGAGATCGCTCCCGTGGAGTTCATGGGCGGCACCATTCCCGTTGACCTGACCGACACTTCCGAGGATGGCAAGTGGGCTGTGAATTACTTCACCGGTCTGAACGATGCATCCAAGATCACCGATGTAGCTGTTTATGAGTCCATGATGGGTTCCCAGGCATTCTCCCTGGTTATGGTTCGTACCGCTGAAGGCGCTGACCCCAAGGCAGTGGCTGAGGAGATGAAGAGCGGCATTGATCCCCGTAAGTGGATCTGCGTTGGTGCAGATGAGATCATGGCAGCCGGCTACGGCGACACTGTCATGTTCATCATGCTGGACAGCCAGCTGGGTCTGAGCGCACAGTCCTATGTGGATGCATTCGCACAGGTTGCCGGTGGCGAGCTGGACTTCACCATCTAAAAGCTGAAAGGCGGTCAGATCTGACCGCCTTTTCTTTTTTCTCTGATTGTGGTATACTTTTCTTATTACTGAACCGGAGGTTTCCCGATGCTCTTTTCCAGTATCCCGTTTTTGTATTACTTCCTGCCGGCGGTGGTGCTGCTGTACTTCCTGGCGCCCCGGAAGCTGAAGAATGCAATTCTTCTGCTGTTCAGCCTGGCATTTTACGGCTGGGGTGAACCGAAATATGTATTTTTGATGATTGCCACCATTGGTGTCTTTTGCGGCTGCGGCCTTGCCATCGGAAAGGCGAACACCCAAACCTGGAAAAAGGTTTGGCTGATTACTTCCGTTGCGGTTGGCCTTGGCTTGCTTGCAATCTTTAAATACGCAGACTTTTTTGTTGAGAATTTCAATGCCGCTACCGGTATTTCTGTACCGTTGCTGCGGTTGGCGCTGCCGGTGGGTATCAGCTTCTATACCTTCCAGAGCCTTTCCTACACCGTGGATGTGTATCGGGGAAATGTGCCGGTGCAGCGTAATCCCATTTCTTTTGGCGCCTATGTGACATTGTTTCCCCAACTGATCGCCGGCCCCATCGTCCGTTATTCTGACGTGGTGAAGGAGCTGGACAGCCGTGTGCATACTTGGGAAGATGCCATGATGGGCATCCGGCGCTTTTTGATCGGCCTGGGTAAAAAGATTATTTTAGCGGATAATTTTGCGTTGCTTGTGTCCCTTTTCCGGCAGTCCAATGAAAAGTCTGTGCTTTTCTATTGGATCTATGCCATTGCCTTTACCCTGAATATCTACTTTGATTTCTCCGGTTATTCCGACATGGCCATCGGTTTGGGCCGCGTGTTCGGCTTCAAGTTTATTGAGAATTTTAACTATCCCTATCTATCCAAGAGCGTCACGGAGTTTTGGCGCCGCTGGCATATGAGTCTGGGCAGCTGGTTCCGGGATTATGTGTATATCCCCATGGGCGGCAACCGGGTCAGCAAACCCCGGTGGTTCTTGAATATTTTCACCGTGTGGATGCTCACCGGTTTCTGGCACGGCGCTGCCTGGAACTTTATTCTGTGGGGTCTGCTGTTTGCGGTGCTGCTTTTGATTGAAAAGCTGGTTCCGGCAATCAAGAAACTGCCGGATGCCGTCAAGCATATCTATGTGATGCTTCTTATTGTGCTGAGCTTTGTGCTGTTCAATGCGGAAAGCCTTGCCCAGGCAGGCGGTGATTTTGCGGGTCTCTTTGGATTTGCAGGTCTGCCTGCTGTGACCAATGAGACGCTCTATTATCTGAGAAGCTATGGCCTTCTGTTCATGGTTGGTTTTGTAGGCGCAACGCCTGTTGTGAAGAATACTGCCCTGCGGATCGGGGAAACAAAGATCGGCGCGGTACTGGAAGTACTGCTGATGATCGGTATTCTGCTGGTTTGTACGGCTTATCTGGTGGACGGTTCCTTCAGCCCGTTCCTGTATTTCCGTTTCTAAGGGGGTGGGTGTATGAACAAGAAAATTCGTACTGCTGGTATCTGCGTGTTATTGGCAATTTGGATTCTGCTGACCGCCTTCCTTTTGTTCGGAGAGAAAGCAGACTACACCTATTCTGAGCGAAGACCCCTGGCGCAAATGCCGGAAATCACCGCAAAGAGTATCTTCAGCGGCAAATTCATGCCGGATTTTGAGGACTTTACCCTGGATCAGTTCCCTCTGCGGGATTCCTTCCGTCAGGTAAAATCTCTTTTCCATTACTATATGCTGAATCAGTCTGACAACAACGGTATTTACCTGGTGGAGGATACCGTAGCAAAACTGGAATATCCCTTGAACCCTTCCTCTGTGGACTATGCGACCGGGAGACTTCAGCACCTGTATAATACCTGGCTGCAGGATACAAATTGCAAGGTCTATGCTGCCATGGTTCCTGATAAGGGCTATTATCTGGCAGAAAGCAATGGCTATCCTGCCATGGATTATGAAAAGCTGGAAACCATGTTCCGGGAGGCACTTCCCTGGGCAGACCATGTGGTGCTGACAGATCTTTTGTCGGCGGAGGATTATTACCGAACCGATACCCATTGGCGCCAGGAGAGAATCCTGGATGTGGCCCGGCGGCTGTGCGATACCATGGGTGTAACCGTTCCGGACAATTATACCCAGGAGAAGGTGGATGCACCCTTCTATGGTGTCTACTTCGGTCAGGCCGCCCTGCCTATGGCTGCGGAGGATCTGTATGTGCTGCAAAATGATACGCTGAAAGCCTGCACTGTCACAGACCCCATTACGGGAACGGTATCTTCGGTGTATAATATGGATAAGCTGACAAGTCCCGATCTTTACGATGTATTCCTCTCCGGCGCGCAGCCGCTGCTGACCATTGATAATCCCCATGGTCAGGAGGGAAAAGAACTGGTGATCTTCCGGGACTCCTTTGGCAGTTCTCTGACACCGCTGCTGGTGCAGGACTATAGCCGGATCACCCTGGTGGATATCCGCTATATTCATCCCGACGCAATCGGAGAATTCGTGACCTTTGCTGAGCAGGATGTGCTGTTTCTTTACAGCACTTTGATTCTCAACAGCGGCCGCAGTCTGAAATAAGAACAAGAGCGTGCTGCACTCAGGCAGCACGCTCTTAATATTTAGTGAAGGGTGAGATTTCGAATCCAGGGTGCCTTGCGCAGCAGACAACCGCCGAAGACACATTTCAGCAATTCCGGCAATAAGCTGATACCGTAAATAACCAGGAAGGGAAGACCGCTGAAGTGGCAGACTGCAAAAGTAAGGGGTACTACCAGTAACCACAAATAACCGCAGTCATAGAGCAATGTCCAGAATGCCAGTCCGCCGGAGCGAATCGTGAAGAAAACGGACATATGATAACTCTGGAAGGATTTGGTTGCAGCGGTTATCAAAATCATACCGGCTGCAAGATCCCGAATGGCCTGGGAGGTGTTGTAAAGATTGGGGAAGAAGACTGCGCTGCAGGCCATCAGCACACCGAAGACACCGCCAATCACAAAGGCAAGCAGCATCAGCTTCTGATTATCACTGCGTACTTCTTCTTTCGGACGGCTGGCACCCAGCATCTGCCCCATGAGGATACCCACAGTATTGCCGATAGCGGAAGCAGCTACAGTTGCCATATTATTCAGCGTAGTGACAATATTCAGCGCGCTGACAACAGCCAAGCCGCAGGTAGAATAGCACTGGTTTTGGAATGTAATGGCGGTAGACCAAAGCGCTTCGTTGAGAATCAGGGGCGCTACTTTGGTTATCATTTGTCCCATCAGTTTTCCGGGGATCCGCAGACTGCGGTAGAGCCCCTGGATGAAGGGGAACTTTACTTTGTGACTATGGGCCCAAACCGCAACAATAGCCAGCTCAAAAAAGCGGGAAATGACGGTAGCGACAGCTGCACCGGCAACACCCATGACAGGTGCGCCCCAATGACCGAAAATAAGAATATAGTTCAGAATCAGATTGCAGAACATGGCGGCAAAGCTGGAAATCATAGGCACCAGCGTTTCGCCGCATTCTCTTAAGGTTGTGGCATAAGCGGTACTTACAGCAAAGGGAAGCAGGCCCCATAGCATAACCTTCAGATATTCTTTTCCGTATGCTAAAATACCGGCGGCATCAGAAGAAGAGCCCTCGCCGGTGAGGAAAAGACGAATCAAGACATCGTCCCAAAGCAAGAAAATAGTGATGAATAAACCTGAGAACAGAATGCTGGTGAGGATCTTAAAACGCAGGGTGTAGCGGATGCTCTCGGTGTTGCCTTGGCCATAATACTGGGCGGTGAAAATGCCGGTGCCGGTACAAGTGCCGAAACTGACCAAAGTAAAGACAAACAGAAGCTGATTAACAACAGCAACACCACTCATGGGCAGTGTGCCCAGCTGGCCAACCATCAAATTGTCCAGCAATGATACGAAGTTTGTAATAATATTTTGCATGAAAATGGGCACTGCGATGGTCAGCGCCCTGCGATAAAAGGCTTTGTCGCCGATATAAGATTTCAGCATAACTTCCTCAATTGTGATAAGATTTTTATGAATCATACCATAATAAGGGGGAAATTGCAATCCGATTTTCCAGGGAGTACCGGGAAACAAACAAGGATCCTACATCTGATCAAAGGGAAACCCCGGTGCAATACACCGGGGTTTTCTTATTTTATAAGGTCCTTAATGACTTCGCCGGCGATGATCATGCCTGCCACAGCAGGAACAAAGCATACGGAACCGGGCAGGGCATTTCTGCCCTCCGGAAGCTCTGCCCAGGCAGGGTCATCGGGAGGAAGTACGGTCTTGATGGGGTCTTCCGTGGAATAGACCACTTTCAGCCGGTCGATACCCCGCTTCCGGCACTCCTTGCGGATAATTCGGGCCAGGGGACACACGCTGGTTTCGGAAATATCTCCCACCCGGAATGCGGTGGGATCCAGCTTATTGCCGGTACCCATGGAACTGATAATGGGTGTGCCGGCTTCCTTTGCGGCTTGTACCAGCATCAGCTTGCCGGTGACGGTGTCAATGGCATCCACCACATAGTCATAGGCGGTGAAGTCGAACTGATCTGCAGTCTCCGGCAGATAGAAGGTTTTAATAGCCCGGGCATCACAGTGGGGGTTGATAGACTTTGCTCTTTGCGCGGCAGCCTCTGCCTTGTCCATACCTACGGTATCCCGGGTGGCCAGGATCTGACGATTGATATTGGTCAGGCTGATGGTGTCATGGTCCACAAGATCCATTGCACCGATGCCGCTGCGGGCCAGGGCTTCTGCTACATAACCGCCGACACCGCCCAAACCGAATACCGCAACCCGGGCATTTTTTAGTTTTTCCATTGCATCAGAGCCCAGTACAAACTGGGTTCGGGAAAAGGGATTCATAGTGATCCTCCGTCTTGTTTTTTGTTATGGTAG
Organism: Oscillospiraceae bacterium; assembly: GCA_017381835.1. Next base: position 38,715 of record JAFOBK010000062.1, on the reverse strand, counting down.
CATGATTTTTACGAGGTGTCAAATTTACATAGTTGATTCTTTCGGCATTTTACGCTATCTTGTATATAGTATGTCCATGGAAGGAGAAAAAAGATGAAACAGCTGCTGACGATTTTTCTGACATTCTTGAAAATCGGCGCATTTACCTTTGGCGGCGGCTATGCCATGATCCCCCTGATCCAGAAGGAAGCGGTGGAGAACCACAAGTGGGTCACCGATGAAGACATCTTGAATGTGGTGGCCATTGCCGAGTCCACCCCTGGCCCTATTGCTATCAATGCGGCAACCTTTGTGGGTTATCAGGTGGCGGGCTTTGCCGGTGCTGTGGTGGCGACGCTTGGTGTGGTGCTGCCCTCTTTTCTGATTATTTTGGCTATCAGCGGCATTTTGCAGCGGTTTGGCCAATTGCAGATCGTCCGGTATGCGTTTAGCGGCATTCGGGTGGGTGTCTTTGTGTTGCTGCTGAAGGCACTTTGGAAAATGTTCAAGGCCAATCAAAAAGGCTGGTGGGCATATGCTTTGATGGTGCTGGCATTTGTGCTGACAACCCTTTGCAATGCAAACACCTTCCTGGTGATTGCTCTGTGCGGTGTGCTGGGTTTGGCATCCTCTCTCATGGCTGAAAGGAGGATGGGTAAATGATTTTCCTGGAACTGTTTTGGGTGTTCTTTCTCATCGGTGCCTTTACCTTTGGTGGCGGCTATGCCATGATCGCCATGATCCAGCAGCAAGTGGTATCCCGCGGCTGGATGGAAACGGCTCAAATTATTGATTTTATTGCCATCGCCGAATCTACCCCAGGCCCTATTGCGGTGAATATGGCAACCTTTGTGGGAAGCCAAATGGGCGGTGTGTGGGGTGCTGTTTGCGCTACCCTGGGCGTTGTGCTTCCCAGCTTTGTGGTGATCCTCATCGTTGCCCGCTGCTTCCGGGCATTCTGCGCCAGTAAATGGGTGAAGGGTATTATGAGTGGCCTGAAACCGGCGGTGGTTGGCCTCATTGCCAGCGCAGCGGCTACCGTTGGCGGCACAGCTTTATTCGGTAAAGGGGAAGCGGGAAGCTGGTTTTGGTTTGCGGTCACTGCGGTGATGGCGTTTGTAGCCTTCAAATGGAAAAAACTGCACCCCATTATAATCATCTGCATCTGCGCTGCATTGGGTATTGCAGCCGGTTATTTAGGATTGTAAAGTAAAATGCAAAATTCCCCCGGTTTTACACCGGGGGAATTTTTTATACATACGCTTGTGTAAATACATCCACCACACCCCGCGTAGTAAGCCGAAGGGTGGGAATTACCGGAAGACTCATAAACGAGAGGGTCATAAAAGGATCAATCGCCTTGCTGATACCCAATGTGTAAGCGGCTTCCTTGGCATTTTCCAGCTGCTCATTGACGGAAACCAGGTTCTGGTTGGTCATAAGGCCAGCAATCTCCAACTGCAGCTCTGCAATGACGGCTCCGTCTTTTACAACCACGATGCCGCCGTGATTTTCCGCGATCCGGTTGGCGGCAAAGGCCATATCCGCGTCATTTGCGCCCACACAGATGATATTATGGCTGTCATGGGCAACGGAGGTAGCTACAGCGCCTTCTTTCAAACCATAACCCCTGAGATAACCGATGCCAATATGGCCGGTATTCTTATGGCGCTCGATAACCGCCATTTTTAAGATGTCTTTCTGTGCATCAATACCATCGGCATAGCCCAGGTTTTCCGTCAGGATCTCCCCGGGAATCATGCCAATCAGACCCTTGGCGCCATCCGTGGCAAAGTCGGCTTCGGAAAGCCGGGGCAGATGGAAGGTATCGGTGGCCAGCTTTTCCAGATAGTCGGGGATTTCCGGCTCCGGGAAGGGGAGTACCTGGCCCTGATCATAGACCAAACGGCCCTTCTTATACACGGTCTGCACCTGGAAATCGGTGAGATTGTCCACAATAGCGAAGTCTGCCAGATATCCCGGTGCAATAGCACCTCGGTTATTCAGCAGGAAATACCGGGCTGCATGCAGACATGCCACCTGCACCACCTGAATAGGATCGGCACCCATGCAGATGGCCTTTCGGCAGATGTAGTCAATATGTCCCTTTTCCAGCAGATCACTGGGATGTTTGTCATCGGTGCAGAACATACACCGGTCGAAGTGGCGGGGGGATTTTACCAGGTCGATCAGAGCTTCCAGATTCTTGGCGGCAGTACCCTCGCGAACCATAATGAACTGACCCAGCCGCAGCTTCAGCAGGGCATCCTCCAAATCGGCGCACTCATGATCAGAGTAGACACCGGCGGAGATATAGGCATTTAAATCTTTACCTTTTAGACCGGGAGCGTGACCGTCGATCTTCTTGTGATGCGCCTGGGAAGCTACGATTTTGGCCACAGTATGGCTGTCAGCATTAAGAATGCCGGGGAAATTCATCATCTCTGCCAGACCCAACACCCGGGGGTGCTCAAAGAAACTGTCCACATCCTTGTAGTCCAGTTCCGCGCCGCTTTCATCCAAGGGGGATGCGGGAACGCAGGAGGGGATCATAAAGCGCACATCAACCGGCAGATCTTCCGTAGCATGAAGCATATAGTCAATGCCGGCGGTGTCCATCACATTGGTGATCTCATGGGGATCGGTGATGACGGTGGTAGTACCGTGGGGGATCACGGCCCGGGCGAATTCCGCCGGACTTACCAGGCTGGATTCCAAGTGAATATGGGCATCAATAAAGCCGGGACAGACGATTTTACCGGCCATATCCACTTCCTGAATGCCCTCATATTCTCCCAGACCCACAATCAGACCGTGGGTGACGGCGATATCTTCGGTCATCAGCTCACCGGAGAATACATTTACATAGGTGGCATTTTTCAGCACTAAATCCGCCTTTTTGCGGCCTGCTGCCACATCGATGATTTCCTGCTTCTTGATGAGTTTCCGGCTGATTTTACCGGACCAGCTTTCCTTTGCTGCCATAGCTCTTCCTCCTGACACTTTCTTTTTATGATACCATATAGGAACGCAATCACAAAACCAAAATTCAAGAATGTTTTTTGTGAAAATACCCCAAAGAAAAAGAAAAGCCGCCCAAAGGCGGCTTTTTTGTTAACACTGACGAAGCAGGCGGACATAGAATTCCACGGCCCGGTGGAGGGCTTCCACACGGATGCGCTCGTTATTTCCGTGGATGGTACCGCGTTCTTCCTTGGTCAAGTCCATGGCAGAGAACCGGTAGACCTTATCGCTGATGGCACCGTAGTGGCGGGAATCGGAACACTGGACCATCAGATAGGGGGTGGTGATGCAGCCGCGCCAGGTATTGGCAACGGCGGATGCCACCTTCCGGTAGGCTTCGCAATCGGTCTGAGAGATGCGGCTGGGTTCAAAGGACTCCAGTACCTCAATTTCCACAGAATCATCGGCTACGGTCTTTTTCAGGTATTCTGTAGCCGAAGCCACACTGTCTTCGGGATTTAGACGCATATTGGAAACCATGCTGGCCTTGGCGGGAATCACGTTTCGGGCGGTGCTGCCTTCCATCTGGGTGAAGGCGGTGGTGGTGCGGACCAATGCGTTCATTTCACCACCGGAGGAAACGCAGATCAGATTCAGGACGGGCTTAAAGCACCAGAGGTTCGAGAAGATCAGCTTGTAAAGGAAACTGGAATGACGACCCAGGGTGTCAAACATCTCGGCAACAGGCTTGGTCAGATGCATCTGGAAGGGGTTATCCACTACCTTGCGGCAGGCCTTGGCCAGGTCGGTGACAGGGCTCTTGGGCAGGGGCGCAGAGGCATGGCCACCGCCGGAGTGAACGGTATAACGCACATTCATCAAGCCCTTTTCGGCAATGCCGATCATGGCGCAGGGTTCTTTCACGCCGGGGAACACATTTTCCACTACACCGCCGCCTTCATCTACTACCAGGGCAGGGACGATGCCATTTTCCTGGAAGTACTTGACGATGTTCACAGCGCCCAGGCCGTTGACCTCTTCACCGCCGGAGAATGCGAAGTAGATATCTTGTTCTGGCTGGAAACCCTGACCAATCAAAGCATTGGCAGCGGAAAGCGCGCCGTTCATGGTGACCTTAGTGTCCAGGGTGCCACGGCCCCACAGGACGCCGTCCTCTAAAATACCTGCAAAGGGAGGCTTTTCCCACATCTCCTCTACCACAGGCACCACATCGAAGTGAGCCATCATCACAGAAGGTGCGTCATGAGCCTTGCCGTCCCACCGCAGGAGCAATCCCCAATCGGGCAGCTCCTGCACATGGCAGGTTTTAAATACAGCAGGATAAAGCTGAGGCAACATGTCGATCAGCTTGCGAAACTCTGCTTCGTCTTCCAGCGAATGATCGTTATAGGAGATGGTTTTGCACTGTACCAGTTTCTGTAGAGCGCTGACAGCGGCATCCTTATCAAATTCGGCGGGGGTTTCGTCCTTAGCGGGCTGAGCCTTGGGAGTAAACAGCAAGGCACGGATTACCAGCACAGCGAGAAATGCCAGCAGAAGGCCTAAAATGATGATACCAACCATTACAGCATCCCCTTCTTGTACATAATTCTTGCGGTGATGATGGTAAAGATCGCGCTGACAGGAACCATAATACCTACAGTACCGGCATTGAGGGCAGGTACAAAAATAAACAGAATCAGCATCAGCACTACGGGAGCGATAGCGATCTTCCAGTTCTTGCTGACAAAGGCCACACCCAGACCACCGAAGAGAGCGGGCAGGATCTGATCAAAGGCAGGCTGCAGTACGGGTGCGCTGAGAATGGGTGTCAGAGGTACGATCAGGATCACACCGATGATGATAATGACGGTAGTGACGATGCTGGAGGTCGCGATCGCAATGGTAGAAATGACCTCGCCCTCTTCAGAGCTGGCGCTGACATCATTCTGCTCCAGTGCATTCAGCGCGCAGGGCAGCTTCAGGTTGGAAATATTACCGGTGACGAAGCTCAGGTAAGAACCGCCGGCACCCAGCATAGGTACATAAGTAACAGTTTCGATGACACCTACTACCCAGTACATGGGAGCGGTAGCAATCAGGCCCATAGCCAGTGCGCCCCAATCGGGAACTACACCAAAAATGCAGGCAACGGACACGGGGAAAGCAAACAGCAGAACCATCACGCTCAGGTTCCAAATGCGACCGTCACGATGGACGGAGTCCATATAACTCATCTGCTTTTTCATTATTTGGACACCTCCATTCCGAGAATTGCGGTCAGGGGAATGGCAGCAGCCATACCTACAATCAGGCTGATGGGCAGTGCGTACTCACTGAGCCACTTCAGCTTGGGTCTGCGCATCAAAAGGCCGCAGATCAGCATGACAACGGCAGAAACCGCCATGACGCACACAGGTACCATGCCAGAACCGGCGGTGTAATGGACAGCCTCCTTAAGATTGGTTTCGGGGTTGGTCTGCATAACGGTTACAAGGCCGTTGGCATCTGCAGTCCAAAGACGGGAAACATCACAGAAAACAAAACCTACAAAGGCGGAGATCATGCCGATGAACAGAGAGTTCTGGAAGATATCTGCCCACTTGGCGTCCCGGTTGGAGAGGCTGGACATACCGCTTTGCAGCTTCTTGCCAATGGCGGGTACCAGCCAGATACCTACCATGATACTGATGGTCATGACCAGCAGTATGTTTACGAACTGCTGCGCAGTCAGAGGCACTTCGCTGCCAAGAGACTGACCCATGGCGGACAATGCATTGTTGGCGGCGATGGTCTCATAGCTCATGGAGCCTACAACACTTAAGCGCAGCCAGGGCAGAGGCAGACCCAGCTTCTTGCTAAGGGTCATAACGCTGATGACGATGGCCACAGCCGGCGCAATGGTGAAGATTGCGGCGGTCTTGATGGTCTTTTTGATTTTGCTCTGATCCATACCCAGCTCCTTGCTGCGGCGCATAGCCTTCACAAGGAAGAAGACAGACTGGGCCAGAACCACAGCGATGAGGATACCTGCCATTAAAAACAGCAGGGGATGGTTAACGCTGAATTCCATTCAAATCACTCCCAAATGTATAATCAGGCATATTGTACCATAGAAGGTATGCCAAAACAAGCCAAAAACCGCGTGAATCAGGGCAGATTCTTCCGGATACAACTATATAAAGAATTGCCAGTTGAAATGCACCGAGAAATTGATATAATGATAGTTAGTGAAAGTATAAGCCCTTCAAGGAGAGAAGTGAATGTTTGATCATAGGAAACTGTTAAAGACCGCCATGAAGAAAAGACGGATAAAACTCAGTGCCACCCAGACCATTGCCATTGGCTTTGCGGCGATCATTTTGCTGGGTGCAGGTCTGCTGACTTTGCCGGCGGCATCCCGCAGCGGGGTGTCCTGCGGCTTTTTTCCGGCACTCTTTACCGCTACCTCTGCCACTTGTGTTACAGGATTGGTGCTGTTTGATACCTTTACCCAATGGAGCGTATTTGGCCAGGTTGTGATCATTACCCTGATTGAAATCGGCGGTTTGGGCTTTATGTCCGCGGCTTCCACATTTGTATTTCTGCTTCGCAGGAAAGTGGGTCTGCGGCAGAAAATGGTGATTGCCCAATCTTTGAACCTGAGTGATATGGACGGCGTGGTGCGGGTTCAAAAGCTGGTGCTTACCGGAAGCCTCAGCATCCAGGGTATTGGCGCGCTGATTCTGCTGCTGCGCTTTTGGCCGGAATTCGGCTTTGGACGGGCTTTGGCCTGGGGTGTGTTCCACTCGATTTCCGCCTTCTGCAATGCCGGATTTGACCTGTTTGGCTATATCGCACCCGGTCAAAGTTTGATCATTTTTAATGATGACCCCATTGTCTGCCTTACCTTGATGGCCCTGGTTACCATCGGCGGTCTCGGCTTCCTGGTGTGGGAAGAACTGGCAAGGGTCCGTAAATTTAAGCAATTCAGCGTATATACCAAGCTGGTACTGCTGATGACGGCAGGAATCCTTCTGGTGGGTACCTGCATGATTTTAGTGCTGGAGTGGAATAACCCCGGCACATTAGGAAACATGCCCTTCTGGCAGAAGCTGATGAATGCATTCTTCCAAACCGGCACCTTGCGTACCGCCGGTTTCGTGACAATGGATCAAATGGCACTGAAAGATGCAACAAAAGTGTTCTCCATTCTTATCATGTTCATCGGCGGTTCCTCCGGCTCTACAGCCGGCGGTCTGAAAACCGTAACAGTGCTGGTGTTGCTGCTCTTTGTCTGGGCAAAGGCCAGAGGAAAAGAGCGGGTACATGTGTTCAAGCGGAATATTCCCACAATCAAGGCAATCGATGCCATGACCCTTACCTTTATTACGGTCCTGCTGTCTGTCTTCGGTGGTATGTTGATTTCGGCAGTTGCTGCCACCTCCTTCCTGGATGCCTGGTTTGAGGCAGTTTCCGCAATCTGTACCGTTGGCCTTTCTGCGGTAGGCACCGCATCCCTGGGTATTGTGGCCCAAAGTGTGATTATTGCGTTTATGTACTTCGGAAGGGTGGGTATTTTGACCCTGAGCTTGGGCTTCCTGATGGGAGACAAAGCAAAGGACCGCTTCCAGTACGCGGATACAAATCTTTTGATTGGTTAAGGAGGAAATCCTATGAAATCATATATTGTAATTGGCCTGGGACGCTTTGGCTCTCAGGCGGCCAAGCGGCTCTGTGAATTGGACTGTGAGGTTTTGGCCATTGATCGGAATGCGGAACTGGTGCAGGCGGTTTCCAGTTCTGTGACCCAGGCTGTGGTGGCCGATGCCCGGGATAAGGAAGTGCTGCGGGCATTGGGTGCTAAGGACTTTGAATGCGCCATTGTTGCCATTGGTGACAATCTGGCAGACTCTGTGCTGGCCACCATGAACCTGAAAGAACTGGGTGTACCCTATATTGTCTGCAAGGCCTACGATGAGACCCATCGGCAGGTACTGCTGAAGCTGGGTGCCGACCGGGTTGTGATCCCTGAGCAGGAGCATGCGGATCGGTTGGCAAAGAATCTGTCCAGTCCCAATGTGCTGGACTATATTGAATTGTCTGACCAGTACGGCATTATTGAGATCCCTGCCCCTAAGAACTGGATCGGTAAAACCCTGAAAGAACTGAATGTCCGGGCTAAACTGGGTGTAAATATCATCGCCGTGGAAAAAGGCAAGAAAATCAATGTTTCTCCCGCAGCGGATTATGCCGTTGCGGCTGGAGATGTTATGGTAGTACTGGGCGATATGGCAGCGCTGGAAGCTGTCCAGAAATTATGACAGAGCGGATCACCGCCCGGAAGAACCCCCTGCTGCAGCAGGTTCGGAAGCTGGTTTCCTCCCGCAAGGAGCGGGAAACCACCGGCCTGTTCGTGGCAGATGGCACCAAACTGCTGGCGGAGGCAGTCAAATGGTGGCCGGGTCTGGAAACTGTGATTCTCTCCGACGGCGTGGAAGCGGATGTGCCTTCCCATGTCCGGGTGGTAACGGTACCCAAGGATGTGATGGAGTCTATCTCTCCCATGCAAACACCCCAGGGGGCATTGTTTATTTGCCGCCTGCCGGAAAAACAGGTATTTATCCCCAAGCCGGGTATGCTCCTTTTGGATGGTATCCAGGATCCCGGTAATTTGGGTACGATTCTGCGGACGGCGGATGCACTGGAAATCCCCGTGGTATTGCTGGAAGGTTGTGCCGATCCCTATGGCCACAAAGTGGTGCGTTCGTCCATGGGCGCCGTGTTCCGCACCCCTGTAGTGCAAACTACCTGGGAGCAGGCGAAAGCCGCCTGCGCGGAAGCAGGTATTCCCGTGGCGGTGACGGCGCTCAGTGATCGTGCTGAGGATATCCGTGACGCAGCGCTGGGTCAGATGGCGGTGGTCATCGGCAGTGAAGGCCAGGGTGTCAGAAAAGAAATTATGGACAGCGCCCAGGCGGAGCTGATCATTCCCATGAATCCCAACTGTGAATCTCTCAATGCGGCTATTGCCGCAGCCATCGTCATGTGGCAGATGAAAAAATAAAGACAGGAAGTGAAGAAGTTGACGGTTTACTGGATATGGCTGGCGGAGCTGAAAGGCATCGGCCTGAGAAATAAACGGCAGCTTCTTGAGTTCTTCCGGGATCCGGAGGAAATATTCCTGGCAAAATCCGATACATTGCCCCCTGAAATTGCAAAGGCGCTGGAAGATAAGGACTTAAGCGCCGCCAGAGCTATTGAGAAGACCTGCGCCCGTCAGAATATCGGCATTCTGACCTACGCAGACGAAGCGTACCCTGAAATGCTGCGTACCCTGGAGGATCCTCCTTTGGTGCTGTATTATCAAGGTAAGCTTCCCGATTGGCAGGCGCAGCCTCTGATCGGTGTGGTTGGTACCCGAAAGGCATCCCCTTACGGCCTGCATACTGCCCGGCTGCTGTCTGCACAAATCGCGGCATGCGGCGGCATGGTGGTGTCCGGCGCGGCTGCCGGTGTGGATGCGGCCTCTATGGAAGGCGCATTGGAAACCGGTAAGGCGGTAGTTGGCGTTCTTGGTGGCGGTGTGGATGTGGTATATCCGGCCAAAAATCGGGAACTGTACCGGAAGACTAGGGAAAACGGGTGCCTCCTTAGTGAGTATCCTCCCGGAAGCCGTCCCTTTGGCGGCAATTTCCTGCAGCGCAACCGCATCATCAGCGGCATCAGCGACGGTGTGCTGGTGGTGGAAGCGCCTGCCCGCAGCGGTGCCCTCAGTACCGCCAACCACGCGTTTTCTCAAGGAAGAGATTTGTTTGCGGTTCCCGGCAACCTGGGTGTGGCCAGCTGTGAGGGCAGTAATGGTCTGCTACAGGAGGGAGCCTATGCGGTGCTCAGCGGTTGGGATGTGGTCAAACACTATGAAACCATCTATCCTGAGGCAGTCAAACATCGCTCCATCGAACTGCAGGAAAGACGGGAAACACCCATTACAAAAGTGGCGCAGCCGGCAGAAATCCCGGAAATGAACCGGGAGAAAAAGGAAACACCTGCCAAAATTGCCATTGACAACAAAGAAGAATCCACTTATAGTGTGATAAATAAGCGGCCGACTGCTTTGAGTGACCAGGAAAGCGCAATCCTGGACCTGGTGGGGACACAGCCGGAGCTTCCCGACAGCATTATGGATCGGTCGGATCTGCCATCGGGAACGGTACAGTCTATTCTCACCCGCCTTGCTATCAAGGGACTGGTGCAGCAGCATCCTGACGGCCGCATTTCGCGCAAATAATTATATTTTAGCAATCGGCAGCGGTTGCACCAGCGGAGGAACGCATGTCAAAGAATTTAGTAATTGTGGAGTCACCTTCCAAGGCGAAGACCATCGGAAAATACCTGGGGCCTGACTACACCGTAAAGGCCAGTATGGGTCACCTGCGGGATCTGCCCAAGAGTACCATGGGCGTGGATATCGAAGGCAATTTTGAGCCGGAATATGTCCCTGTTCAGACCAAGAAGGAACTGATCGACGAACTGAAGAAAGCTGCCAAGAGCGCAGATACTGTGTACCTGGCAACTGACCCTGACCGGGAGGGCGAAGCCATCTCCTGGCACCTGAAAGAACTGTTAAACCTACCGGACGGCAAGACTTGCCGTGTCACCTTTAACGAGATTACACAGAAGGTGGTTCGGGAAGCCATTGCCAGTCCCAGAGCCATTGACGAGGATCTAGTAGATGCCCAGCAGGCCAGAAGAATTCTGGATCGCATCGTGGGCTACCAGCTGTCTCCTCTGCTTTGGAAGAAGGTCCGCAGAGGCCTTTCTGCAGGCAGAGTCCAGTCTGTGGCTACCCGTCTGGTGGTAGATAAAGAAAATGAGATCCGTGCTTTCCAGCCCAGAGAATACTGGTCTTTGGATGTGAAGCTCAACCGGATCGGCAAGCCCGGCACTTTTATGGCCCGTTACCATGGCCGGGGTAAGAAAGAAGAACTGGAGAATGAAGACCAGGTCAAGACTGTGATGGATGCCATCCATGGCAAGGAATTCACCGTCACCGGTGTCAAGCGGGCAGAGAAGAAGCGCAGCGCAGCACCTCCTTTCACCACCTCCACCCTCCAGCAGGAGGCATCCAGAAAGCTCAATATGACCCCTAAGCGCACCATGGCCATTGCCCAGCAGCTGTATGAAGGTGTGGATGTAGCCGGTGAAGGTACTTTGGGTCTGATCACCTATATGCGTACCGACTCCCTGCGCCTTTCTGATGAGGCAATGGCAGCGGCCGCAAACTTCATTAAGAACCGTTACGGCAAGGACTATTACTACGGTAAGTTCCATGTTTTCAAGACCAAAACATCTGCCCAGGATGCCCACGAAGCTATCCGTCCTACCCATGTGGAGCTGGATCCCGAACGGATTCAGGGCAGCCTGACAAGAGAGCAGTACCGGCTTTATAAGCTGATCTGGAGCCGTTTCCTGGCCTCCCAGATGGCAAATGCGCTCTATGACACTGTGTCGATCGACACCGAGTGCGCCGGCTATACCTTCCGTTCCAGCCACCAGAGCATTAAGTTCTCCGGTTTCCTGGCAGTCTACGAAGAAGGCAAGGATGAAGAAACTGAAGCAGTCGGTTCTCCTCTGCCGAATCTGCAGGAAGGTGACCGGGCGACGGCATCCGAACTGAAGCCTGAGCAGCACTTTACCCAGCCTCCCGCCCGCTATACGGAAGCAACTCTGGTTAAAGCAATGGAAGAAAAGGGTGTAGGCAGACCTTCTACCTACGCATCCATCGTATCCACCATTCAGGACAGAGAGTATGTAAACAAGCAGGATAAGCGCCTGGTACCCACCCCCCTGGGTGAAGTGGTCACCGGCCTTATGATGGATCGGTTCAACGACATCATCGATGTGGAGTTTACCGCCAATATGGAAAACCGCCTGGACGATGTGGAAGCGGGCCGTCAGAACTGGAAAGATCTGCTTGCTGACTTCTACAAGGGCTTCCATCAGGAGATGGTGGATGCGGAAGCTGCTCTGGAGGGTACCCGTCTGAAAGTACCCGATGAAGTTACCGAGGAGATCTGCGAAGTCTGCGGACGGAACATGGTGGTGAAGATTGGACGCTTTGGCAAATTCCTGGCATGCCCCGGTTTCCCCGAGTGTAAAAACACCAAGCCTATTGTGGAGAAAATGCCCGGCCGCTGCCCTCAGTGCGGCAGTACCATTCTCAAGCGCAAGTCCAAGCGCGGCTTTGCTTATTACGCTTGCGAGCGGGGGGCCGAGTGCGGCTTTATGACCTGGGATGTACCCACTGCAGAGGATTGCCCCAAGTGCGGTATGACCATGTTTAAGCGCTCCGGCAAGGGCCGTATGAAGCCCTTCTGCGTCAACGGTACTTGCGAAAACTTCCTGCCGGAAGATAAGCGGGGCTACTATAAAAAGAAAGAAACCGCAGAAGAGCCTGCGGCGGAAGAAAAGACAGAAAAGCCTGCAAAGGCGGAAAAGAAGACAGCGGCAAAGAAAACCACCAAGAAAACGACCGCTAAGAAGACCACAAAGAAAAAGGAGACTGAATAATGGCAACCGTAAAAGTCATTGGTGCCGGTCTTGCCGGTTCCGAAGCTGCCTGGCAGCTGGCCCAGCGTGGCATCCAGGTGCAGCTTATTGAAATGAAACCCCATAAGAAGTCTCCTGCTCACCATGTGAATACTTTCGCAGAGCTGGTTTGCTCCAATTCTCTGCGGGGTGACAAGCTGGAAAATGCAGTAGGACTTCTGAAAGAAGAACTGCGCCGGATGGGTAGCCTGATCATGCAGTGCGCTGACGCTACCCGCGTGGAAGCCGGCGGCTGTCTGGCTGTTGACCGTCAGGGTTTCTCTGATATGGTTACTGAAAAAATCCGCAATCACCCCAATATTACAGTGATTGCCGAGGAAGTGGTGCAGGTTCCTGAGGGTCCTGTGATTATTGCTACCGGCCCCCTGACTTCCGATGACCTCAGCAAGGCCATTGGCAAGTACTTTGGCACCGGTTACCTCCACTTCTTTGACGCAGCAGCACCCCTGGTCACTGCTGAGTCTGTGGATATGTCCAAGGCATGGTGGCAGAGCCGCTATGACCGCGGCACTGCTGACTACATCAACTGTGCCATGAACAAGGAAGAGTATGAAGCATTCCTGCATGAGCTGATCAATGCGGAAGAAGCGGAAGTCCATGGCTTCGAGGATAAGAGAGTCTTCGAAGGCTGTATGCCCGTAGAGGTTATGGGTCGCCGTGGCCCCGACACCCTCCGTTATGGCCCCCTGAAGCCCGTTGGTCTGGTAGATCCCAGCACCGGTAAGGAGCCTTATGCTGTTGTCCAGCTGCGTCAGGACAATGCTGCCAAGAGTGTCTACAACCTGGTGGGTTTCCAGACCCATCTGAAGTTCCCGGAGCAGAAGCGTGTGTTCACTATGATCCCCGCTCTGAAGAACGCAGAATTTGTTCGCTACGGTGTTATGCATCAGAATACCTTCCTGCAGAGCCCCAAGCTGCTGGATAAGTACTACGCTGACCGCAGAAATCCCCTGGTTGCCTTTGCCGGACAGATGACCGGTGTTGAGGGCTATGTGGAGTCTACCGCTTCCGGCTTCCTGGCAGCGGTTGCCATGGCGGCCAAGGTCCAGGGAAGAGAGATTCCCGACTTCCCCCAGGAAACTGCCATCGGTGCTTTGGGTATGTATGTCAGCGATGAGCGGATCGAGAATTTCCAGCCCATGAATGTGAATTTCAGCATTATTCCGCCTCTGGAAAAGCGGATCAAGAAAAAGGCAGAGAAGAATTTGGCAATTGCAAACCGCTCCCTGGAGATCATTGACAAGCTGATCGCCGAGGGTGTGTAAAGAGAGGTAGAGCTATGAGAATTATTCTGGATGCAATGGGTGGCGATAATGCGCCCCAGGCACCTGTAATCGGTGCCCTGCAGGCAGCCAAGGATTTTGGCGCCCAGATTACTTTGGTTGGCCGCGGTGAGGAAATCCTGAGCGTGCTGCGCTCCCAGGGTTATAATGATCTGCCCGAGGGTATGGAAATTGCCCATGCCGACGAAGTGGTGGACATGCATGATGATCCTGCCACCGTTGTCCGTAAGCGCAAGAACTCTTCCATGATGATCGGCCTGAAGATGCTGGCCGACGGTCTGGGTGATGCATTTGTGTCTGCCGGCTCCACCGGCGCTCTGCTCACCGGCGCAACGCTGCTGGTCAAGAGAGTGAAGGGCATTCGCCGCGCGGCTATGGGTCCTACCATGCCCAATAAGACCGGCGGTAAGACCGTTATTTTGGACTGTGGTGCCAATGCCGAATGTACTCCCGAGTTTTTGCTGCAGTTTGGCCTGGTTGGTTCTATCTATGCCAAGAAGTGCCTGGGTGTGGAGAATCCCAAGATCGGTCTTCTGAACATCGGCACTGAGGACAGCAAGGGTACCCCCCTGCAGAAAGAGGCATATGCGCTGCTGAAAGAGGCCGGTGACAAGGGCATCATCAACTTTGTGGGCAATACCGAGGCAAGAGATGTGCCCCTGGGTGCTGTGGATGTGGTAGTCTGCGACGGTTTTGCCGGCAATGTGCTCTTAAAGTCCATTGAAGGCACTGCTATGTTCATGGGCAGCCTGGTTTCCAAGATGTTTAAGAAGAACTTCCTCAGCAAGCTCTCTGCGGCTCTGGTGATGAAGGATATCAAGGCATTTAAGAAGATGCTGGACTACCGCGAAATCGGCGGTACGCCCTTCCTGGGCATCCGTAAGCCGGTTATTAAGGCCCACGGTTCCTCCGATGCCCTGGCTTTCCGCAATGCGGTTCATCAGGCTATGGAAACCCCCGATATTTCCTCGGAACTGGAAGCAGGCCTTGCTATGCTGAGCGTGAAGGAGAACGGCAATGATTAAGGATTTGGAAGCCGCTCTTGGCTACAAGTTTCATAATATTACTTTGCTGCAGAACGCTTTGACCCATTCCTCCTATGCCAACGAGCGCTGGCACAACAGCCTCCTGAGCAATGAACGGCTGGAGTTTTTGGGAGATTCCATTTTGGGCATGGTAGTTGCGGAGTACTTATTTGTCAATTTCCCTGACCGTCCCGAAGGCGAACTGACCCGCATGCGGGCGGATATGGTTTGCGAGACCAGTTTGGCCGCCATTGCCAACCGCATTGACTTGGGTAAGCACCTGCTGCTGGGTCACGGCGAAGAGCGATTCGGCGGCAGAAGCCGGGCTTCCATCCTGGCAGACGCTGTGGAATCTGTCATCGCAGCCAGCTATCTGGACGGTGGCATGGAGGCTGCCAAAGGCATCATTACCCGGTTTGTGCTGTGTAATGTGCCGGTGAGCAAGCTGCAGAATACCGACTATAAGACCGCTCTGCAGGAACTGGTGCAGCAGAAGAAAAATCAGACTCTGTGCTACCGGCTGGTAGGCGAGTCCGGCCCCGACCATGATAAGGTATTCACCGCCCAGGTGCTGCTGAATGACCAGGTCGTCGGTGAGGGCACCGGCTCCAGCAAGAAGCGTGCTGAGCAGGACGCCGCCAGAACTGCTTTGGAAAAACTGAAGAAATAATTCCACGAAGGGGTGTTGCGATTTGCAGCACCCCTTCTTACATGATTTGGCAATTTTGGAATAGCGCAAACTATCTCTATCTGCTATGATACATGCAAAAGGGGGGATGCTTATGGACAGTCGGGAGATCATCAAGGCCAGCGCCGCCTACATCGATGCCCATTTGAAAGAACCTCTTTGCGTGGAATTGCTGGCATCCATGGCGGGATTCTCCCCCTATTATTACTGCCGCTTATTCTCTCTTTACCTGGAGATGCCGGTGATGGAATATGTACGCCGCAGACGGCTTGCATATGCTGCCGGGGAAATATGCAGAGGAAAGCGCATTTTGGATGTGGCGATGGACTATGGCTTTGAGTCACATAACGGATTTACAAAAGCCTTCCGAAAGGTCTACGGCTACTCTCCCGATGAATACCGCCGGCGGGTATCACCTCACCGCCCCATTGCACCCAACCCCTTGGCAGGGCAGAAAAATCTATCTGTTTATCCCGAAGTACGAGTGGAGCAAAGAGCGGGGTTTTATATTGCAGGAATGGTGATCCGTACTTCAGCGGAAATCACCAGCATTGCTCGCCAACCGGCTGTTTGGCAGAACAACTGGCTGTCGGAGAAGGAAAACAAGGTCTATGCTATGGCAAGACCCCGTGAACACGGGGAATACTATATTTCCTTCCCGGTGGAAACCGGACTTTTTCGATTGGTCACATGTGTCAAAGTCGATGATCCGGAAGCTGTGGAGGATGGCCTGTATGTGGATTGGGTGCCGCCTGGGTTATATGGCATTTTCTCTACGCCTCCTACAGAGGAGCGTTTTGCCGAAACGGTGATGGATACCTGGCGCTACATTTTTGAGGTGTGGCTGCCGAATTCCGATTGTGCATTGAATCCCCAGGGACTGGACTACGAATTCTATGATGAACGCTGCCATGGAGCACCCTATTCCATGGATATCTGCATCCCGTTAATACCGAAAGGAGAATAATCATGTCCGAACTGATTGCTTATTTAAACGGAGAGTATGTTCCCATCAGCCAGTGCAAAGTGTCTGTCATGGATATCGGAATCACCACCGGTTCTTCCGTTACCGACATGGTCCGCACCTTTAACCAGGAGATCTTCCGGCTGGAAGACCATGTGGATCGTTTCTTTGCGGCGGCTAAGAATGCCTATCTGAAGATCCCCCACACCAAGGAAGAAGTTTGCGAAATCAGCCGCAAACTGATTGAACTGAATAAAGAGATTTACCCCGAATGCGAGTTCGGCATGTGTTACTATGTGACCCCCGGTGTCAGCTATGTTTATGCCGGTTCCGCCGCTCCCGCCGGAGATCTGCAGCCTACCTACTGCCAGCATGTATTCCCCATGCCTTTCAATCTGTGGGCAAAGAATTACGACCCCGGCATCAATATGATCACTTCCCCCATTCCCCATGTGCCGCCCCAGTGCGTCAGCCCCCGTGGCAAGCACCGCAACCGACTCCATATGCGGGTGGGCGATGAGATCGTCCATGCTATGGATCCTACCGCTATGGCAATTTACATGGATCAGTTCGGCAATATCACCGAGACCGGCGGCTCCAACTTTCTGATCTATAAAGACGGCGTGGTTTACTCTCCCAAGCGGCGCAATATCCTTTGGGGTGTGAGCCTGCAGACCGCCAAGGAACTGGTGGAGGAGATGGGCATTCCCTTCGTGGAAGAGGATATCATGATCTACGATGTGGTGAATGCCGACGAAGCCTGGGTCACCACCACACCCTACTGCATTGCTCCCGTTACCAGATTTAACGGCCAAGTTATCGGCGACGGAACAAATCCTATGTTCCATAAGATTCTAAAGGCCTGGGGCGACCGGGTGGGAAAGGATCTGTGGAGCGAGCTGATGGACGCCCAGCCTATCCAATACCGCTAAAAACACTGTCATTGCGAACCGGTGCGCACACCGGTGTGGCAATCTCCTGCGAATAGAAAAATCCCTCCGGGAAAAGCTATTCCCGGAGGGATTTTTTATGACGGAAAAGGAATACGGAAAACTGGTGAAAGACATGTCACCCAAGTCGCCGATTGTAAAAGACTGCGCCATGGCATTCCTAATCGGTGGGCTGATCTGCACCATCGGCCAGCTGATTATGAATGGCTACCTGGCTTTGGGCCTCGAGAAAGAGGATGCAGGAACGGCCATGTCTATGACCCTGGTGGCACTTTCTGCACTACTCACGGGTTTTAGTCTTTATGATAACATCGCCAAGCACGCAGGCGCCGGTACCTTGGTGCCCATCACCGGTTTTGCCAATGCCATCTCGTCCGCGGCCATCGAATTCAAAACCGAAGGCTTCATCCTGGGCGTCGGCGCAAAGATGTTTACGATAGCCGGCCCGGTGATTGTCTACGGTGTATCTGCATCGGTAGTTTATGGCTTAATCTATTGGATAACAACAATACTGTAAAGAAGAAGGGCTATGACCGGTATGGGTCATAACCCTTCTTCCCATGATAGCGCATGAGTTGTATAGTTTGTTTTGATGATAGAATTCCGCAATTCGAGAAAGCGGGTTACGATGGAACCACTCAAACGATGATAGCGGAGAATATTACCTACTTGGATTTTTTCGAATACTACTTTAGTCTTAATACCGCTGGTATAGAAGATGAAGTAGAGTTCCTTTCTGTTTCGCTCGCCAATACAGTTCTTGGATGCGGTATTGTGCTCGGCCGAATAATTGGCAGCGCAGATTTCAAAATCAATAGAGTGCAATCTACCATTTTCATCACGATATACAATATTGCTTGATTCATTATCCTGCCTGCCGATATTAATGGCAAAGATTGCAGTATCGGGAATCACAACATACTCCATAATACCAACCTCCTTTTTTATAATAACATATTTCCGGGTTGATGTAAATTATTTTAGAATTGGGTCCTTACAGAACACGAATGTATGGGTCCTAAGTTGACAGCAGCAGAAGGTTTTATCCTCGGTGTTGATGCCGAAATGTTCACCATCGCCGGCCCGGTGATCGTGTACGGTGTTTCTGCGTCTGTGGTATACGGCCTAATCTATTGGATAACAACACTATTCTAACAAAAAGGCTTGACCGATTCGGTCAAGCCTTTTTATAATCCTCTGTTTTTTAAATCTTTTACTAAACCTACATAGAATTCCCGCACGTCAAATCCTGGGATGTTTTCCCGGTTCAGGTCAATCATATCTCCATGGGAAATACCCCGTTTGCCGGTGCTTCTCAAAAGCGTGTAGGTTTCTCCCCAGGCAAAGGAATCCTCACTGACGAGACCGTCATTTTCTCCACTAAAATACTTCACCAAATGATAGGAAAAGTTTAATGGAAATTTTCCGTTACCGGCTTTCCTAAGTACAGAACCAATGCTTTGACAAAAGACCCCCTCCGGGGTAGGCATTTGGTTATCCAACTGCTGACAGTAGGCATCAGTAAGATCATTCACTGCTGCTAGGAAGTCTGCATCCTTTTCGCCCAGCTTTCTTAAAGCGGTATTGTAGGTTTTTGCTACGCGGTCTTTGGTGTCAGATGGTATTTTTGTTAATAGGTAATCGGCAAACAAACAACCTCTGTGGGGCGTATTTACCGTAGTAAGGGAAGCAACGCAATCTGCAATATTAAATTGAGCAATGGCGTAACGGCAGTCAAGACCACCTTTAGAATGGGCGATGATGTTGACCTTCTCAGCACCAGTTTCGTCCAATATTTGCAAAATGCGTTCTTTCAGGGCGGCGGCGCTTTCAGCAACGGATGCTGCAGAGGGATGGTTGCCATAAAAGATTGTTGCGCCGTTGATTTCCAATTCCTTTGGGATTCTGCCCCAATAGTTGAAAAATTTTGTGTCCCGGAAAAACACGCCGTGAACCATCAAAATGGGATATTTTGTGGCGCAGACTTGCTGACATTTCCGCTGTTTATTGTACTGATCTTTGCCTATTTCAAACATACATTCTGCCGAGGTGGTTTTGAGGATAAAAAACAAAGCCACCAAATTGGCGATGGGGATCAGACCACAGAGCAGGCCAATCAGTCGCAGTCGAAAGCCCAATTGGGCCGAGGTGAGATATACGCAAAGAATACCTACCCAAAAAACAACAAATAAAACACCTGCGCACAGCACCAGGCTCCACACCAATGTCATATGATCGTCGGGGATGGTCTGTGTGGCAAGAAAAATGTGATAGATGGTGCTAAGCGCCATTGAGATGCAAAAGGCGTATAATAAAATCGTGCCGTGCAGGCAGATATTGCTTTGTTTGGTTTTGGTAACAAAAGCACCGGCAAATATGCCTGTAAACAGAAATAACGGGACAATCACAAATAGGCTTACTGGATACTGCCGAATGACAACAAAGCTGTTTGCGATAAAACTGATAATTAGAGAATGGAGCACCGCAGAAAGAACAAATATTGCTTTCATCATATCACCTCGTGCTATTTCATTATAACATACCGCTGATTTGATGTAAATTCCTAATATTCGAACTGTTTTCTCTTAAGTTGAAAGAATATGAGCCATTTCAATAAAAACACTGCATCCTAAGCTGACGCAAGCAGAGGGCTTCATCCTCGGTGTTGGTGCCAAAATATTCGCCATCGCCGGCCCGGTGATCGTGTACGGTGTTTCTGCGTCTGTGGTATACGGCCTAATCTATTGAATAACAACACTATTCTAACAAAAAGGCTTGACCGATTCGGTCAAGCCTTTTTGAAAAATTTAACATTGAGCCGGACTGTGTTATCGGACTACCGAAGAATGACTATAGATGTAGAACTCCTCCTGACTCGGCATCCACTTCTTTTCCTTTGGCGGAAATGTAGCGTCGAAGGTTTCTACGGCGGCAGTATCCTCGCAGCAATCCGCAGCGGTACTGGGAATGTACATCCAGTTCTTACCTTCCAGCGCGCCGGGAACCAGTTCTGCAACCAGTAGCGCAGTGGGGAAATTACCGGGAACAATAAAGCTGACATTCTTCTTTTTGCAGCTGACAAATCCACGGCTGACATAGTTGCCGGGGTTGCCAAAATTGATGTTCACATCGTAGCCCATCTTGCGAGCCACTTCAAAGGAATGCTCGATTAGGATTTTACCTAGCTTCTGACGCTGGTCTTTCGGTGCAACGCACAGCGGCCCAAAGGAAAGAATCTCTTTTCTCTCCCCGCTTTCACCTTCCAGCCAAGCCTTGGTGTACATGATGTTGCCAACGATTTCTCCGTCCTTTTCCAGAACAAAGGCCAGTTCAGGGATGAAGTCCGGATGTGAACGCATGATGTGGACGTAATAGTGTTCGTCCGCACCGGGCTTATAAACATTCCAGAAGGCTTCCCGGGTCAGTTCCTCTACAGCACGATAGTCCTTAGGCGTTTCCAGGCGAATCGTCAAATTATTCATGAATCTTTCCTCCAATCAGAGAATCGTAAATCATAACAAGGCCTGCGCTGAGTAAAATGCCGCCGATAATATCTGTCAGCCAATGTACTCCGGAAACAAGTCTTCCTGCAACCATAAACACAATGAAAGCGGTGATTGCAACGGTAACTACTTTACGAAGTGCGTGGCTTTTGATTCGGCCCTGAAGCTGCATTCCGGCAGTTGGCATCACGCATAACACAAGCAGCGTTGTGGAAGAAGGATACGAGCCTTCCAGATATCCTGCAATCAACACCGGCCTGTAATTGATCACATAACTTTCAAAAAATAAATATGCCGCCAAAGTGACAATATAGAATGCACCCAGGATAAGAATGCTGCGATCGACTTTCAGAATATTTTTTCTTTTGATCCACTGCGCAAGCCCCAGTAATGCGAAACCAAACCCGAATGCAACGCTCACAAGACCTAGCCAATCGGTGATGGTATAAAGCTGCATATGTACACCGGTGAGCTTATGTACCATGCTGTTAAGCGTGGCAAAACCGACAGTTGAGCCCTGAGGGCCGATGGACTGCACATCAATCAGGCTGATTGCGATAGTCCATAGTGCAAATGCTCCAAGCAATCCAAGTGCGATACAAAATTTCTTTTTCTTCATTTCGAGCGTCTTCCTTAGTTTGTATTTGGCTTTCGCCTACTTACAAACTAAGGCAGGAGGTTCAGAAATACAAGAAACAGGCTGTCACATCCGTGATACGCTTCGTGTCATTGCTTTTTGATCAGCATTACCACCTTGATAACCAAGAATAGGAAGACAAATACAGCTGCATACGGCTGTGAGCTTATTATGAACAGAAGCACGGTGGCCGTATTAATTAGCAACGATAGTATGCTCTTATTTCGTACCCAAAACATTCCATAGTAATTCTGAAGCACAAGGGTGGAGATACCAAATGCCACCATGCTGATTGCCATTAGAAAGTATGCTGCTTTCAAATAAGGGGTGATTTCTGTCAAAAGTAAAAGAGAAACTGCCTGCACATAGCCATCAGTCTTTTGCCCGAAGAACGGGACGAAAAAGACGATTGCAGCGCTAAAATCCAGCAATCCAAATACCATATCCCGAAGATGTGTTTCCTTTTGCTTCTGATCTTCTTCTGCTAAGGTTAGTACCTCTTCGCCGGACAGCAATTCATCGATGGTTACGGAAAAGAATTTTGCGAGCGCTTTTAGAGAGTCGATATTGGGATATCCTCTGCCCGACTCCCACTTGGAAATGGCAGTTCTGGATACAAATAGA
Source organism: Oscillospiraceae bacterium (assembly GCA_017381835.1). Next base: position 16,507 of record JAFOBK010000062.1, on the reverse strand, counting down.
GATTCCGCCAATTCCTCTTGCGTAAGCCCTTTTTGCTTCCTCAACTCTTGCAATTTTTCATGAAATTCCATAGGCACACCTGCCTCCTGTATGCATGTGCCTGTATTATAGCACAGAGCGAAGTGGGAGGATAGTGGGAAAAGGAAAACTATTTCGTATACCGTGATTTGAATTAGTCGGTTCACAGTAAGAACGATTTAGTCTTTATAGAACACGAATGTATGGACCCTAAGTTGACAGCAGCAGCAGAAGGTTTTATCCTCGGTGTTGATGCCGAAATGTTCATCATCACCGGCCCGGTGATGGTGTCTGGCTTGATTTACTGGATCATGACATTGTTTAAAGGAAACCCCCAATGGAATGCAGTCCCATTGGGGTCTTCTTTTTGTTTGCATAAAGAAGGACAAGCGTGTATACTGAAAAGGAAAGCGGGTGAGGATGTGGAGCTTACACATATTTTTTCATTGATTGAGCAGCTGAATGAACCCTACTGCGACCTTTGGGAGCAGGTTTGCAATATAGAAAGTCCAACGGAGTTTAAGCAAGGTGTGGATGCGGTTGGACAGGTGTTTATCCAAATTGCCCGGCAGAACCAATGGACGGTGGAAATTGCGGAGCAGGAAAAAGCAGGCAATGCCATTTGCATTACCATGAATCCGGAGTCTGACCAAAAACCCCTCGCTGTTTCCGGCCATATTGACACGGTATTTCCCCTTGGCACATTTCCTGCACCGGCGGTGCATCGGGACAACGGGCGAATCTACGGACCGGGTGTTATTGACTGCAAGGGCGGTGTTGTGGCGGCTGTGATGGCCATGGATGCACTCACGCGGTGCGGCTTCCGGAAGCGGCCAATCAAACTGATCATCCAGACAGATGAAGAAACAAGCAGTATCACCAGCAATAAGCAGACCGTTGCGTTTATGCTGGAAAAAGCCAGGGATGCCGTTGCGTTTTTGAATTTGGAGGGTGTGCAGTATGGCACAGCGGTACTGTCCAGAAAGGGAATCCTTCGCTACCGATTCACCGTAAGAGGAAAGAGCGCCCATGCCGCAAAATGCTTAGAGGGTGCCAATGCCATTTGCGAGGCAGCCCATAAGATCATTCAGCTGGAAAAATGGAAGGATGCCGATGGGATTACCTGCAACTGCGGTGTGATCCAGGGCGGAACGGTCCCCAATTCCGTGGCGGAAGAATGCGTATTTCATGCGGATATTCGCTTTGCGGATCAAGCGCAATACCGGCAAGCGGTGCAGATGTGCGAAAAAATCGCGGCAGAATCTACCGTACCCGGGTGCACTTGCCATTTGGAAAAGGTGAGTGAGCGGCCGGCTATGCCCAGAACCTCCGTAAATGAAGCGTTGTTTGAGAAAATGAATGCCATTTATGCGTCCTGCGGGTTACCTGTTTTGAAACCGCGCCACTGCCTCGGAGGATCGGATGCAGCCTATACAACCCAGGCAGGTATTCCTACAGTGGACAGTCTTGGCGTAGACGGCGGTAAAATCCATTCCCTTCAGGAATTTGCCTACATAGAATCCCTGGTTGACTGCGCCAAACGGCTGGCAGCAATGGCTTTGTATATCTAAAAAGGCTTGCCAAACGGCAAGCCTTTTTATTTATGCTGTCAGATTTTTCCCGCAGCTTCCATTCGGTCGAAATTGTGGATCCAGTCTGCCTTTAAAAGGTAGGTGAGGAAGATGATGCTGCTAAGGATCCAGGTGATGGGGTAAGCCCAGGATACGGTAGTCAGTTCGTTGACAATCTTCACGGCAACCGAGATATAGGTTACGCGGATCAGACACCAGCAGAGGAGCATGGTAAACATGGGGACAGTGGCCTTTCCTGCGCCACGCATCACGCCGGCTGCGCAGTGGGAAAAGGCTGCCAGGAAGAAGAAGGGGCAGATGGTCTGCATATGCTGGGTACCAAAGCGAATGGCCTCCGGAGAATCAATGAAGAAACCGATCAGCTGCGGAGCGGCAAGATAGGAGAAAATACCGATCATCACAGCCATGCTGCAGCTGCAGGCGATGCCGAATACCACGCCCTTTTTGACCCGGTCGTGCTGGTGGGCACCCAGATTCTGCCCAACAAAGGTGGAAAGCGCCTGGGTGAAGCAGGCGATGGGCAGGAAGGAGAAGCCTTCCAGTTTGGCATATGCGCCGCAGCCTGCCATAGCGGATTTGCCGAAGCTGTTGATATTGGCCTGGATGACTACGTTTGCCAGGGAGATCACACTGTTTTGTACGCCGGAGGGAAGACCGTACTTGACGATGTCCAAAAGACTTTTCTTGTCAAAACGGATTTCTTTCAAGGTGATTTGATAGGGAGCGTCTACCTGCAGTAAGTGGATGCAGCACAGCGCTGCGCTGATACCTTGGGAAATGGTAGTAGCAATGGCAGCAGCACCTACACCGAAGCCCAGCACTGCCACAAACAGCATATCCAACGCGATATTCACAAATGTGGAGAAAATCAGGTAGTACAAGGGGTGACGGCTATCGCCCACTGCGTGGAGGATGCCCACGAAGATGTTGTACATGACAACGAAGATCGCGCCGAAGAAATACCAGCGGAAATAGCTGATAGACTGGGGCAGTACTTCTGCCGGTGTGCCCATCCAGCGCAGGATGATCGGAGTAAGGCCGACACCCACAGCGGTCAGCAAGATACCCGTTACCAAACCAAAGGCAATGGCGGTATGGATGGCCTTTCTCATGGACGCATATTCTTTGGCACCGAAAAGCCGGGCAATCACCACACCGGCACCCATGGCCAGGCCGTTAAAGAAGCTGACCATCATAAAGATCAGACTGCCGGAAGAACCTACCGCAGCCAGCGCATCCTCGCCGATATAATTACCGACGCACCAGGAGTCGAAAGCATTATAAAATTGCTGAAACAGATTACCCAGCAGTACCGGCAGCGCAAAAAGCAGGATGCCTTTCCAAATGGGGCCATCTGTCAGGCGGATCCGTTGTTCCGTCACAGAGCGTCACTTCTTTCTTTTTGATGGTTTCATTATATTCCTGTAGAATGAAAAGGTCAAGGTGCAGCAAACAGCCGGTTTCCTTTTGGGAAACCGGCTGTTTGAGATTCTTTTAGGCGTTGCGGTCTTCATCTCTGCGGTACTCCAGAATGTCGCCGGGCTGGCAGTCCAGCACATCGCAGATCGCTTCCAGGGTGGAGAATCGAATGGCGCTGACATGGCCGTTTTTCAGCTTGGATAGGTTTACATTGGCCACGCCGACTTTTTCGGATAACTCATTCAGAGACATTTTTCGGTCAGCCATAACCCGGTCAAGGCGCAGAATAATAGGCATGGAGCCACCTCCTTACAGGGTTTCGTCGGAAAGCTGCTGCAGCTGCTGACCGTGCTGGAATACATAGCTCAGCAGCGTCAGAATGGCCCAATAAACCAGGAAGGTCAGATCTACCTGGCACATGCCGGAAACATAGCTGATCTTCTCGCTGAGCAGCAGGCCGGGCAGGTCATAAACAAATACCATTACGATCATTTCGGAGAGCTTGATAATGTTCCACAGAATGCCAATACGGATGCTGAGCTTGGCCAGCTTTTTCAGATTGATGCTGGTAGAACTGTCAAAAGGCTTGTCTTCGGTCATAGGCTGCAGGATACCGCGGACATATCCGATACCCCGACGGCCGTCAAGAAGCAGAAGAATACCAACAGCCAGTGTGAAGGCGGCATGGCCGAGAATCACCCAGGGGTCAGGGCCGTAGCCGGGGGCAGCTTCCAACTCCAGGAAGCCAACATTGAAAGATGCATAGCCGGTGCCGATGAACTCCGGATCCCATTTCAGAACATAGCCTAAGCCGATGAGGACAATGAATACCGCGGAGGCAATGGCCAGCGCGCCCAATACAATGCTTGCAATCTCAAAGATCTTATCCAGTTTCTTGGCGGTGTTTGTAAGGTTGTTCATAGTGATTCCTCCTATGTGTTTTTTGTGGCTTCATATTAGCACGGGAAATTATCTTTGTCAACTAAAATTTAATGATAAACATAAAATAATTTACGAAGACAAAAGGCTTGGCCGAATCAGCCAAGCCTTTCTTTTACTGCATATAGAAGAAACCGTAACCCATTTTTACATTCAAAATGCCGTAGCAGGAGAGGGTATCAAAGGGATCGGCATCGTGCTCAAACAGGTAAGGCCACCAGATCAGGAATTCTTCCGGTACTTCGCTGATGGGCGTATCGGGAAGATACAGAATGAATTCTGTGCCTTCTTCCAGGCCGTATGGGTCGCTGGCTACATACCGGATCTCCTCTTCAATCCATTCCTCGCCGGTGGTATTCTCAGTGGTAAGATTGGTTAAATTCATTTTGTATGCGTATTCGCTGAGCTTTTCAAAATCTGCGAATTCGCCGGCGAAAGAGCAGACATATATACTGCCATAGGGATAGTCTTCTCCTATGTCACCCATTTCGGAATCGTGGTACCTGCCGGTGAAAGTGCCATCCTGGTTTAACACAAGTTCTGTGCTCCAGCCGCCTGCGCCGCTGAGGAAAGAGAACTGCACGGTTTCTGCAGGCAGGGGAAGAACGGTGAGCGCTTCGGGGGTAGTTTCTGCAGGCTCGGTGGGTTCCGGTTCTGTTTCGGTGTTTTCGGTAGGTTCCGGTGTGGTTTCTGTGGGTTCCGGCGTGCTTTCGGTGGGCTGGGATTCCGGTAAAGTGGGCGCCTCGGTGCTTGATTCCGGCTGTGTTGCAGGCGGAGCAGTTTCGGCGGGTTCACTTTTGGGAACACCGCATGCGCTCAGGCACAGCGCCAACAGCATAATGAAAATGAGTAAAGTCTTCTTCATTTGATAAACCTCTTTTTTCTATAACGATACAGCCAATTTTTTAAAAATACCATGGCGAAAAGGCTTGCGATGGATTAAGTATAAGCAACCTGCTCTACAGTGAAGCCGGCATCCCGGAGGGTGTCAACCAGGCCGTTTTCCTGCAGCAGATGGGCAAGACCCACAGCATAGAACACGGTATCGCCGCTTTCTAAGTAGGAAACGGCCACATCCAGCATGTTCGCATTGCGGCTGATGATCATAGCATCGATGTATTCCTGATAGAGTGCCATTTCTTCCTCAGTCAAATCGGCATTGTCTTCTGCCAGGAATTCCCGGATGGCGTCCTCATCGCCTGCGCACCACAGTGCGTACAGTTCCTCTACTTCATCGCGGAACTCTTCCACGGTATAGCTGACGGTTTCTTCCAGCAGCATAACCTGCAGATCAGAGGAGAAGTTACCGAACATCTCCATTTGGAACATGCCGGATTCCACTTCCAGAATCTCCTTGTCCTGGGCTTTTGCCATTTCCAAAAGCCGCATATCCATACCCTTTTCAGAGCGCAGACTGCCCAAAGTCAGATAGAAGTTCTCAATCGCAGAGGTCCAAATATAGGGTTTTGCGTATTCCATATTGGCATTGTAGGAACCGCTGGATCTGAGGAGACGGACGGCTTTCTGATAAACATCCTCGTCCACTAAAGAACTTGTGGTTGTGCCGTCAGCATAGAAATAGAGATCTGCCAGCTGGGCAGCGATGGCGGGATCTTCTTCCATTGCTTCTTCAAAAGCAATGATGTCTGCCTCTACTGCCAGCGCATCGGAGCTGTTCAAAGCGTTATAAAATGCATCAGGCAGATATGCGGTATGGGCATCGCCTACATGGATGGTACCCAGCAGATACATCTCCTGGCCCTCCGCACCCTGGACATGATACAGCAGGGGAGTGGCCTGGGTTTCGGGAACTTCCTCGGGGAGCGATTCGCCGGTGAGCTCCTGATAGATGCTAGAATCTGCCAGAGCGAAACTCTGGTCGATCTGCAGACCCAGCATATAGCCCTGGCCCTCAATGGTATGCACACCCACATAAGCAGTACCTGCGGCGGTGGGGAAGCCGGTGGCAGCATCCAGCGCCATATAGTATCTGCTGTTATAGGTTTCGTAGGCGGAGGCGCAGTTATTCAGGAATTCTTCGTCCTCATAGACCATACCGGTGGCGTAGGAGGCCATGATCTGACCCCATTCTTCGTTCAGTTCGATTTCCAAATACTGCACACCGCCCAGATCTTCAATGCGGGCATCCTGAATATAGGTCAGCGCCGGGATATTGTCGAGGAAATAACTCTGGATGTATCCGGTCATATCCTGGGCGGTAACAGAAGAGTCGGGTTCTTCCTGGCCATCCTCGGAAATATAGGTGTACAGACCGTCCCGGAAACGCTCGGTCTGAGAGAAAGTCTCCGTGACCATGGAGCCGTCAAGAGTGCTGGCAGAATATTTGATTTCCGAAATATGGTCCTGACCGGTGCCCATATAGTGGGTGGCTGTCTGCTCGTTCAGGTAATAACCGGCAGCTTCGCAAATCAGACTCTCATTTATGGTGGAAGCAGCAGATTGGGCGCTGAAAATATACAAAATAGCGGTATCGTAGAGTCGGAGGGCATCGATGGACTCCACTTCCTTGTAGATATCAGGTTCGGGAGGTGCTTCCGGTGCTTCTTCGTCATAAAGTTCAGCCTTGGCTTCCACTTCCATGGTTACTCTGGTGTTGCCCTGGATGTATTCCATAGTATAGGTGGTGCGGGTAAGAGTGCCTTGATCATTGATCTTGGCAGTGCCGCCGGCGCTTAAGAACTCCGCGCCTGCGGGCAGAGCCCAGCTTTCCGGAGCGGTGGGAGCAGAGAAAGTCAGGGTGGTACCGGCATCGGTTTGCTTTTCAGAAATATCCTGGTAAAGGGTTTCGTCCAGCAGCACAGCAGGGGCAAAACGATTCAAAAAGGCTTCTTCGGTCATGGTACCCTGGAATCTGCCTGTGTCATAGATGTTTACAAACAGCACACCATCGGCATAATACTCAGTAAATTCATCCCTTAAATCGCCGATTTCCAGTTCCTCGGTCATTGCTGCAGTGAAGGCATCGGTGCCAACACCGGAGAGGGTCAACTCCTGCTGGGAAACCAGATCGAAGGTTTCCATTTCGGTGGAAATAGCTTTCTTTGTGGTCAGTTTTACCGACAGATTCTTGGCATCCCGCAAAGGCTGAGCAGCCTTGGTATACTGATCGGAGACGGGCGGCTCGGTGGGTGCCTCAGTAGGTGCTTCTGTTACCGGCGGTGCCGTTGCTTCCGGCTCGACAGGCTTGGGGGCACCGCATCCGGCCATGCTCAGCAGCAGCGCGGCGCACAGTAGCAAGGATAATAAAACTCTATATTTACACATGATTCTTCTCCCTTTCCCGGTGGACTTCTGATTTGAATATAGCAGTATTCGACAAATTAATCAACAGAAATTGAAGCTTGGAATTGTAACATTTTTATGTCCAACCCAAAAAGAAAAAGGCACTGTGGAAACTTCCACAGTGCCTTTGTTCTTAGTATTGATAGCCGTTTTCTGCTGCCAGAGCCCGGATGTCCACTTCCTTACCGCTTTCGGCGGAAGCAATCTGAGCATGCATCAGCAAGGTGGATACGATAGCCTGCTCCGGAGGATTCTCAGGCTTCCGCTCTCCACGGACAGCCCGGAGGAATTCGTTCCATTCCGCCCGATAGACGTTGTTGAAGTCATTACCGATCACACTGCGGGTGCTGGAGAAGACTTCTGTATCCATGGTTTCCCGATTGCCAATGGTCACATCCGCACTCATAAAGTCACCCAGGATATAACCTTTGTCGCCCACGATCTGCAGATCGTGGATCTGAGGATGCTGCACATAGTTGAAATGAATGTGCGCACCCATGGGATCGCCCTCATAGCGGTAGATTGTGTCAATGAAGTTCTGCGGGGAGGACAGAGGCATATCGCCTGCTTTATAGGCTACAGAGTAGGCGTAATCCGGAATTCGACCGGTGAAATGGTAAATAAGGTCGGAGTCGTGGATGCAGTCCATCACCAGGGAGTAAGGGGTATGCTCCTGATGGCGGGTTACGGAACAGCGGAGGGTGTTATAAGTGGCAAAGCGGCTGGAATAATGGATGATCTTGCCGATTCTGCCGCTTTCGATGATTTCTTTGACTTTCTGCACGAAGGGGTCAAAGCGGAACATGAAACCGATGGAAACCACCTTGTCGCTGCTTTTTGCGGCATTCAGAAGCGCAACACAGTCAGACAGGGAATCACTCATGGGCTTTTCGCAGAACACATGAGCGCCCAGCTCCAAAGCTTTGATGGCCAGAGGAGCATGGGTTCTGTGGGGAGTAGCGATGATCACAGCCTCACAGCCGCCTTCTTTGATAGCGGCTTCCATGGAATCATAGAAGGGAATTCGGGGATGCTCTTCGGCAACCGCTGCCCGACATGCTTCGTTGGGCTCTACCACACACATTTGCACATCGTCCCGCTCCAGCAAAAGCCGCAGATGGCGGTGGCCGATGGAACCGGCACCTACCAGGCAGAGTTTGGTTACCATGTGGTCATACCTCCGTCAACAACGATGTTGGTGCCGGTCATGTAAGAGGAAGCATCACTTGCCAGCAGCAGGATGGCACCGTTCAGCTCCTCGGCCTTGCCGGTGCGCTTCATCATAGGCTTCTTGGAGAGTCTGCCGATAAATTCCATATTGGATGCGGGGGTGATATTGGGGAATGCGCCGGGGGTAATGCTGTTTACACGGATGTTTCTGCAGGCCAGCTGAGAAGCGCAGGTTCTGGTGAACTGGATAACGCCTGCCTTGCCGGCACCGTAGGCGGGAGGATTACCGGGCAGATCGCCGTAGATTTCATAGTCGGGCGCAATCACGCCGTACATGGAACCGATGTTGACGATGTTGCCGCCGCCCTGCTTGTCAAAGAAGGGGATGATCTCACGGGTACAGCGGAAAATGACACCCAAAGTACCGTCGATGGTCTCGGCCCAGCTGGCATCATCGATCAGATCCACCCGATGCTCGGCTGCCTTGCCGCCGGCACCGCCGCCGTAGGCTGCGCAGTTGACCAGTACATCGATCTTGCCGAAAATTTCTTCAGCCTTTTGGAAAGCCTTTTTGGTGTCCTCGGTGTGCTTCAGATCCGCGGGGATCACCACCAGCTTGCCTGCTGCCTTGTACTCGTCATAGCTTGCGTCGAACTTATCACTGCGGTTGGGGACAGCCACATTGGCACCGTAGTCAAGTAATGCCTTCACCATGACCTTACCTAAGTTGCCGCAGCCGCCGGTGAAAACAACGGTTTTTCCGGCCATAGAGAAAATATCATTTTGCATAAGGACACCTCCATTTTTGTTGTGCTTCTATTATATATTGAACAAATATATAAAGCAAGACCGTCTAAGGACGTCTTAGACGGTCTTGGTGTCCTGTTTTGTTGCTTTCAAAGGGAAACCCCAAAATGCGCGGTATGCCCGCTTCATAGACTCTGCGCTGCGGTAGCCTACAGCCAAAGCAATTTCTTCGGGCGTTTTTCTGCCCTCCATTACCATGGCATGGGCGATGCTCATCCGTGAGCGCAGAAGAATGTCTGAAAAAGTGCTGTGATAAACCTCGGAAAGAATCCGCGTCAGCTGCCGCTCTGTAACACCCAAACGGCCAGCCAGCTGTAATTTGCTGCAGTCAGGATCTTTCAGGCCTATATTGAAATAATCTTCCAAAATAGCGAGCCGTTCTTCGTAGAGGGTCTGGCGGTGCATTGCAGGGATAGACTCCCTGCTGCTCAGCTTCCGGGCAAGGCAGACAAACAAAAGACGAAATTCCGCAGCCAGCTGTTCCATGGCACCGGGCTGTAATAAATTACTTGCCAGCTGCTTGGCTTTGTGGATCCTCTTAAGACCGTCAAAATCATCTGTTACGATAACCGGCTTGTCCTTTATGTTTTCCAACTCCAGACAAATATCGTTATCAGACGTTTGGCAGAAAGAAAAAAGCAGAGAAGTGATGCTGCCGGGGGATGCTTCCGCAGCTAAATGCTCGATCAGCGGTGGTACAATGACAAATTCTGTCTGATCACCTTTTTCAACGCAGACCAGCTCATAGGCTGGATGGCTGTGCATCCGCTTGGGACGGTCCAACTGGCTTTTGAAAAAGCTCTCTGCCAAATACACTTCCATTCCCGGCAGCGCAATGTAAAGGGGATAATTTGCCATGGTTGCATTCACTCCCTTACCAGAAGAATACGCCGTAACCCTCGCCCACCTGGCCGCCGTCTTTCAGGAACTGCTTGTAATTGCGACGCAGGGTGGAATCTCCCGGGAAGTCGTCCAGATCGCCGGTGTAGTCCATATCGAACAGGCGCCACATTTCGCTGTAATCGCCCTTGTCATAGAGATGGTCATGGATTACCTCAAAGCGCTCCTTGAAAGTGCGGATGTTGGATCTTTTTGGCAGCAGGTCGTCCATTTTGGAGTAAATGAGCCAACTTTCGCAGAAGAAGGGGATGGGTTTTCCGGCAAAAGTATCTTTGTAGAATTCTGCAGCCTGCCGGTATGCATCCTCCACAAGTTCCGGAGAAAGGGGTTCACCGGTTTTTGCAATGTGGCAGTTAATGACGGTATCACCCTTGCGCAGTACCTTTCCATCTTTTTCGTAAATTTCCAGAGGAAATTCGAAAAGCTCAAATTCCATACGGCCGAAGCCGAAACGCTCCATGCGGAAGAAGCCGTCATACCACCAGGCTACAAACATGCCCCAAATATTTTTGACAGCCTTGCATACCATCATTTTGCACTTTAGATCCAGCATACTCTGCCGCCACATGGCCTCGGTGTGGCCGTGTTCCAGATAGGTTTCCTTCAGCTTTCTGGAAAAGCACATGAACATCAGAAATTCCACTGTGTAGGTATGAACTCCGGTGACGGCGGCGATCTCTTTACACTGGGCAAGCATAGCTGCATAGTCACAGAAGCGGTCTTTTTCGTAAGTTTCCAGCAGCATTGTAAAGTCTGCGTTTTCTTTCAGAACATCGTAGGCTGCCAGGAGGGTGGAGATGGCCTCCTCCGGGTAGGCATAGGACTCCATAAAGCCCTGCAGATACTGGCGCATAGGATCAACTCCTTTCGGATTCTTATGCTGTTACTATATCATAACGGGCGATTATTTCACAACCCTTAGTTGACAAAAACGGGAGAGAATGTTATAGTAAAATAGTTCAAAAAAGAACTATTTGAGGCAGGTGAGACGGGATGATGCCGGTGTTTGAGCATATTTTTATGGGGCAGAGTTTATATGAAAAATCGGTAATGCCGGTGTGCAAGTCCTATGGCCTGACTTATATGGAATTTACGGTTCTGATGTTTTTGCAAAATAACCCCAAATATGATACGGCAGCGCAGCTGGTCAAAATCCGCCGCCTATCCAAGTCCCATGTATCCGTATCCGTGAAGGGGCTGCAGGAGAAGGGACTGGTGAAGGGTGTCTATTATCCGGGCAACCAAAAGACACTGCATCTGCGTCTGACAGAGACGGCGAACCCAATCGTGGAAGCAGGACTGCAGGCGCAAAGGAAGTTTGGCGCCATGCTTGTGCGGGGATTTTCCCCGGAGGAACTGGAGCAACTTCAGTATTTAACAGATAAATTACATGAGAATATGAAGCAGGAGGAAACAACGAATGGATAAGAAAGCGGATCTGGGCACAGCGCCTATTGGAAAACTGCTGTTTCGGCTGGCAGTCCCCACGGTGGTAGCCCAGCTGATTAATATGCTCTATAATATTGTGGACCGCATTTATATCGGTCACATCCCTGAAGTGGGCAGTCTGGCTCTGACGGGTGTAGGTGTGTGTATGCCTCTGATCATGATCGTGTCCGCTTTTGCGGCGCTGGCAGGTGGCGGCGGTGCGCCCCGTGCATCTATTTTCATGGGTAAAGGTCAGAATGAAGATGCGGAAAAGACCCTTGCCGGCTGTTTCAGCCTGCTGAGCATCATTGCTGTGGTTCTGACTACGGTACTGCTTATTTGGAGCGAGGACCTGCTGCTGGCTTTCGGCGCCAGCGGTGAGACAATCCGCTATGCTGTGGATTACATGAGCATTTATGCCATCGGTACCATCTTCGTCCAGCTGACCTTGGGTATGAATGCCTTCATTACCGCCCAGGGCTTTGCTAAGCAGGGTATGTTCAGTGTGCTGATTGGTGCCGTGTGCAATATTGCTCTGGATCCGGTGTTTATCTTCGGCTTCGGTATGGGTGTTAAGGGCGCTGCCCTGGCAACCATCCTGTCCCAGGCAGCTTCCTGCGTATGGGTGTTGCTGTTCCTCACCGGTAAGACCACCATTCTGAAGTTGAAGCTGAAGAATCTGAATCTGAAGCCCTCCATTGTGCTGCCCTGCGTGGCACTGGGTATGGCTACCTTTATCATGCAGTCTACCGAGAGTGTCATCTCTGTCTGCTTCAATACTTCTCTTTTGAAGTATGGCGGCGATATGGCTGTCGGCGCGATGACTATTCTCACCAGCGTTATGCAGTTTGCGATGCTGCCCATGCAGGGTATCGGCCAGGGTGCACAGCCCATCATGAGCTTTAACTATGGCGCCGGTGATGCAGACCGTGTCCGCAAGACCTACCGGATGCTGCTGACGGTAAGTTTGAGTTATTCTCTGGTGATCTGGGCCTGCATCATGCTGATGCCCCAGGTCTTCGCAGGTATCTTTACCCCGGATGCAGCTATGCGTGAGTTTACCGCAAAGGCTTTGCGGGTCTATTGTGCCGGCTTGGGTCTGTTCGGCATTCAGATTGCCTGCCAGATGGCATTTGTGTCCCTGGGTCAGGCTCTGTGCTCTATGACTGTTGCCATTATGCGTAAGTTTGTTCTGTTGCTGCCGCTGATTTACCTGATGCCTGCTATCATGGAAAACAAGACTATGGCTGTATATACAGCTGAGCCTGTTGCCGATGTGCTGGCAGTGACCTTCACGGCAATCCTATTCTTCTTTGTGTTCCGCAAGGCCATGAAGAAGCTGGAGGATAAGAAACTGGCAGAATAATTCCAAGTCCCCCTTATGGGGGACTTGCTTTTTAGGTAAGTGCTAACATATAATAAGAAAAATGGGGGGAGTATCATGCATTTTTGGAAACATTTTAAAACCATCACACATCATAAACTGCTGGTTATGCAGGGCTGCTTCAAAATTGGCCTGATCTTGCAGGGTATTACCCACGATTTGTCTAAGTATACCCCTACGGAATTTATGAATGGTATCAAGTATTTTCAGGGCAATCGCAGTCCTAATGCAGCGGAGAGAGAAGATAAGGGCTACAGTGAAGCCTGGATGCACCATAAAGGCCGCAACCGGCATCATTATGAATATTGGCAGGATGTGAATCTGCAATCCGGCGTTTATGAGCCGGTGCCCATGCCCAGAAGGTATTTGGCGGAGATGGTGATGGACCGTCGTGCCGCCAGCATGATCTATAAGGGAAAAGATTATACCAGCGCCTCCGCGTATGAGTACTTTATCCGCAGCGATGAGCGCAACTGGATGCACCCTCAGACCAAACAGGAACTGGATTTTTTGCTTACCATGCTCAGAGATGAGGGCGAGGAAACTACTTTCCGCTATCTCAAGGACCATGTTTTGACAGGAAAACCCTTTCCCTGGGAGGAATAATTAACTTTTTGCAGGATAAAATACTGTTGTCAGAAAATTTGAAATTTTTTCAAAAAACTTCTTGACTTTTTTAGAAAAGTGCGTATAATAATGAATGTTCCTGCGATAGAGGATTTGTGTAACGGTAGCACACCGGACTCTGACTCCGTTTGCGGGGGTTCGAATCCCTCATCCTCTGCCATATAAAGTTGACACTATAGATGCTAATGCAAAAAGTTAGCTATTTAGTGTCAACTTTTTATTTTATACGCAGTTTTTGACCGCAATAAGTTGCAGTTTAGCACGAAAATGTTAACACGCAAATAATGATTTCCATAGATGCTATTGCGTATTTTGCGGGTATTTGGGGCGTTCGAGATGCATTTCAGCCTTAAAATGGAGATTTATTAGAACCAAAGGAGCTTTTAGAAGATAGCGTTTTGGAATTGAATATTATTTATTGCCGGGTATCGGGATGTTTACAACGTCCAGGTACCCGGCTTTTTTATTTTTACAACAAGGAGCTGAAACTATGGATCAAACAAAAAGGTCACCTATCTAAGGCCACTCATAGTGACACGGAAAATAAAAATGGAATATAGGCGCTATGCGAATCCTCCGGAAAACGAAGAGCAAAACGTTTGTAGCATTTTGGAAAAGTGTAAGGGCTGTCCGTTTCCATCAACAGGCTTTATCTGCTGGGGATCGGATGGTGAGTGCCTTCGAACAAGATTTGAAAAACTGCAGAGAAAGGAGTATAAGAATGAGCCAGACCAATGAACTGACACCGAAGCAAGCAGCCGAGTGTAGACTGAACTATCCGCCCGGCACAAGAATCCTCCTGGAACATATGGACGATAAGTTTGCAGTGCCGGATGGCACTCGTGGAACAGTAGACCATGTAGATGACGCTGGTCAGATCCATATGCGGTGGGATAACGGTAGAACCTTGGCTATCATACCACAGGTAGATAGCTTCCGGAAACTGACCAAGGAAGAGCTTACCCAGGAGCAGAACATGGTTATCAAAGTAAGAGGCATGGAGGAGATGCGCCTATGAGTATTCGCACTATAACCATAGATCAGCTCCGCAGAATGGAAGATCAAGAGGGACTTGTGCTCCAAGGATGCGGTGGAAGCGCCAAAGAATGGCTGGATGGCATCAACCGAATGCTGACTGCCAACGGCTGCCTGAAAAACGGCACTGTGTTTACGGATGTACACGTCTTTCAAAAAGACGGATCCACCTGTCTGCTGTTCCCATTCTCAGATGATGTGAAGCTGGATGTGGGAAAGCTGGCAATCTGGCGGCTAAGATCCCACGATAGATTTGGTGGAATCTGGTTGTCAGACTATGTGGAGAATGAGTTGGGTGGATATATTCAGGAACAGCCAAAGCAATCAAAACCAGACTGCCCCATTATTGGAGCAGACGGTAATATCTTCAACCTAATTGGCCTTGCTTCCCGGACATTACGGGAGAATCAAATGGCAGAGCAGGCAGTGGAGATGCGTACCCGCGTTGAGCAAAGCCGCAGCTACCATGCTGCAGTAAGTATCATAGGGGAGTATGTAAACTTCTGCACCCAGGAGGAATATCAGAAACATGAAGAAATACATGAAATGTCAATGGAATAAATAAAGCAGATGAGGCTGGTAGATTACCTTTGAGAAGGTAGTTTACGGCCTCTTTTTTGTTTGTGGAAATGCTTCTGCTTATGGAGGCTTTTCAAATAGAAGCACATCGCAGGAAGGAGGTGATGCTGTTGAATACCAAACGCGCATTTAAGGATAGGTGCCGCTCCGTTTTTGTAGTGAAAATGGCCGGAACAAACCCTAATGGCCGATACGGTTACCTGACCGCAGGAACTGTACCGGCCATTTCCATTAAGAATGGAGCGTGAGATAACCTATTCGTACCCCTGTAACCCGCATCGGCAACAAAACCAATCTGCTGCCGATTCTCTATGCCGTTTTCCCGAAAGAGTATGACCGCTTTATCGATGTGTTCGGTGGAAGCGGTTCCGTCCTGCTGGGAAAGCCACCATCCAGATTCGAAGTCTATAACGATATAGACGGAGAACTGGTAAACCTGTTCCGCGTGGCCAAAAACCGGATCGCGGAACTGCTTTTGGAGCTGGATCTCCTGCCGCTCAATTCCCGTGAGGAATTTGATGCCTGGCTTCACTTCCATGAGGGAGCGGGAGATCCAACCCCATACCTACCTGCACAGCTTGAAATCGTTGACTGTTTGGTTCCCCAGGAATGGGCGACCAGGCTGAAGGAAAAGCTGTGCCAACGTGCAGACTACCGAGAAGTCCGACAGGCTGCTGCCTTCTTTATGAGAACCCGCAACAGTTACGCCAGTAACGGAAAAAGCTTTGCCTGCCAGCCCTTCAATGTGAGAACCATGTTCCAGCAGCTGGCGGAGATGTCCGTTCGGCTGGAAAATGTGGTGGTAGAACATAAGAGCTTTGAGAAGCTGATTCCCCACTATGACAGGGAAGATGCTTTCTTCTATGGGGATCCCCCATACTGCAGAAGCGAGTATGTCTACGAGGCCGAGTTCGGCTGGGACCACCATGTACTACTGCGGGATACCCTGGCAAACTGTAAAGGCAAGTGGCTGATCTCCCAGGCAGACTTCCCGGAGGTTCGGGAACTGTTCAAGGACTTCTTCATTCTGGAATTCAAACGTGTCCATACCATGGCACAGCGGACCAGTCCCGGTACCCAGTTCGGAGAGCTGCTCATCGGTAACTACGACCTGTTGGAACGGGAAAAGGATGTGCCTGCACAAATGTCGATTTCCGAGCTGATTGGTCAGCCGGAGGATACTACCCAATTACTGAAGGAGCGAATCATACCATGCAAGAATCGTACAAAATGAATTATGTGCTTCTGCCTGTCCCTGCAGAAGTACTGGATGAACTGGAACTGGACGAGTTTTCTACTGTACAGT
>JAFOBK010000061.1 GCA_017381835.1 Oscillospiraceae bacterium | reverse complement strand
GCTGACGGTGCAACCGAGGAATTCGTGGTTTCTCCCGGCGGCGTTCCCACCGCTTTCGTCTTCAAGACCGTTTCCGACCAGTATGGCAAGTATTCCTTCGTGAAGGTTCTGTCCGGTTCCATCACTCCCGATCTGGCCATGGTCAACGCCCGTACCGGCTCCTCCGAGAAGCTGGGCCGTCTGTACACCATGCGCGGCAAGAAGACCACCGAAGTCAAGGAACTGGGCTGCGGTGATATCGGCGTCATCGCCAAGATGGACAAGGTTAAGACCGGCGACACCCTGTGCGATCCTCGTAAGGTCGTTTCTCGGAAGGGTCTGCCCTATGCGCCTTCCTGCTACTCCATGGCGATCGCTCCCAAGGCAAAGGGCCAGGAAGAAAAGGTTGCAGCAGGTCTGAACCGTCTGAACGAAGAAGATCCCTCCTTCTCCCTGTACAACAATCCCGAGACCCATCAGCTGGTTATCTCCGGTTCCGGCGACCAGCAGCTGGACGTTCTGGTTGCAAAGCTGAAGAGCCGCTTCGGTGTTGACGCAGTTCTGAGCCCCGCAAAGATCGCTTACCGTGAAAAGATCAAGAAGACCGTTCAGGCTCACGGCCGTCATAAGAAGCAGACCGGCGGTTCCGGCCAGTTCGGTGACGTTTGGGTTCGCTTCGAGCCTCAGGAAGAGCAGAACGAGCTGATCTTCGACGTAGAAGTTGTCGGCGGCGCAGTTCCCAAGAACTTCAACCCCGCTGTTGAAAAGGGTATCCAGGAAGCTATCCTGAAGGGACCCCTGGCAGGTTACCCCATGGTCGGCCTGAAGGCAGTTCTGTACGATGGTTCCTACCACCCCGTTGACTCCAACGAAATGGCATTCAAGCTGGCAGCTATCCTGGCATTCAAGGAAGCTATGCCCAATGCAGCTCCCACTCTGCTGGAGCCCGTGGGCGCACTGGCAGTTACCGTTCCCGAGTCCTACGTCGGTGACGTTATGGGCGACCTGAGCAAGCGTCGCGGCCGTCCCATGGGCATGAACCCCGATGCTGACGGCAACACTGTTGTTGAGGCTGAAGTTCCCATGGCTGAAATGAGCTCCTACGCTATCGACCTGCGTGCTATGACCCAGGCTCGTGGCTCCTTCACTCTGGAGTTCGTCCGTTACGAGGAAGTTCCCAAGGCAGCTCAGGCTAAGATCATCGAAGAGGCTAAGAACGAGGACTAATTCTCAAATACTAAAGTGGCACAGCACTGCGCTGTGCCACTTTTTTATGGCAATATGAAGGTGGCTGTGATATAATGGGAAAAAGTACTTAAGAAAAGGTGAAAGTTATGCTTCCACAAGCTTTTTTAGATAGAATCAAAGTCCAGTTAGGTGAGGAGTATCCGGAATTTTTAGAATCCCTGGAGCGCCCCAGAGCTGTGGCACTGCGGTTCAACCCCCTGAAAGGGGAGGCGCCGGACCTTCCTTTTGTGAAAGCGCCGGTTCCCTGGGAGCCTATGGGCTATTATTATGACCCGGAATCCCGTCCCGGTTTGCACCCTTACCATGAGGCGGGCGTATATTATCTGCAGGAGGCCAGCGCTATGTCTGCGGTGGCGCTGCTGGATCCCCAGCCCGGTGAGAAAATCTGCGATCTTTGCGCGGCACCCGGCGGCAAGACCACCCAGATTGCCGGACGGATGCTGGGAGAGGGTTTTCTTCTTTGTAATGAGATCAACCCTAAGCGAGCCAAGATCCTGGGCAGAAATATCGAGCGGATGGGTGTTGCCAATGCCCTGGTCACCAATGAACACCCGCAGAATCTGGCTGAGAAATATGCCGGATTTTTCGACCGGGTGCTGATCGATGCGCCCTGCAGCGGTGAAGGCATGTTCCGCAAAGAAGAGGCGGCGGTCACCGACTGGAGTCCTGAAACTGTGGAGATGTGCGCCAGACGGCAGGCAGAGATCCTCCATTCCGGTGCCCGACTGCTGAAGGCCGGCGGACGGCTGGTGTACTCTACCTGCACTTTCGCACCGGCGGAGAACGAACTGGCCATTGAAAACTTCCTGGCCGATCATCCTGAGTTTATCCGTGAACCTGTGGATGCTCCCTGGTTTGCACCGGCAGGGGAGGGTGCCTTCCGGCTGTGGCCTCATAAACTGCTGGGCGAAGGCCATTTTGCGGCGGTGCTGCGGAAAACAGAAGGTGAAGAGGCAGAGGTGCAGCCGGCAACCGGTGAAAAACTGCCGAAAGATTGGCAAACCTTTGCAAAAGAGCTGAAAATCAAGCTGCCTGCGGGCAAGGCGATCCTTTTCGGCAGCAGCCTTTACTGGGTGCCGGAGGAGATGCCGGACATCCGCAGAATCAAAGTGGTACGGCCCGGTCTGGAACTGGGTGAGGTGAAAAAGAACCGTTTTGAACCTGCCCACGCATTGGCATTGTGGCTTAAAAACTGCGAAAACTTCCAGGACTTTCCTGCGGAAAGCAAAGAAATCAAGGCATATATGGCGGGTAATGTGATCCCCGGAACTTGCCGCGGATGGTGTCTGATCAAAGCAGGCGGATATAGTCTTGGATGGGGAAAAGGGGACGGAAACAGTATAAAAAACCATTATCCCAAGGGTTTGCGCAGAAATAGTTAGGAAAAATCTCCTTTACATAACATAAACGGTGTGGTATAATGCTATACTGTATAGAAATGAACAATGCAAGGAGAGGATTATCCTTGATGAAATATGAGATTACCGGCGGTCATCGCCTGGAAGGTAACATCACCATCAGCGGCGCCAAGAACGCAGCTGTGGCGATCCTTCCCGCAGCGCTCCTGGTCAAGGGCGTATGCCGAATTGAAAATGTGCCGGATATTTCTGATGTACGCATTCTGCTGGATATTCTGGCGGATATGGGTGCTGTGGTCAGCAAAGAACCCGACGGTGTTGTGGTTCTGGACTGCACAAACATTACAAGCATTAACCCCGATCCGGATCTGGTGCGGAAAATGCGTGCCAGCTACTATATTATGGGCGCTCTGCTCAGCCGCTTCCATCAGGCCAGCGTGGCGCTGCCCGGCGGCTGCAATTTCGCATCCCGTCCCATCGACCAGCATATTAAGGGCTTCCGCGCACTGGGTGCCCATGTGGATGAGACCGATGATTATGTCCATCTGTCCGAAGGCCCCTTTGGCCTGCGGGGTAACCGTATCAGCCTGGACGTAGTCAGCGTAGGCGCAACCATCAATATTATTATGGCAGCCTGCCTGCTGCCCGGTCAGACCATTATTGAGCATGCGGCCAAGGAGCCTCATATCGTTGATCTGGCCAACTTCCTGAACACCATGGGTGCCCGCATCAGCGGCGCCGGTACGGATACAGTTAAGATCCGTGGTGTAGAGAGCCTGCGGGGCGGTACATATGCTATTATCCCCGATCAGATCGAGGCAGGTACATATTTGGCTGCGGTGGCTGCCACCGGCGGTAATGTGCTGGTGCAGAATGTGATTCCCAAGCATATGGATTGCATTACCAATAAACTGCAGGAAATGGGCGCACGGGTCATCAATTATGATGATTCCATTCGCATCATTTCTGACGGCAAGCTCCATAGAACCACCGTCAAGACCCATCCTTATCCCGGCTTCCCCACGGATATGCAGGCGCAGATCTGCGTATGTATGGCAAAGGCAGACGGCACCAGCCGGCTGACAGAAAGCGTGTATGAAACCCGCTTCTTTGGCTACTGTACAGAGCTGGCCAGCATGGGCGCGGATATTATGATCAATGGCAAGACCGCTGTTGTCACCGGTGTTAAGACCCTGAAGGGTGCGAACGTGAGTGCCAATGACCTGCGTGCAGGTGCAGCCCTGGTAATCGCCGGCCTGTGTGCAGAAGGTACTACAAAGATCGGCAATATCCACTTTATTGAGCGCGGCTATGAAAATATGCTGGGCAAGCTGACTGCGCTGGGCGCGAAGATCAGCAGAATTGAAGAATAATTTTTATGTGGCTGCTGCAACTGCAACAGCCACATTTTTCTTAATTTTCTGGGTATAAATGAAAAAAGTATTGCAAAAATAAAAGGTACATGCTATAATACCCCGTGTGTCCGGCGCCGGACGCCCAAATATTGGGATGTCGCCAAGCGGTAAGGCACCAGACTTTGACTCTGGCATTCGTAGGTTCAAATCCTGCCATCCCAGCCAATGATCCGTTAGCTCAGTCGGTAGAGCAACTGCCTTTTAAGCAGTGGGTCTGGAGTTCGAGTCTCCAACGGGTCACCAAAAAAAGACAGACAGGCAAAAGCCTGTCTGTCTTTTTTTATGACCCGGGAGACTCGAAAAAATAAATCCAACCTGCCGGGGGCAGGTTGGCGGCCGGGTAGGGTCCCGGCCGGACAATAATTTTTGCCAAAGGCAAAAATGCAGACGAGTCTCCAACGGGTCACCGCAACGAAGTTGCGCTTGCCTGTGGTGTATATCCGGAGGACAGTTGGTCGCCCCCCCGGCTGGACGGGGCGAAACATCTATTTTTCTTTGCTTTGCAAAGAAAAATGCAAACGAGTCTCCAACGGGTCACATACTGCGAAGCAGAATAACCCAACGGGTCACCGGCGAAGCCGTTTACAGAAATTCAAATCACCTGCTGTCCGTTAATGACCAGCTTAAACTTCAGACCCAATCTCTCCGCAGCTTTCCGGCACAGAATCATGCGCTGCGTGAAGATTTCAAAATAATCCATAACAGAGCCGTACTGAGTTTCAACAGTAAGACTTAACTGCACGAGAGTCCGGTCATCATTGATTTCCAGCTTTGATTTTCTCACAGAGTAGTTTACACGGTCATGGATATCAAAGGTAGAAATATCCGCATTTCGCACGCGGGAGCGGCGCACATCTGCTTTGTCAGCTAAAATCATGGCAGCGGCTACAGCGTTTACCGGAACACCGGTGCCCTCGTCATGATTGCCGATTGCTGTAACAATGGTGGCCATTTCGCCAGGGTCGCAGCCCATATCATTGAGAATGCTCCATGCCATTACGGCGCCGGATTGGGAATGATCCTTGCGGTTGACCAGGTTTCCGATATCATGCAGATATCCTGCAATTTTTGCCAGTTCCACAGTTCGTGCGTCATAACCCATGGTTTCCAAAATATATCCGGCTGTCTGCGCCACATGTATCACATGGGCAAAACTATGCTCCGTAAACCCCAGGGCACCTAAAGACTCATCGGCCCGGGTGATATATGTCTTGATGGCTTCGCTGTGAATGATCTTTTCGTAAGTCAGCATAACAATACCTCCTTTTCGGCTATTATACCACAAGTCGGATGATAGAAAAAGGGTGATTGTAAAAGTATTCTCCGGTTTTCTTGATTCTTTACCGGTCGTGTGCTATAGTTCCACTATCAAGCGATTGGAGGAATCTCCTATGACCGTCAATGAATATCAAAATTTGGCTATGAGGACACTGAATCCGGAGTTATGTAAACGGGATGTACTGATCAACAGCGTGATGGGACTTTGCGGTGAGTCCGGTGAGACCATCGATATTGTAAAAAAGTGGATGGCCCATGGCCACGAACTGGATAAAGAACACCTGGCCAAAGAACTGGGGGACATCGCCTGGTATTTGGCGGAGGCGGCAACTGCCCTGGATATGAACCTGGAGGATATTCTTCAGGCTAATATCGAGAAACTGAAGCGCCGCTATCCGGAAGGATTTTCCTGCGAAAAATCCCGCACCCGCTTAAAAGGTGACTTATGAGAACAAGAGTACTTCCTCAGGAAGGGCTGAAACTGATCGCTTGCCTTACCATGCTGATCGACCATTTCGGTCATACGATTGTGCCTTGCCTTCCTGTACCGTATATGGCCAATCTTTATTATGCCTGCCGCATCATCGGCAGAATTGCCTTCCCTATCTATTGTTTCTTGCTGGCGGAGGGTATGTATCACACCCGTAACCCGGGGAAGTACATAGGCCGACTTGCTATCGGCATTCTGCTGGCGGAAATTCCCTTTGATCTGCTCTTTGAAGGCGGTATCAGCTGGGAATATCAAAGTGTGATGGTCACTTGACTCTGGGCGCGGTAATGCTGCTGTGCATGGAGAAAACAGAAAAGCCCTGGCTGAAGCTGCTTATGGTGCTGCCCTTTGTGCTGCTGGCAGAACTTTTGAAATCCGATTACGGCGGATGGGGCATTGCCATGATTGCTTGTTTTGCGCTCTTTGACCGTCTGAGTCTGCAAATGATCGCAATGACACTGGTAAATGCCATGATGAATTCCGCAGCCGTGCCCCTCTTCGGTGTCTATATTTCCGTGCAGATTTTCGCAGTACTGGCGACGGTGCCGATTTGCCTTTATTCCGGAAAAAAACTGACCCATAGCAAGGCTGCCCAATGGGGATTCTACCTGTTCTACCCACTGCACCTGCTGGCTTTGTGGATTGTATTGGGATTTATCAGGTAAAAAATTCCCAATACCCCTTGTAAAATTAGAATCTTTGACGTATACTTTAATATTATGCAAATTAGCAAGCAAGAGAGGATAAGACATATGGAACTGATTTCTGTTCGCGAACTGTACAAGAACACCGCTAAGTACGCTGACCAGACTATCGAGATCGGCGGCTGGGTTCGTAACCGCCGTCCCTCCAAGCAGTTTGGCTTTATCATGCTGAACGACGGTACCTACTTCAATCCCGTACAGGTTGTTTATAACGATACCATCGAAAATTTCCAGGAGATCTCCAAGATCAATATCGGCGCTGCTCTGATTATCAAGGGCACCGTGGTTCTCACCCCTGACTCCAAGCAGCCCTTTGAGATCCAGGCTGAGACTGTCACCGTAGAGGGCCCCTCCACCGGCGATTACCCCCTGCAGCCCAAGCGCCACTCCATGGAGTTCCTGCGTACCATCACCCACCTGCGTCCCAGAACCAACACCTTCCAGGCTGTGTTCCGCGTTCGCTCCCTGGCAGCTATGGCAATCCACCAGTTCTTCCAGGACCGTGACTTCATCTATGTCCACACCCCCCTGATCACCGGTTCCGACTGTGAGGGTGCAGGCGAGATGTTCCAGGTTACCACTCTGGATCTGAACAATATCCCCAAGACCGAGGATGGCAAGGTTGACTTCAGCCAGGACTTCTACGGCAAGCCCACCAACCTGACCGTTTCCGGCCAGCTGAACGGTGAGACCTTTGCCATGGCCTTCAAGAACATCTACACCTTCGGCCCCACTTTCCGTGCTGAAAAGTCCAACACCACCCGTCACGCATCCGAGTTCTGGATGATCGAGCCTGAGATGGCCTTTGCTGACCTGGACGATCTGCTCCGCGTGGAAGAGGATATGCTGAAGTATATCATTTCCTACGTGCTGGAGCATGCACCCGAGGAAATGAACTTCTTCAACTCCTTTGTGGATAAGGGTCTGCTGGACCGCCTGAACAATATTCTGAACAATGACTTCGGCCGCATTACCTATACCGATGCTGTGGCTCTGCTGGAAAAGCACAACGACGAGTTTGACTATCCCGTCAGCTGGGGCTGCGATCTGCAGACCGAGCATGAGCGCTACCTGACCGAAGTGATCTTCAAGAAGCCTGTTTTCGTTACCGATTACCCCAAGGAGATCAAGGCTTTCTACATGAAGCTCAATCCCGACGGCAAGACCGTTGCTGCTGTGGACTGCCTGGTTCCCGGCATCGGCGAGATCACCGGCGGTTCTCAGCGTGAGGATAACTACGATCTGCTGAAGACCCGTATCGAAGAGCTGGGCATGAACCCTGAAGACTACGACTTCTACATGGATCTGCGTAAGTACGGCTCCTGCCGTCATGCAGGTTTCGGCCTGGGCTTCGAGCGCTGTGTCATGTATCTGACCGGCATGGGCAACATCCGCGATGTGCTGCCCTTCCCCAGAACCGTAGGCAACTGCGAACTGTAATGATTGAAATGAAAGGCGATGCCGCTTGGCATCGCCTTTTTCTTATTTTGTGAATACCAGCTTGCCACCCAAATAGGTGCTGAAAATGGGTATATCCTTCAGTTTTCCGGGATCTGTTTCAAAGGGATTTTCTCCCAATACTACGAAATCTGCCAGCATACCGGCTTTGATTTCACCTTTGATGGTTTCTTCGAAGCTGGCCTTTGCGCCCATCTTGGTGAAGCTGTCCAGCGCTTCCTGCACGGTAAAGGCCTCATGAGAAAGGTAGGGGCCTTCGCCCTTTAAGTCGCAACGGGTCACGGCACACTGAATGCCGCCCATCACATTGGGCATCTCCACAGGACAGTCGCTGCCGTTACTGACGGTGACACGCTTATCCATCAGGGTTTTCCAGCTGTAGCTGCTGGAAGCCAGCTCTTTGCCCACCCGATCTTCCACAATGTGCAGGTCGTAGTCCAGGAAAATGCTTTGCGCATACACATGCAGCTGCAAATCCGCTATTTTCTCCAACTGATCGGGGCGGGTAATCTGGCAGTGGACAATGCCGTGACGGTGATCGGTACGGGGATGGGCAGCCAAAGCTTTTTCAATGCTGCTGAGCACCAGATCCAGGCAGGCATCGCCGATACAATGGACAGCTACCTGCATACCGTGTTTGTTGGCATAGCCGATCATCTCGTCGAATACTTCGGGAGTAAAGACACTGAGACCTTTGGTAGTAGGGTCATCCAGGTAAGGCTTGGTCAGATAGGCGGTTCTTGCGCCCAAAGCGCCGTCACCTAACATTTTTAAGGGGCCGATTTTGAAAGAATCTGTACCGGCGCCGGTAACGTTTCCGGACTCCACGAACTGTGCAAGATCGGGAATATTGGTAAAGTTTGCCTGCTCATAGACGCGGACGGTCAGTTCTCCGGCTTCTTCCAATTCCCGATAAGCCTCGTTGACCGTTTCCCAGGAGGTGTTCTGGAAAACACAGTAGTCATCACTCTGACAACTGGTAATGCCGTAGCTGTTCAGCATCCGGCTGGCAGAGCGGAGCATATCTTTTAGTTCTTCTTTGGTGGGAGCAGGAATGGCAGCATACACAAGATCCATGGCATTGTCAAAGAGAACACCGTTGGGGACACCGCTTTCCATGACGATCTCACCGCCGGGGATTGCGGGGGTGTCCGCTGAGATTCCCAAAATTTCCAAGGCCTTGCTGTTGAGAGCCATCGCATGACCGCAGGCACGAACGGCGCACACGGGATGCTCCAAGGAAACCTTGTCCAAATCCCAGCGGGTGGGCATCCGCTTGCAATCTTCAAAAAAGTCCTGATTCCAGCCACGACCTAAAATCCAGCCGCCCCGACCGGGCTTCATCTGCTGCAAACACGCGGTCATCTCCTGGAGACTCTGGGTGTAAAGATGCAGCGGTGCAACGCTGAGGGCTTGTCCCAAATTCAGAAGGTGCATATGGCTGTCGTTAAAACCGGCGCAGACAAAGCGGCCTTCCAAATCTACGGTGTTGTGGGCTTCCAGCGCCAGGATTTCCTCATTGGAACCGACGGCTTTGAAAATACCGTTTTCTACAATAAAGGCCTGGCATAAAGGAAGTGCTCCGGTATAAACCAGGCCATTGATATAAGCAGTTTTCATCCTGATCCCTCCTCTTTTTCCTGATTGTATCGGAAAAGAGTGGGAAATGCAAGGCTTTGCCACTGGTTAGTTGCAAAACGCGAATTGCTTTGCTATAATAAAAGGTACTTTTGAATATCTTACGAATCGGGAGGTTTGTAATGAATATTATTATTGCAGGTGTTGGTAAAATCGGTAAGACTTTGGCCAAACAGTTGACCGCGGAAGGCCATAATCTGACCTTGATTGATGCAAAATCCCAGGTGCTGGAATCGACTGTGGAAGCATTTGATGCCATGGGTGTGTGCGGCAATTGCGCATCTATGGAAGTGCTGAAAAGCGCCGGTATTGAAGAGACAGATCTGGTGATTGCAGTCACCAATGCAGATGAAGTGAATCTGCTGTGCTGCCTGACTGCCCACGGATTGAACCCCAATGTTCATACCATCGCCCGTATCCGTGACCCGGAGTATGCCGAGCAGATCATGGCCATGCGGGATGTGTTCCCCTTGTCTATGACGGTGAATCCGGAGAAGCGTGCTGCCCGGGAAATTGAGCGGCTGCTGAAATTCCCCGGTTTCCTGCGCCGTGAGTCCTTTGCCAAGGGCAGAGTGGAGATCGTGGAGCTGCGTGTAGAAAAGAACAGCCCCCTGAATAATGTGTCTTTGATGGACATGCGTAATGTGGTCAAGTGTAAGGTTCTGGTCTGCGCGGTTTTGCGGGATGGTGAGGCTGTAGCACCCAGCGGTAATTTTGTACTTCGGGAAGGCGACCGTATTTTTGTTACCGCGGCAACTTCGGAACTGGCGCTGCTTTTGAAGAATCTGGGCATCATTACCCACCGTGTCCGTAAAGTACTGCTGTGCGGCGGCGGTAAAGTGAGCTTCTACCTGGCAAAGCTGCTGGAAAAGGGCAATATGGATGTGCGGCTGCTGGAAAAGAATTACGAGCGCTGTGTGGAACTGGCGGAGGATCTGCCCGGTACTTCTGTGATCCATGGTGACTGCAGCAATATGAATGTGCTGGAAGCCCAGGGTTTCGATCAGTGTGATGCTTTGGTGTCCCTGACCGGTCTGGACGAGACGAATATGATCGTGGCGCTCTACGGTGAAAACCGCGGTGTCCGCCAGATCATCACAAAGATCAGCCGGGAAGAAAACGGCAGCATTGCCAATGAACTGGCACTGGGTTCTGTGATCAATCCCAGAGAACTCTGCTCCAATCATATTGTCCGCTATGTCCGTGCTATGGAAAATCAAGTAGGTGCGGCGGTATCTGTGCATGCCATTGCCGACGGTAAGGCAGAGGCGGTGGAATTTTTGGTGGATGATGCAACCAAGAACTGCGGTGTTGCGCTGAAGGAGATTAAACTGAAAAAGAATGTCCTGCTGGCAGTTATTAACCGCGGTACGAAAACACAGATCCCCAATGGTGATTCCTATTTCCAGAAGGGCGATTCTGTGGTGGTGGTAACCTCCGGCCGTGGAATCCTTCGTAATATCAATGACATCTTTGCTTGATTGAGGCGAATTATGAATATGAAAATGATGGGAAAGTTTATTTCCCAAATTCTTGCCATTGAAGGCGTCTTTATGATTCCGGCGCTGGTCATCAGCCTGTGCTATAGAGAATCGGCGGCGGTAAATGCCTTTTTGCTGACCCTTGGCATGATTGTGCTTCTTTCCGGTGTGCTGTTTCTTTGCTGCCGAAAGGCCGGAAGCCTCTTTGGCGCCCGGGAAGGCCTGGTCTGCGTGGGCTTCAGCTGGATCGCCCTTAGTCTTCTGGGATGCCTTCCTTTTGTGATCTCCGGTAATATCCCCCATTTTATTGATGCCTTTTTTGAAATGGTGTCCGGCTTTACCACCACCGGTGCTTCTGTGGTGCCCAGTGTGGAAGCGCTGGATAAGGGCATCCTCTATTGGCGCAGCTTTAGCCACTGGCTGGGCGGTATGGGTGTACTGGTATTTCTGCTGGCTATCGTACCCAGCAGCAAAGGTACCGGCTTTACCATGCATCTGCTGCGGGCAGAAAGCCCCGGCCCCGATGTGGGTAAGCTGGTTCCGAAAATGAAACAGACAGCAACCATTCTGTATGGCATTTATGTGGTGCTGACCATCAGCAACTTTGTTTTCCTGCTGTGCGGCGGTATGCCCTGGCTGGACGCGCTGTGTACGGCCTTCGGCACAGCCGGTACCGGCGGCTTCGGTGTGAAAAATGATTCCCTGGCCAGCTACAGTCCCTATATCCAGAATGTGACCACAATCTTCATGTTCCTTTTTGGTGTTAACTTCAGCGTGTATTATCTTTTACTTTTGAAGGAGTTTAGAAGTGCCTTTAAGGATGAGGAGCTTCGGCTGTATGTGGGTTTGGCTGTTGTCAGCGTGATTCTCATCGTGCTGGATATCCGGCCGCTATACGGAACATTGGGAGAAACGATCCGCCATGCGGCATTCCAGGTGTCTACGATTATGACCACCACCGGCTTTGCCACTACGGACTTTGACCTGTGGCCCAGTTTCTCTAAAGCGATTCTTTTGATGCTGATGGTGATTGGTGCCAGTGCAGGTTCTACCGGCGGTGGTTTCAAGTGCATCCGTGTACTGCTGCTGTTTAAGATCTTGCGGCGAAATATCCGGCAGATCCTGAATCCTCAGAAGGTAATGGTTGTCCGCAATAACGGCAAGGCCGTGGATGAAAAGATCCTTGCCAATACCAATGCGTATCTTGCTGCCTATGTGGTTATCATTATTATCAGCACTCTGCTGATCTCTTTGGATGGATTCAGCTTTGAAACCAATTTTTCCGCGGTGTTGGCCTGCTTTAATAATATCGGCCCCGGTATGGCGGCGGTGGGTCCCACCTGTAATTTTGCGGCGTACAGCGTATTCTCCAAAATTGTTCTGTCTGTCAATATGCTGGCGGGCCGTTTGGAAATTTTTCCCATTCTTGTGCTCTTCAGCCGCAGCACCTGGACAAGACGCTAATTTCATATGGATCCAGAACCCGGACTTTTCAAAGTCCGGGTTCTGTGCTATACTGAGAAAAAACCTCCAAAGGGGGAAGTTTCTTGAAATATTTACGGCCTTATATGAAAAAATATAAGCTCCAAAGTATTTTGGCACCTGCCTTCAAAATGCTGGAAGCAGGTTTTGACCTGACGGTGCCGCTGCTGGTTGCCAGAATTATTGATGACGGCATTGCGGCAGGCAACACCCAGGTGATTTGGAGTAATTTTGCTCTGATGCTGCTGATGGCGCTGCTGGGTCTTGCCTGCAGCTTCACCGCTCAGTTTTTTGCAGCAAAGGCGGCAATCGGATCTGCCGCCGGATTAAGACGGGATCTTCTGAAGCATATTCAGGGTCTTAGCTTCACAGAGCTGGATACCATCGGCACGGCAACCCTCATCACCCGGATGACCAGCGATATCAATCAGGTGCAGAACGGTATCAATATGTTCCTGCGTCTGTTCCTGCGGTCTCCTTTCATCGTGTTCGGTGCCATGGTGATGGTCTTTACCCTGAATGCCCATTTGGCGCTGATTTTTGTGGCGGCAATTAGCGTGCTGTTTGTGATCGTCTTCGGTATCATGAAAATCACAAACCCCAAATACAAGCAGACCCAAAAGAATTTAGACAGCGTGACTGCGGCCACCCGTGAGAACCTGAACGGCGTTCGGGTGATTCGCGCATTTGGCAGAGAAGAGACCCAGGTGCGGGAATTTGCCGCGATCAATGAAAAACTGGCGGACAGCCAGCAGCATGTGGGCAGAATCTCTGCCATGATGAACCCTCTGACCTATGTGGTGGTGAACAGCGCCATTATTGCGGTGCTGTGGCTGGGTGCCGGTAAGATAGAAGGCGGCCTGCTGCTACGGGGTGACCTGGTGGCTATGATCAACTACATCGGTCAGATTCTGATCGAACTGGTGAAGCTGGCAAACCTGATCGTGCTGCTCAGCAAAGCCATGGCAAGCCTTGGTCGTGTAGAGCAGATTTTGGATACCGAAAGTTCCATGGAATTCACCGGCACAGAAACGGGCTGCGATTGCGAGAACATTTTGGAATTTAAAAATGTGGCGCTGCAGTTTAAAAATGCCGGCGCAGAGTCCATTTCCGGCATCTCCTTTGCGCTCCCCAAAGGACAGACTTTGGGCATCATCGGTGGTACCGGCAGCGGTAAATCCACTCTGGTGAACCTGATCCCCAGGTTTTACGATGCAACAGAGGGAACGGTGCTCCTGAAAGGTGTTCCTATTCAAAATTTAAGAGAAGATGTGCTGCGAAAGTCTGTAGCCATCGTGCAGCAGAAAGCCCAGCTTTTTGCCGGTACCATCCGCAGCAATCTGCTGTGGGGCAATGAACATGCCTCCGATGAAGAATTGTGGAAGGCTCTGGAAACCGCCCAGGCAGCAGAATTCGTGAGAAAAAAAGGTCTGGATGCAATTGTGGAGCAAGGAGGACGCAATCTCTCCGGTGGTCAAAAGCAGCGTCTTACCATCGCACGTGCATTGTTATGTAAATCTGAGATCTTGATTTTGGATGACTCGGCTTCTGCGTTGGACTATGCAACAGACGCAGCACTTCGCGCAGCCATCGGGAATCTGCCCGGTGAGATGACCGTAGTCATCGTCAGCCAGCGCACTGCCAGCATTCAGCAGGCAGACCAGATCCTGGTGCTGGATGACGGTACTTTGGCAGGACGAGGAACCCACGCAGAACTTCTGGACTCCTGCCCGGTGTACCGTGAGATCTATGAGAGCCAGTTCCGAAAGGAGGAGGCTTAAATGAAAAAACAGACCATTGGGCGCATTTTGCGCTATGTGCGGCCCTATTGGCTGCTGGTGCTTCTGAGCCTTTTGTGCGCGGCCTGCAGCGCCGGCGCCCAGCTGCTGATCCCGATTTTTACCGGCGATGCGCTAGATCTGCTGGTTGGCCCCGGTCAGGTACAATGGAGCGCATTGCCCCGTCTTCTGATCTATATTGCCATGGCCGCTGTTTTGGCAGCGGTTGCCCAGCAGGCACTTGCCATGTGCAATAACCGGATCACCTTCTCCATTTGCCGTGATTTGCGGAATAAAGTCAGCGAGAAGCTGCAGAAATTGCCCCTTTCTTATTTGGATACCCATCCCAGCGGTGACCTGGTCAGCCGCATGGTTGGCGATGTGGATACCTTTGCCGATGGCCTTCTCATGGGCTTCACCCAGTTGTTCACCGGTGTGATCACAATTTTGGGAACCCTCATCATCATGCTGCGTTTGAATCCCTGGATCACGGCTATTGTGGTGCTGCTGACCCCCATGTCCTTCTTTGTCACTGGATTTATTGCCAAGCGTACCCACAAGCATTTTCAGCAGCAGGCAAAAGAGCGCGGCGCACAGACAGCTCTTATTAATGAACTGATGGAAGGCCAGCGGGTAGTGAAAGCTTTCGGTCACGAGAATGAGAGCTTGCGGGATTTTGATGCGGTTAACGACCGGCTGAGCAAAGCCGCGCTGAATGCCACATTCTTCTCCAGCCTCACGAACCCCAGCACCAGACTTGTCAATAATATCGTCTATGCGGCGGTTGCGCTGACAGGTGCGCTGTTTGTAGGTCCCGGCGGCATCACCATCGGTAAGCTGAGCATTTTCTTAAGCTATGCCAGCCAGTATGCCAAGCCCTTCAATGAGATCAGCGGCGTGGTGACGGAACTGCAGAATTCCGTGACCTGCGCCCAGCGGATTTTTGACCTGCTGGATGAGCAGGAGGAAATTCCTGATTCTGAGGAAATGCCGGATCCCGGCCAAATGGGCAAGGTGGAACTGGAAAATGTAGACTTCTCCTATGTGCCGGATAGAAAACTGATTCAGAATCTGAATTTGCAGGTGCAGCCCGGTCAGCGGGTGGCTATTGTTGGCCCCACCGGCTGCGGCAAGACTACGCTCATTAACCTGCTGATGCGGTTTTACGATGTGAATGACGGTGCTATCCGAACGGCGGGTAAGGATATTCGGAATATCTCCCGGAAATCCCTGCGGGGCTGTTATGGCATGGTGCTCCAGGATACCTGGCTGAAAGCCGGTACTGTCCGGGAGAATATTGCCTACGGCGCACCGGAAGCGACCGAGGAGGAAATCATAGCGGCAGCCAAGGCGGCCCATGCCCACGGTTTTATCCGCAGACTTCCAGGTGGCTATGATACCATGATCGCGGAGAACGGCGAGAATCTGTCTGCCGGTCAGCGGCAGCTGTTGTGTATTGCCCGGGCCATGCTGAAACTACCGCCTATGCTGATCCTGGACGAAGCCACTTCCTCCATCGATACCCGTACAGAACTGAAAATTCAGGATGCCTTCTCCAAGATGATGCAGGGAAGAACCAGCTTTATCGTTGCCCATCGCCTTTCCACCATCCGCTCTGCGGATGTGATCCTGGTGATGAAGGATGGCTCGGTCATCGAGCAGGGCAGCCATAAGGAACTGATGAAGCAAGGCGGCTTCTATGCAAATCTCTACAACAGTCAGTTTACAAAAGTATAAAAAATACCGGCCAGCGTTTTGCTGGCCGGTATGATATTTTATTTCGCAACATAATATTGATCAAGATGTGCCTTGATGGCCTCAAAGGTTTCATCGCTGATCACATGCTCGATTTTGCAGGCATCTTCCACGGCGCTTTCCTTGCTGACACCCAAACCCATCAGCATCCGGGAGAGGACATTGTGCCGCTCGAAGATCTTTTTGGCAATATGGATGCCTTCTTCGGTGAGAATCAAAAAACCGTCTTTGTCCATCACAAGGTAGCCGCCTTGCTTCAGCAGACCTACAGCGCGGCTGACACTGGGCTTGGAGTATCCCATAGCTTCGGCTACGTCGATACTCCGGACGGAGGGACGCTCCTGGGAAAGCTCATATATGGTTTCCAGATACATCTCAGCAGACTCATGCAATGCCATGAAAACACCTCCTTGTGGCTCGTATTTGTAGATTATACCATGAACACCCCATGTTTTCAAGTGTGCTTTTTTGTGGAATATTTCATCAAAAAAACATTGACAAAATTTACCGGAAGTAGTATCATTACCTCGTAAGTTAGCGGCTGCTAATTAGCGAAGACTAACTAATATTAGAGAAAACTGAATCGGGTGGAAAGTATGAATTTGTGGACCGCGCAGGAAGGCAAAGAGTACATCATTCAGCGGATCGAAACAGACGATGAGGAATTGAATGCGTTTCTGTTTTCACTGGGCTGCTACAGCGGCGAACCCATCACGGTGGTATCCCGCCGTCGGGGCAGCTGTGTGGTGTCTGTGAAAGACGGCAGATACAGCATTGATTCTCAGCTGGCACAAGCCATTATCGTGTAAGAAACGGCGTTTGTGAAAGACAATCCGCTGATTGTCTTTTGCTCGGCAGTTAGCAATAGGTAACTGGAATTGACAGGAGGACAAAAATTTATGAGAATTGCTTTTGCAGGCAATCCTAACAGTGGTAAAACCACTATGTACAATGCCCTTACCGGCAGTAATGAAAAGGTGGGTAACTGGGCAGGCGTTACGGTGGATAGTAAAACAGCCCCCATTAAGAAGATATATGCAGCAGATCAGGAGCTGATGGCAGTGGACCTGCCCGGTGCCTATTCCATGTCTCCTTTTACTTCGGAAGAGAGCATCACCAGCGCTTATGTTACCAATAAGCAGCCGGATGTAATCGTCAACATTGTGGATGCAACGAACCTGAGCCGCAGCTTGTTTTTTACAACCCAGCTGCTGGAACTGGGTATTCCGATGGTTGTTGCGCTGAACAAGGCTGATATCAACGAGAAGAAAAAGACACAGATCGACACCAAGAAGCTGTCTGAAAAGCTGGGCTGCCCGGTGGTGGAGACCGCTTCCATCTCCGGTGAGGGTCTGGCTGAAGTCGTGAAGGCTGCAGCCTCCCTGGCAGGAAAGAGTCAGAAGGCTCCTTATGTCCAGGAGAATATCGACCTGACCGATAAGAAAGCCGTAGAAACTGTGGACCGTAAGCGCTTTGCCTTTGTCAATGGCATTGTGAAAGCGGTTGAGACCCGCAAGGTACTGACCCGGGACAAGAACTTCCAGGACGATATTGATGCGGTTCTGACCAATCCCCTCGGCGGTCTGCTGATTTTTGCCGGTGTCATGTTCCTGGTGTTCCAGATTTCCCAGGCTTGGGTAGGCCCCTGGATCGCCGACTACCTGGTTGGCTGGATTGATGCGTTTAAGGAGTGGGTAGGCGGTCTGCTGGATGGCGGCAACGACTTCCTGGTTGCGCTGCTGACAGAAGGTATCATCGGCGGTGTCAGCGCCGTTGTGGGTTTCCTGCCTCTGGTTATGGTCATGTACTTCATGATCTCTCTGCTGGAAGACTGCGGCTATATGGCCCGTGCTACCGTTGTGCTGGATCCTATTTTTAAGAAGGTAGGCCTCAGCGGCAAGTCTGTCATTCCCTTCATCGTGGGTACCGGCTGTGCGATCCCCGGTGTTATGGCTGCCCGTACCATCCGCAATGAGCGTGAGCGCAATGCCACCGCCATGCTGACCCCCTTCATGCCCTGCGGCGCAAAGCTGCCGGTCATTGCTCTGTTTGCCGGCGCATTCTTTGGCGATGCTTCCTGGGTAGGTACACTGATGTATTTTGTGGGTATTGTGCTGATTCTGCTGTGCGCTCTGTTGGTTAATAAGATCGCAGGCCACAAGAATCGGAAGAATTTCTTCATCATCGAACTGCCGGAATACAAGCTCCCCTCCCTGAAGCGGGCATTTATGGATATGTGCAGCCGCGGCTGGGCATACATCGTCAAGGCAGGTACCATCATCCTGTTGTGCAATGCCGTCGTTTTCATTATGCAGTCCTTTGACTGGAGCTTCCAGCTGGTGGCTGAAGATGCAGCCCACACTTCTATTCTGGCTTCTATTGCCAATCCCATTGCGGTTGTTCTGGTGCCTGTTATCGGCATTCAGGCATGGCAGATGGCTGCGGCAGCGGTCACCGGTTTTATCGCTAAGGAAAATGTGGTGGGCACTTTGGCAGTTTGCTACGGCATCTCCAATCTGATTGATACGGAGGCGTTGGAAATGGCAGAGGGCGCAGG
Organism: Oscillospiraceae bacterium; assembly: GCA_017381835.1. Next base: position 29,883 of record JAFOBK010000061.1, on the reverse strand, counting down.
CATGGAAGTTGCTGCTGTCTTTGCGCTTACCAAGGCTGCTGCCCTGGCATATCTGATGTTCAATCTGTTTACTCCCCCTTGTTTTGCTGCCATCGGCGCTATGAATGCAGAAATCAAGGACAAGAAGTGGCTGTTCGGCGGCATCGCTCTGCAGCTGGGTGTAGGCTATACCCTGGGTTTCCTGGTCTATCAGATCGGTACCCTCATTGCTACCGGCAGCGTGGGCACCGGCTTCTTCGGCGGCCTGATGGCTGTGGTGATCATGGTCGGTATTGTAGTATTTCTGTGTATCAATGCAGATAACAAGCTGAAGGCAGAATTTGCCGGAAAGAAATAACCTATGATTAATTATCTGATTATTGCTATTCTTTTGGCCATTATGGGCGGTGCGGCTTTCTATATTTACAAAGCCAAGAAAAACGGCACCAAGTGTATCGGCTGCCCGGATGCCAAAACCTGCAGCGGCAATTGCAGCGGTTGCATGTGCCATTGCGGACATAAGTAAAAAGAAAAACATCCAAGTTCCCGGAACTTGGATGTTTTTGTTATTTCTTAGGACATACAGAACCCCGTTGTGCCAGTACCGGCTCCAACCGCCAGGTTTGGGGCGGGGTATCCTTGCTCTGCAGGCATTTTAACGCAAATTCCATGCAGTATTGGGTCAGCAGATCCTTGGGCTGGTGGATGGAGGTTAGGGGAGGGGCTGTGAAGTCGTTATGGGGGTTATCGTCATAACCGACCACACTGATATCATCCGGAACAGAAAGTCCCAACTGTCTAGCGGCCCGATACACACCGAAAGCCAGTGAGTCGCAGAAACAGATTACACCGTCAAAACTGCCGGGTTTGGTTGCCCAAACCTCGGTAATTCGCTGGGTACCGGCCTGCTCACTGGGGCGCACCCAACTGACCATGGTCTCATCAATGGAAAGATCAAATTCCTTGTAAGCATCCCGGATGCCCTCATAAAACAGCAGGCTGGATTCGTATTCCTTGGGGCCGCAAAGAATCAGATTTTTGTGCCGCCCGTTTTCCAAAAGGTGCCGGGCATTCAGATAACCTGCATGACGGTGTCCCAGGGACAGATAATTGGCTTTTACTTCCTTGCAAGGCTCACCAAAAATCAAAGTGTTGCTGTACATGGCTTCCAAAAGCCGCACATTTTTGGAAGCGGGGCTGGCAGGGGAGATGATGACTGCCTTGGGCATACGGGACAGAACGGACTGAATACAGTTGCGCTCCGCTTCTTCACCTTGCTGGGGGGCGGACACGATGGTGGTATAGCCGTAGCGGGAAAGATCCGCGGAAAGCCGGGTGATCATTTCCGCATGAACCGGAATATCAATGTCACTTAAGATGATGGCAATGGTGTCGGACTCCTGGTGACGCAGACTTTGCGCAAAGTAGTTGCGGACATAGTGCATCTCCTGGGCCTTTTTCTTCACCATTTCCTTGGTTTGCTTGCTGATACGGGGATCGTCATTTAGTGATTTTGCGACAGTAGAAAAAGAAACACCCAATTCTTCTGCTATGGACTTGATGGTTACTTTTTCGCCTTGCTTGGGCATGCTGCCACCTGCCTTTTTACAGTGATCATATCATACAATTCAATATACAGCTTTTTGTGCGAAAAGTCAAACTATCTTTGAAAAGGATGCGCAATATTGACATTTTGACGAAAGGTTAGTATAATTTTATTGTGTTACAATGTTGTAACAACGAATTGTAAATTACACCCCAGGTGTAAAATTAAGAGGAGGAAAACAAAATGAAGAAACTCATTTCCCTGCTGCTGGTTCTGGTTATGGTTCTGGGTCTGTTCGCTGGTTGCGGCGCCAAGAACAAGCTGGACATCGGTATCGTGCTGCCTACCAAGGATGAAGACCGTTGGCTGGCTGACGAAGCAACTTTCAAGCAGATGATCGAAGAGAAGGGCATCAAGGCTGAGATTATGTACTCCCAGGCTGACCCCGCTATCGAAAAGGCAAACGTTGAGGCTCTGATCGAGAAGGGCATCAAGGTTCTGATGATCTGCCCCTTTGACGGCACTGCTGCTGCTTCCACCGTCGAGATGGCTAAGGCTGAAGGCGTTCAGGTCATTTCCTATGACCGTCTGATCACCGGCACCGACGCTGTTGACTACTACGTTGCATTCGAATCCGCTAAGATCGGTGAGGCTATGGGCCAGTACCTGGTCGACCAGGCTGCTGCATACGGCGGTTCCGGCCTGAACCTGTACCTGTACTCCGGCGCTCTGACCGACAACAACTCCTTCACTTACTTCCAGGGCAACTGGAACGCTCTGCAGCCCAAGATCGCTGACGGTACTTTCATCGTCCGTAACTCCGAAGTTGCTGAGAAGTACAAGGATATCAAGGATCTGTCCTACGACCAGCTGTACGAAATCATGCAGTCTGTCGACACCGAGTGGACTCCTTCCGTTGCTAAGTCCCTGGCTGAGGCTAACCTGACCAACGCTGCTCCCGAGGAGAAGGCTCTGTCCTTCATCACCGCTCCCGACGACAACACCGCTCGTGCAATCGCTGACGCTTTCATGGCTGACGCTGATGTTGCTGAGTTCCGTATCTGCGGCGCTGACGGCGTTGAAGGTTCTGTTCAGTACCTGATCGACGGCAAGCAGGATATGACTGTTTACTGCAACCCCGCTATGATCGCTGTTGCTGCTATGGATCTGGCTCAGAAGCTGATCGCTGGTGAGTCCGTTGCTTCCGCTGAGACCATCAACAACGAAGCTATCGACATCCCCGTTATCCGCTGCGACGTTCAGCCCGTTACCCGCGATAACCTGGTCGAGGTTTGGCTGGATGCAGGTGTTTACGATCCCGCTAACTACACCAACTACGAGGGCATCAGCGACGCTGTCAAGCCCGCAAACTACAACGGCTAATATTTTCTGATTCGCAATTACGGGGGACGGTTTAAGCCGTCCCCCAATTCAAAGAAATCGAAACCCCTATAGAATGAGGTGAGGAATTGAGCGAGTATATTTTGGAGATGCGCGGCATCACAAAGGAATTTCCCGGCGTCCGCGCACTGGATAACGTCAATTTCAAGGTAAGAAACGGTGAGATCCACTGTCTGGTCGGCGAAAACGGTGCCGGCAAGTCCACCCTGATGAAGGTTTTGTCGGGTGTTTATAAATTTGGAAGCTACTCGGGTGATATCGTTTACAACGGTCAGGTGCAGCAGTTCCAGTCCACCAAGGACTCTGAGAACGTGGGCATCGCAATTATCAGCCAGGAACTGGCGCTGATTCCCGAGTTAACTGTATATGAGAATATTTTCTTCGGCCATGAGATCATGCACGGCAAGACCATCAACTGGAATGAGACCATCATCCAGGCCGGAGAAATGCTTAAAAAGGTTCGCCTGGATGTAAATCCCTCCCGTAAGGTGCGGGAACTGGGCGTTGGTCAGCAGCAGCTGGTGGAAATCGCCAAGGCACTTTCCAAGAAGGCAAAACTGCTGATTTTGGACGAGCCTACCGCATCCCTGAACGAGGATGACAGCCAGAACCTGCTGCAGCTGCTGCGGGAACTGCAGAAAGAGGGCGTTACCTCTATTATGATCTCCCACCGTCTGAAGGAAGTCGTCAACATTGCAGACACCATTACTGTTCTGCGTGACGGCGCTACCATCTGCTCTATGGAAGCAACCGGTGGCAAGGTGCAGGAAGGTGAGATCATCAAGTATATGGTCGGCCGTGAGATCGAAAATGTCTATCCTAAGCGTGAGCACATCGAACCCGGTGAAGTGGCTCTGGAACTGAAGAATTGGACTGTCTTTGATCCCAAGCAGGACCGTATCATTTTGGATCACGTCAATATGAAGCTGCGCAAGGGCGAAGTGGTTGGCCTGTCCGGTCTGATGGGCGCCGGCCGTACCGAGCTGGCTCTGTCCGTGTTCGGCAACACCCCCAAGTATAAGCTCTTAGAGGGCGAAATCTATGTGGAAGGCAAGAAAGTCGACTTCAAGACTCCCAGAGATGCCACAAAGGCTGGCCTTGCCTATGTTTCCGAGGACCGGAAGCATAACGGCCTGATCCTGATTCAGGATGTGAAGTTTAACACTACCATTGCGAACCTGGATAAACTGCTGGAAGGCGTTGTGGTCAACGAAAATGAGGAGATCATCCAGGTCACAGAGTACAAGAAGTCTTTGAATATCAAGACTCCTTCCATCAAGCAGCTGGTTGGCAACCTGTCCGGCGGTAACCAGCAGAAGGTCCAGATCGCCAAGTGGCTGTTTGCTGAGCCCAAGGTGCTGATCCTGGATGAACCCACCCGCGGCATCGATGTGGGCGCAAAGTTTGAAATCTATACCATTATCAACCGTCTGGTAGCCGAAGGCTACTCCGTGCTGATGATCTCCTCCGATCTTCCGGAGATTTTGGGCATGAGTGACCGTATCTATGTCATGGCAGAAGGCTCTATCACCGGCGAGCTCAGCGCAGCTGAAGCCAACGAGCAGAACATTATGGCTATGGCAACCAAGACAGAGGAGGCATAATATGAAGACAGAAACTAAGAATAAGGGCGTGCTGGGTGAACTGCTGTGGATGCTGCAGACCAGAATCCGTGACTACGCCATGTACATCGCTCTGGCAGCCATTTTCATTCTCTTTGGTTTTGCTACCGGCGGTTCCTTCCTTTCTCCCAGAAACCTGACCAACCTGATCAACCAGACCGGCTATATCGCTGTCATGGCTGTTGCTATGACTCTGATCCTGATCATCTGTGAGATCGACCTGTCTGTCGGTTATGTCTCCGGCTTCCTGGGTGCGGTCACCGCCATTATGATGATCGATTGGCACATCAATTTGTGGCTGGCCATTCCCATCGTTCTGGTCTTCGGTGTGCTGATCGGCGCAGCAAAGGGCCTGATCGTCACCAAGATGGGTGTTCCCGCATTCGTTACCACTCTGGCATTTGAGTTTGCCTTCCGTGGTCTGCTATCCCTGGCAACCTCCAAGAATGGTACCATGCCCATTCCCGTGGATGCATTCAATGCTATTTCCAATGGTTTTGTGCCCGATATCGGTGAGATCGCCGGTATGCACGCTCTGTCCCTGATCGTGGGTGCCGCAGTTATCGTTCTGATGGTCTTCTCCCGTATCAAGAACAGAAAGAAGCTGCAGAAGTATAACTTCCCCGTTTCTTCCAAGCCCGTCTTTATCATTTCCACTGTTTTTGTGGCAGTGATTATCGGCGCTGTGGCAGTTGTTCTGTCTCTGTACCGCGGCCTGTCCTGGACCATCGTTATCGTGGCTGCTGTGGTTCTGGCTTACAACTTCCTGATGGAAAAGACCAAGCTGGGCCGTCATATCTACGGTGTTGGCGGTAATGCGGAAGCTGCACGCCTGGCTGGTATCAATGTTGAGAACATCCGTCTGTTTGCATTCTGCTCCATGGGTCTGATGACCGCTCTGGGCGGCATTCTGTTTGCTTCCCGTATGCAGGCTGCTTCTACTACTGCAGGCGCAGGTTTCGAGCTGGATGCCATCGCATCCTGCTACATCGGCGGTACTTCCACCTCCGGCGGTATCGGTAAGGTCACCAACTCCGTGGTCGGCGCTCTGGTTATCATGTCCCTGACCAACGGCCTGAACCTGATGGGTGTTGGTATTGCTTACCAGTACATCGTCAAGGGTGTTATCTTCATCGCAGCTGTTGCGTTTGACGTCTACAACCGTAAGAAGGCAAAGTAATTTGATCCACAAAAACAGCCTCAGTTCTTCTTGGAGCTGAGGCTGTTTTGAAAAGGAAAATCCTATGAAAATTTGGAAAGAACCATTTGGCATCACAAGAAACGGGGAAACAGCCAGTAAGTTTGTGATGGAAAATCAGACCGGCACCCGGGTTGTGATTACGGATTTCGGTGTAACGCTGCTGTCGCTTTGCTATGCCGGTAAGGATGTGGTGCTTGGCTACGATACCCTGGCCGATTATGAGGCCCAGACAGAGTATTTTGGTGCCACCGTTGGCCGCTTTGCGGGCCCGATTCCGGGAGGAAAACTGCGGGTAGGGGAGAAGACCTATCAGCTGACCCAAAACGGTGAAGACGGCAACAATATGCACGGCGGTTTTATCGGCTTCTCTTTCCGTGTTTGGGAGAGTGAAATTCTCAGCGACGGAGTCCGCTTCTCTCTTTTTTCTCCCGATGGGGAAGACGGCTACCCCGGCAATCTGCAGGTTAGTGTAACCTGCCGCTTAACGGAAGAAAATGGACTCCAGTATATCTATGACGGTTTGTCTGATCAGGATACTGTACTGAACATGACCTGCCACGGTTACTTCAATTTGGAAGGCCATGACGGCGGAGCGGTGCTGGATCATGTGCTGCAAAGTCCTGCTGCCTATTATCGGGCAGAAGCGCCTGCTGGCATGCCCAAGACGCAAGTATTTTCCGTGGAAGGCACACCCTTTGACTTTAGACAACCCCACACCTTCGGCCGTGATTTACAGATGCCCCATCCCCAGCTGGACAGCGCGTTTGGCTATGACCGCAATGGATATTTGGGCAAGGCCGGTGACTGGAAGCAGGCAGCAAAGCTGGAAGCTCCCGTCAGCGGTATTACCATGGAAGTTCTCACTACCCAGGCGGGTATGCAGCTGTACTGCCCCGGTTTGCTGCTTATCAACCATCCGGGAAAGCAGGGCGTGACCTATGGAGCCTATCATGCGTTCTGCATTGAAACCCAGCATTGTCTTTCTCCGGAGGAAGCAGAGCAAGGTCTGTTGTACCCTGTACTTCCTGCGAATACTCCCTATCATCAGGAAACGATCTACCAATTTACAAGGAGAGGTTGAATATGAAAAAGAATCTGATTGGTTATGTATGCTTCGGTGAGGTCAACACCCCCATCGAGCGTCTGCAGATGAAGCACGATGAAGCGCTGGCTGCTCTGCAGGCAAAATTTGAGAATGTGATCGACGGCGGTTTGGTCATTGACGACCCCGCTTACGAAACTGCTGACGCTGCTTACGGCAAGCTGGTTGGCCTGGATCTGGACTGCCTGATCGTCTGTGTGGCAGGTTGGATCCCCACCCATGCTGTGATCCGTGTCACCGACCATTTCCGCCATATTCCCATGCTGCTGTGGGGCCTGTGCGGCTGGAAGGAAAACGGCCGTATTATCACCACCGCTGAGCAGGCCGGTACTACCGCCATCCGCCCCGCTTTCGAGGCTCTGGAGTACAATTTCAAGTATATCTACAATGTGATCGGCAAGGAATGGCCCATGGGTAAGATCGAGGCCTTCATTTCCGCTTGCCGCGCCAAGAAGAACCTGCGCTCCGCTAAGGTTGGCACCATGGGCTATCGCGATATGCTACTGTACGGCACCCAGTATGAGGGCAACTCCATGCGCGGTAAGATCGGCGTCGAGGTTGAGCCTTACGAGATGCTGGAGATGGTTCGCGCGATCGACACTCTGGAAGCTGAAGCTATCGCAGAGGGTGTGAACTTCGTCAAGACCAACTGGGTCTTCAAGAAGGAATGCGCAGACGCTACCATTGAGCAGGGTGTCAAGTACGCACTGGCCATTGCCAAGAAGATCCGTGAGCGTGGTTGGGAAGCGATCACTCTGATCGATGTGGACGGCATGAAGAAGATTGAGGGCTTCCCCCCTGCAATGGTCTTTATGCTGCTGGAGCACTACTGCGGTGTTCTGACCGTTCCCGAGAATGACGTCATGGGCGCTGTGACCCAGCTGATCATGAAGTACATTACCGGACAGATCGTGCCTTACATGGAGTACTACGAGTTCTTCGAGAAGTCCATGCTGATCGGTGTACCCGACTTTATCCCCAAGGCTGCTACCAAGGGTGATGTGGAAGTCCTGCCCGCAGCATTTGGTCTGCTGAACACCTCTGTTCTGAATGTTTCCAAGGCAAAGACCGGCTATGTGACCTGCTGCCGTCTTGTCTACCTGAAGGGCAAGTACAAGATGCATGTTTACACCGCTGAGGCCAAGGATCCTCCCGCATGGAACGAGTTCGGCTGGGACGATCCCGCTCCCCAGCTGCCCAGCCTGGAAGTCTTCCCCGACTCCTGCACCGTGGAAGAGTTTGCCCAGAATGTCTCCAGCCAGCATGTGATCGTGGCTTACGGCGATTACAGCGAAGCTGTCCGTGACTTCTGCAAGATGATGGACATCGAACTGGTCATGTAATAAATATCCATAAAAACCGGACCCGATGATCGGGTCCGGTTTTTTGCTGGTAATTTCCTTCAAGGATTGTTTACGCAACGGGGAAAGATATAACTTGCTTTTGCAGTTAAAATGAGTATAATTAATATGAGATATTGTGAGATACTATGCAGTTTTGAAATGATTCTTGCAGTTTGTGGGATTTATAGGTAATAGGACTGGGATCAACACCCCAAAAGAGGAGTGAAACAGTTATGCTGAAGGTGAACAAAAAGTATATAAACCCGGAAATTGTAATTGCGGTTGTGTTGGCGATTGCGCCGATTCTGCAGCATTACAAAGGTTTATACGAAAATGCGGGTTTCACGGCAATTCTGATTGCAGCGGCATTTCTGTTCTATAAACTCTTCTATGCAGTTAAGCAGGTGGTGGAAACAAAAACCCTTACCAATCTGCAAAAAGACCGTTTGCTTACGGTTATTCCGATTCTTTTATTCTTGGGATACACGGCAATTAACCGCGGTTTTTCCTTTACCCGCATTCTGTATGCAGGTTTCTTTGGACTGGTATATATCGCAATTGCCTTGGACTGCGTGGATCTGAAGAGAGTTCTTCGCTATGCGTTCTATATTTGCCTGGCAGCCACGGTTGTGCTGCTTATCCAATATTTTTGCTATTATGTGATCCGCTTCAAGCTGCAGGTAATTCCCGTCAAACTCCTGCATGCGGAAAGTGAGCGCTGGGTGGAGAGATCTACTTCCACAAAAATCGGCGGATTTTACCGCCCCAGCGGATTTTTCCTGGAGCCTTCCCATGTGTTCCTCTACTTCTTCCCCAGCATTGCTTTTTTGCTGTTTACGCCGAAAATCAACATCAGAAGAATTATTTCTGCGGCGGTGCTGTCCCTGGGTGTGGTGCTGTCCACTTCCGGCATGGGCATCGCAGTTGTGGCAGGTTTTTGGGCAATTTACATTTTGCTGTATTCTGCAAAGGGCAACAAGAGGAATGAACCTCAGTTTTCCAATCTGTTTACAAAGCGCACGCTGATTATTATTGCGGTGTTCCTGTGTGTGCTGATTGTAGCCTACTTTACGGTGGATATTGTCCGCAATACCGTGAACAGAATTTTTGTGAACGACAGCGGTTCCACGGCTATTGCAGGCAGAGTGCGCCGTACCCTGAACCATCTGAAAAAAATGTCCGCCCGGGATATCCTGATCGGCTATTCCAAGGATGTGGAAGTCAGCGAGTTTGACTTTAATGTGGCCGGCTTCTTTGCCACACTCTTTAAGCAGGGTATCATTGGTGTCATTTTGTCCTATTGGTTCTATCTGCGGGGCCTGCGGAATGTAAATTCCGCAAACTTCTGGTATACGCTGGTGATCGTAGCGCTGTCCTTCTTTACAGCCCATACCCACGGAACCTTCTATATGCTGTTCTTCGTGTGTTTCCAGATGTATGGATACGCAACCGAAGGCGCACAAATGCGAATTTTACCCGACGATTTCGCCGGTAAATGTAAGAATACAATGGTTAGTATCTGGCAGAAAATTCTGCTGTGGTTTAAATCTAAGCGAGGGAATATCAAAAAGTGAAACCGAACAATAATATCAAAGCCCTGAAATCCGGTGTATGGTATACCTTGTCCAGCTTCCTGGTCAAGTGTATGGGCTTTATCACAACACCTATTTTTGCAAGACTGCTCACAAAGGGCGAATATGGCGAATTCAGTAACTTCCTTTCCTGGATGAATATCGCCATCACCCTGGTTGGTCTGCACATTGAGTCCAGCCTGATCAGTGCAAGATATGAATATGAGGATAGATTTAAGCAGTATGCCCTCTCTATCCTCACCTTGAGCGCAATTTCCACCGGCTTATGGCTGATTGTGGGCAATCTCTTCTCTGAGCAATTGTCGGCATTCCTGGAAATGAGCGTGCTGCACATCAATTTGCTGCTGGTGTACTGCCTGTTCATTACCATTGTGCATGTGTTCCAGGCTTGCGAACGGTATCAGTATCAGTATAAAAAATCGGTGTTTGTGTCGCTGCTGATGGCATTCAGCACTACCGTCCTTTCTGTAATCCTGGTTTTGACCATGGACAGCGGTCTGACCGGCAGAATCCTGGGTCATACCGTTCCTGTGTTCTTCATCGGTGCGGTTTTGCTGGTCATCATGTTCCGCAACGGAAAGAAGATCGATCCCTCCTTCTGGAAATTCGCCCTGAAGATTTCTATTCCCTACATTCCCCATCAGCTGTCGCTGTCAGTACTCCATGCCAGCAATAAGGTGATGATCACCAAGATGTTTGGCGCGGCAACCAATGCACTGTACAGTGTGGCCTATACCGTGGGCCATATGGCTGTTTTCCTGATGACCTCTTTGAATATGGCCTTTTCTCCCTGGCTGGCAGAAAAGGTGGCGGAGGATGATCGGGCAAGCATTCGGAAGGTAACAAAGTTTTATATCCTGGGTTTTGTCTTTATTGCCTTTGGCATTATGCTCCTGGCCCCGGAAATTCTTCTGATTATGGGCGGCAAGCAGTATTTGGAAGCAAAGTATGTTATGCCTCCTATCGCACTGTGCTGTGTACTGCAGTTCCTGTGCACCTTGTTTGTCAATCTGGAGCAGATCAAGAAGAAGACTGTGGGCATGGCCTTTGCCAGCGCCGGTGCGGCGGTGGTGAATGTGGTGCTCAACTATATCCTGATGCCCCGTTTCGGCTATGTGGCATCCGGCTATTCCATCTGCATCAGCTATGTTCTGCTGCTGCTTGTCCATATCGGTATCGTCCGCAAGCTTGGCTGCGGTGATATATATGATGTCAAGATGATGTTTGTGACTATCGCGGGCATGCTCCTGCTGATGCTGGGTGTGAATTTCCTGTATGGCGTGACATGGCTGCGGTATGTGAGCATCCTGGTATACGGCGCAGTATTCCTGGCTGTAGCCTGGAAATTCAGACATCTGATTTTCATGGTACTGCGTAAGGACAGAAAGAAAAAGAACGCTGAAAATGCGTAAATATAATTTGTGAGGTAACTATGAATATTTTGGTGTTTGCTCCCCATCGGGATGATGAGATCCTGGGTGTGGGCGGAACAATTTTGAAGAGAAAAGCTGCCGGTGACCATGTAACGGTGTGCATCGTTACTGCCCGCGAAGGTCAGGTTCTGCCGGCCAGTACCGCACGGCTCCATGAGGAGATGAAGCAGGCCCATGCCTACTGCGGAATCGACCGCTATATTGGCATGCCCTTTGTGGCAAACCATCTGGAAGATGTCCCCAGAGGAGAATTTAACAAAGCATTTTTTGATGTGATCCGGGACGTTCAGCCCGAAGAGGTATATCTTCCTTTCTGGGGTGATATGCAGAAGGATCATCAGATGGTGACCGATGCTGCCATGGTTGCGCTGCGGTCTAAGTATGATCATCCCGTGAAGCGGATCTATGCCTACGAGACCCTGTCTGAAACCGGCATCAATCTGCCTACTGAAAACTTTTCTTTTATCCCCAATGTTTATGTGGACATTACTGATTACCTGGAAGGCAAGCTGACGGCTCTGAACTTCTTCAAAACCCAGGTCAGCGAATTCCCCGACCTGCGCTCTTTGGAGGCCAATGAAGCCCTGGCAAAGCTGCGGGGCGCTACGGTCAATGTGAAGGCTGCGGAAGCATTCATGCTGATCCGAGAAACAAAGTAAGGGGAGAGAGAAAATGGTTTATCGTTTTATCAAGCGCGCCTTTGATATCTGCGCATCCCTGCTGGCAATTTTGATTTCCTCTCCCGTGTGGCTCATCATTGCCATCGGCATCAAGCTTTCCAGCAAAGGCCCGGTTTTCTACCGCGCTGACCGTATCGGCAAGGGCGGAAAGAAATTCGTGCTGTATAAATTCCGCTCTATGCATGTGTTCGTAACGGAGGACAAGAGCGCCGGTGAGAAGCGGGAAGGCGGCTATATTGCCAATGAAAACCGCATTTTCAAGTTCGGCGGCATCCTGCGCAAGACCAAGCTGGACGAACTGCCCCAGCTGCTGAATATCCTGATGGGTCAGATGTCTGTGGTAGGCCCCAGACCCATTACGGAAGCCGGTGTCAAGAAGCACTACATAGGTAAGTATGACAACGTACTGACCGTCAGACCCGGCCTTGCCTGCCTGGACAGCCTCTATGACTATGCCCACGGCGAGCTGTTCATCAAGGACAATGAGGAATTCGACAAGAAGGTTGCCCCCATGCGTGATAAGCTGGCCAGCCTTTATGTGGAGAAGATGTGCGTCGGTCTGGATCTGTACTGCATTTTCAGAACTGTCCAGCTGATTTTCCAGATTGCCGTGCAGAAGAAGCGGGAATTCCCCTATACTAAATATGAAAAAGAGGCAGAGCTGGCCGTTTTCGGCGCAGCAGAAAATGCCTGATATAGATTGTTTATCAGTCAAGGAGAAAATATTATGGATTTTAGCAAAGTTAAGGTTTTACTGACCGACGGCGGCGCAAGACAGACCCTCACCATGCTCCATGGTCTGAAGGAGATCGGCTGCCATGTTACGGTTCTGTGCGCCCATAAGATGGACGTGTGCTATGTTTCCCGTCTTCCCGATGCAAAGATTCTGCATCCCGACGGAGCCGGTTCTTATGATGGCTTTGAGGATGTGCTCATGGCTGAGCTGAAGACCGGCAAGTACGATGTGCTGTTCCCTGTTGCAGAGATGACCACCAACAAGATCACCAAGCGGGAAGATGAGATCAAGCAGTATGTGAAGATCGCCTGCGCACCCCGTTCTTCCTACGAGCAGGCTTTCAATAAGCAGAGAACCTTTGAGGTGGCGCTGGACAACGGCATTCCCTGCCCCTATACCAGACGGGAGAACCAGGATATCGAGGATTTCCTGAGCCATGCTAAGTTCCCCATCATCATCAAGCCCCGTAACGGCGTGGGTTCCATCGGCTTCCACAAGTTTGAAACCGAGGCAGAATTCAGAGAGCGTCTGGAAAGCGGCGAGCTGGATGTGGATCAGTATGTTGTCCAGGAGTTTGTCCGCTTCGATAAGCGAATCGGTACCTATCTGTTCGTGGATCAGAACAATAATGTGACCATGTCCATGGCCCAGGACGTTCTGAGATGGTATCCCATCGATGCAGGTACCGCAGTTCTTATTCAGTCCGTGGATGCACCCGAGGCACTGCAGCACGCAGGCGAACTGCTGAAGGCAATGAACTGGCGCGGTTTTGCCAACGTTGGTTTTATGATCGACAAGGAAACCGGCAAGCCCATGCTGCTGGAAATCAACGGCCGTATCACTGCCGGTATCAAGCTGAGCCTGGCCTGCGGCTTCAATGTGGCTAGACTGCAGATGGAACTGTGCCATGATGTGCCTGTTACTGTCTATCCTCCCAACGATAAGTTCGGCGTGATGGCAAGACATACCCAGAGTGACGTGATGTGGTTTGTGAAGTCCCCCAACCGCTTCAAGGCAAACCCCTCCTGGTTCAGCTGGAAGAATACGGTGGATCTGGTATTCTGGCGCAATGACCCCCTGCCCTGGTTTACTTACACCTTTGGTAAGATGCTGGGCTACAAGGAAAACATGAATAAGAGAAGACATTGATTTTGCCGGTTTTTTCGGTATAAAACAATGTGCGAATGTGAGGTATATAAGCGATGAAAGCATTGGTTGTTGCAGGCGGTCTGGCGCAGATCGAACTGATCAATCAGCTGAAGGAACGGGGCATTACTACGGTTCTGATCGACGGTAATCCCAATGCATTGGCAAGACCCTATGCAGACAAGTTCTATCAGATGGCTATTTTTGATATTGAGGCAGTGAAAAACCTGGCAGTAGAGGAGAATGTAGATTTCCTGATCACCTGCTGCGCAGACCAGGTGCTGCTGGTGGTGGCTCAGGTTTCCGAGATGCTGGGTCTGCCGTGTTACATTGATTATCAGACCGGCCAGAATGTGTCTGATAAGAAGTACATGAAGAAAATTTTCCACGAGAACAATATTCCTACCTCCCGCCATGTGGAAATGACAGAACTGGATTGGGAGCGTATCAAGGAACTGCAGTACCCCCTGGTGGTAAAGCCTGTGGATGCCTACAGCTCCCGGGGTGTCCGTAAGGCGCAGAATCCTGAGGAACTGGAGCTCTATTTCGGCGAAGCTGCCCAGATCAGCCGTGCCGGCGGTGTGATCGTGGAAGAGTTTGTATCCGGCACCGAGATCAGCGTGGATGTCTATGTGGAAGACGGCGTAGCCAAGGTGCTGTGCGTTTCCAACAGTGAGAAGATCGCGGATGCTGACCGTTTCATCATCTTCCGCGGCCGTTATCCCGTGGCGGCAAGCCCTGAGATTATGGCGCAAATTCGTGTGGTTGCCCAGCAGATCGCAGATGCCTTCCAGCTGAAGGATGCCCCTATGCTGATTCAGATGATCAACACCGGCGAGCGAGTTTCCGTCCTGGAGTTCTGCGCAAGAACCGGCGGCAATATGAAATATTTGCTGATCAAGCGCTCCTGCGGTTTTGATGTAATCAAGGCTGTGATTGACCTGGCTGTGGGTGAGAAGCCCCATGTGGAACTGCGTGAGCCTGAGAGCAAGTATATTGTCAATGACTTTATTTACTGCAAACCCGGTGTGTTTGACCGTTTTGAGGGTGTTGAGCAGATGCTGGAGCAGGGTATGATCACCGATTTCCGGCCTCTGCGTCCCCGTGGTTTCCAGGTATTTGGTGTCAGAAGCAGCAGTGACCGTATTGCCGGCTTCACTGTTCAGGCTGATACTTTGGAGGAATTTAACCGCAAGCATAGAGCAGCGGTTGAAAACCTGAAGGTTTTGGATGTGGACGGCAATGATATCATGCGCCGTGACCTGCTTCCGGATCTGAAGTGAAGAAAAGAAAATCGCTGACCTTTCAAAGGTCAGCGATTTTTTGTTATGGGGAGTTATTTGCCTTCCGTCAGCAGTTCAATGGCATAGCGGGCATGGGGCGCGATGTATTGCCCTCTGCGGGTGATGATCACCGGCTGACGGGTGTGGGCGGCATTCTTGATACCGACGATCGTGAGATTACTCTCATGGGAGCGGTGGTTGACAAATTGAAGAGGAAGAATCGTGGCGGCAACGCCTGCGCAGGCCATAGCCCAGGCAGTTGTAAGGCTGACTACCTCCGCAGCGATATTGGGCTGGAAATTGTTGGCGGCGCACAGTTTGTCAAACAGCTTGCGCATCTCCTGGGTCTTCTGCACAACCGCAAAGGGAAGCTCCTTGCAGATACTAAAATCGATCTCCTTGCAGTCGGGCTCCAGCGGAAGCAGATGCATCCATTCCTGGGGGACCACCAGGGCCAGCCGGTCTGCTTCCAGGGGAATGACATCTACCAGGGACTCGTCCACCGGAAGATTTACAACCGCAAAGTCATATTTTCCCTCGGCGGCTTCTTTGCGCAAAATATCGCTGCCTGCTTCCTGGAGCTTCACCTGGATGTTGGGGTAGGTATCCCGAAATGCCTTGATTACTTCGGGGATCAGATAAGAGCTGCGGAAGGGCGTGACGCCGATTAACAGCTGACCGGCTTCGCCGGTCTTATATTTTTCCATGGACCGCAGCAGCTGATCTTCCCGGTAAAGCAGCTCCTGTGCCTGCTGGATAAAATGCTGCCCTGCGGGAGTAATCGTCAGCGGTGTGGTAGACCGGTCAAAGAGCTTGACACCCAGTTCGCTTTCCAAACTTAAGATCTGCTTGCTGAGGGCAGGCTGAGAGATATTCAGCTTCTCAGCTACTTGTGAAAAATTGCAAACTTCCGACAATGCGATGGCATATTCCAGTTGCCGCGAATTCATAAAATGCCCTCCCGAAAAACGATGATAACCCCAAAAAATGTTTATTATTAGCATACCCGCAAAGTCAGGAAAAAGCAAGGGAAAATAAAAACAGATTTCCTATTGACAAATTTCAAAGTCACGCTATAATATTCCACGTAGGTAATATATATTATAACCAATAAGGAATAATAAAAAGGAGATTGCTTATGATTCCCTCTTCTCTGTTTTATTTGGGTGTTATGCTGGCAGTGATCGTTGTGTGGTTCGTTGTCATGAAGCGCCCTGTGTACGAGGCTGTGCTGCTCAGCTTCCTGCTGCTGCTGACTATCACCGGCACTTGGGGCAACGTATGGACCTATGTGGATAAAGCGCTGTCAACATCGCTGCTGTATTCAATGGTTGCCTTTGTAGCTATGTCAATTATCCTCACCAAGACAAAGATCATCGACAGCTGCATTGCGGTGATCCTGTCTGTCATCGGTCGTGTTTCCGGCGGTGCAGGCTATACCGCAGTTGTAGCCAGCGCATTTATGGGAGCCCTGTCCGGTTCCGGCCCGGGTAACGTTATGGCCACCGGTTCCATCACCATTCCCGCTATGAAACGCTCCGGTTTCCCTGCACATCTGGCCGCAAATATTGAATCCAATGCCAGCTACATGGGCAATATGATTCCTCCTTCTTCCAATATCGTGGCTGCAATGGGCGCGTTCACCGCTCTGTATCCCGAGCTGAATATGACTACCGGACAGTTCTGGATTGTCCTGTGGGGCATTTCTCTGTGGTTCGTTTTCCAGCGCCTGTTTATGGTGTGGGCCTTCTGTAGATACTACAAGGTCAAGCCTATGAACAAGGAAGAGCTGCCCGACCTGAAAGAGACACTGAAGGCAGGCTGGCAAGGTCTGCTGCTGCCGGTTATCATTCTGCTGCCCTTTGTGCTGGATTACCTGTTCAAGGATAGCTTCTTTACTGCAAGATTGGGTAAAGACGGTGCAAAGTTCATGTCCAGTTCCATTCTGCTGTTCATTGGTGGCCTGTCTTCCATCTACGCCTGCTTGATCGCGAAGGACAGATCCAAGGTCACGATTCCTGCAATTGCAAAGATGTTTGCAGACGGTGTCAAGACCATCGCACCTGCAATCGGCGTATGTGTCTTCGGCTATATGATCGGCGCTCTGTTCGGAGAACTGAATGTTGCCGACGAGATGGGCGGTATCATCACTGCCTGGAATTTCGGAAAGCTGGGTACGGTTGTAGCCGTATGTCTGATCACCTGTTTTATGGGCATGGTAGTTCCCGGCTCCTCTTTGGTGGTTATTTTTGGACCTATGTTCATTACCACTTTGGCAAATGTAGGCTGCGATCCTCTGCTGGTGGCAGCAATGCTGCCCTGTATCTGCGGCGTTATGTGCGGTATTACTCCTCCTCTGGGATTGGGTATGTATGCAGGCATGACCCTGGCAGAATCTGATTTCGATAAAACCTTCAAGAACAATCTGTGGTGGGTTGCCGCACAGTTTATTCTGGAAGTTGCCGTTCTGATGGGCTGGCTGCCTATCCTGGGCCTGTAAGGAGGTAAGAAAATGAAAGAAGTTTGCAAGAAAATCTCCGCAGTATTGAAGACGATTTTTGGCTACGGCATCATGCTTTGCCTGTTTGCCGGTGGCTTGAGCTTTTTCGGTTATCTGGCTGCACTATTCATCGGCGGTGAAACAGCTACCGCAATTTGTACGTTTATTTATAAAACATTGATTCCCTACATCATCAAAGCTTCCACGATTATGGTGCTGCTGGGCTTGGTTGCCATGTACCTGAATGGCGAAATGGCATTGACTTCCAACAAGAAGAAGGCAAGCAAACATCAGGGCGAAATGTAAATTTTATCAACGATTCATAGGACGTATTTCGAAAACGGAATACGTCCTATAACTTTTTCGGAAAAACAGCAGATTCTAGTTGACATTCTTTTCCATAATATATACAATTAAAACGTTGTGCAAAAGAAAAAGTCTAAAATTTGAAAGGGAACCTGTCTATGATTCCAACTTCCATTCTGTATTTGGGCATCATGCTGGCAGCCATCATCGTATGGTTTGTGCTGCTGAAGCGGCCTGTGTATGAGGCTGTTCTGGTGAGCTTTGTTCTGCTGCTGGTGATTACCGGCACTACCGGCAATGTTCTGCTGTATATTGAGGATGCGCTTTCCACTTCTCTTCTGTATTCCATGATCGCCTTTGTGGCCATGTCCATCATTCTGACAAAGACCAAGGTGATCGATAGCTGCATCGCTGTAATTCTGGCGCTGCTGGGTCGTGTGACCGGCGGTGCGGGCTACGCTTCCGTTATTGCCAGCTCCTTCATGGGTGCGCTTTCCGGCTCCGGTCCCGGTAATGTTATGGCCACCGGCTCCATTACCGTGCCTGCTATGAAGCAGTCCGGCTTCCCTCCCGAGCTGTGCGCCAATATTGTCAGTAACGCAAGTTACATGGGCAATATGATTCCTCCCTCTTCCAACATTGTGGCTGCCCTGGGTGCGTTTGTCGCGCTGTATCCCGAGCGCAGCATGACCACCGGCCAGTTCTGGATCATTCTGTGGGGCATTGCTCTGTGGTTTGTGGCTCAGAGAATGCTGATGGTTTGGGGCTTCTGTAAGTATTACGGTGTTAAGCCCATGAGCAAGGAAGAACTGCCCAGCCTGAAGGAAACCTTTAAGGTCGGCTGGCGCGGTCTGCTGCTGCCTGTCATCATTCTGCTGCCCTTTGTGCTGGACTACCTGTTCAAGGATACTTTCTTCACTGCCCGCCTGGGTAAGGACGGTGCCAAGTACTTCTCCAGCTCTATCCTGCTGTTCATCGGCGGTGTGGCTTCTATCTACACTTGCCTGATCGCACCCGATAAGAAGGTTGTGTCCGTCAAGAACCTGGTGAATATGTTCGCCAACAGCGTCAAGAGCATGGCTCCTTCCATCGGCGTGTGCATCTTCGGCTATATGATCGGTGCAATGTTCAACGACTTGAGCATTTCCGATGAACTGGGTGCGATTATCACCTCCTGGAGCTTCGGTAAATTTGGCACTGTGGTTGCCGTCTGTATCATCACTTGCTTTATGGGCATGGTTATTCCCGGCTCCTCCATTGTTGTTATCTTTGGACCTATGTTCATCACCTCTCTGGCATCTGTGGGCTGCGATCCTCTGCTGGTGGCTGCTATGCTGCCCTGCATCTGCGGCGTTATGTGCGGCATCACGCCTCCCCTGGGCCTGGGCATGTATGCCGGTATGACTTTGGCAGAGTCTGACTTTGACAAGACTTTCAAGAACAATCTGTGGTGGGTTGCTGCCCAGTTTATTATGGAAGTGGTCGTGCTGATGGGCTGGCTGCCCATTTTGGGTCTGTAAGGAGGTAATCCAATGAAAGAAGTTTGCAAGAAGATCTCCAAGGTGCTGAAGACTATTTTTGGCGCCGGTATCATGATCTGCCTGTTTGCAGGCGGTCTGACCTTCTTTGGCTATATGGCTGCGCTGATCATCGGCGGCGAAACTGCTACAGCCATTTGTACGGTTATCTATAAGGGCATTATTCCCTATATCATTAAGGTATCTACCATTCTGATCCTGCTGGGTCTGGTGGCAATGTATCTGAACGGCGAGATGGCGCTGACCACCGCAAAAAAGAAAACCGATAAGAAATAATCGGATCACATAGAAAAAAACCGGGAAGGGTGTGCCTTCCCGGTTTTCTTTTTTGCAGTGAAGGAAGAAACTGGACGGGCAGCAGCGAATAGAGTGTCAGCAGGAGGTGTGGCCTATGATCGCCGCTGTTTGGCTGATGCTCAGCAGTTTGTTGTATTCTCTGCAGCTGTCGTCCGGCAGCTTTCCGAAACCCCTGACCAAGAAAGAAGAGGACCACTATTTGGCGCTGGCTGCGCAAGGGGATATGGATGCTCGCAATATTCTGATTGAGCGGAATTTGCGGCTGGTTGCCCATATTATGAACAACGGTTGAAGCGCGCAGAAACTTCCTTTGGCAAACATTTGGTGAGGTGGTATTTTCAGACGATAGCCGTCATGGGAGGATTCGTTATTCGGCAATGATGACAGTATGATTAGATGCAAAAGTATATGTGCAGTTTCAACAGCACACGCAGAGTTCATAAGTGGAGAGATATTCGGATAACTTTTATATCTAACGGAGAAACCCGCTTGCCGGTTAAGGCAAGCGGGTTTTTGTGGTTATTAGTGAGTGGAAAATGTATGAAGTGAATATTCATGAAAATAATCCGACAGTATCATAATGCTTGTCCAACGGATATGATAAGAAAAATCAGAAATATGATGAAACTATGGAGATGAAACAGGTTTCAAAAAATAAAAAATTGGCATTCAAAATATAGAAAAGAAGCTTGCAGAAAAACAGCAGAAATCAAATAATGGAAACATGCAAGAAAATATACATTGCATAAAAACAACAAAAATTCTTTACTTTTTGGAAAAAAAATGTTAAAATGCTTATGAATATTGGCAGTCAAAAACTGCCGTATCAAAAATTTTTAGGAGGAACTACCCAATGAAAAAGCTTATCGCATTGGTGCTGGCAATCGTCCTGGTCTTCGGCCTGGTTGCTTGCGGCGCTAAGGATGGCGGCGTCAAGACCTACAAGGTCGGTGTTGCTATCTACCAGTACAACGACAACTTCATGACCCTGTACCGTCAGGAGATCGAGAACTACTTCAAGACTCTGGAGACCGAGACTGTTAAGTACGAAGTCACCATGGTTGACGGTAAGAACGATATGGCTGAGCAGACCAACCAGATCGAGACCTTCATCACTCAGAAGATGGACGTCATCATCTGCAACCTGGTTCAGACCTCTTCCGCTGAAGTTATCATCGACAAGGTTGTCGCTGCTGACATCCCCCTGATTCTGATTAACCGTGAGCCTCTGGGCGACAACGGTGACGAGTCCTACGAGGGCATCCTGAACAACGAGAAGGTTTGCTACGTTGGTGCTGACGCTCGTCAGTCCGGTACTTACCAGGGTGAGATGGTCCTGGCTCTGGACAACAAGGGCGACGTTAACGGCAACGGCGCTGTTGACTACGTCATGATCATCGGTGACCCCGAGAACCCCGACGCTCAGTACCGTACTGAGTACTCCATCAAGGCTCTGACCGACGCTGGCGTTGCTGTCAACGAGCTGGTTTCCAACGTTGGTAACTGGGACCAGGCTAAGGGTCAGGAAATCGCAGCTGCTGCTCTGGCACAGTTCGGCGATGAGATCGACGTTATCTTCTGCAACAACGACGGTATGGCTCTGGGCGCAGCTGCTGCTATCTCCGCTGCCGGCCGCACTGTTGGCGAAGACATCTACCTGCTGGGCGTTGACGCTCTGGCAGAGTGCCAGGAAATGGTCCAGAACGGCACCATGACCGGTACTGTTCTGAACGACCACATTGGTCAGTCCCACGCTGCTGTTGACGCTGCTGTTGCTGCGCTGAAGGGCGAGGCTCTGCAGAACTACTACTGGGTCAACTACGTCAAGGTCGACGCTGCTTACTTCGGCTAATATCTTGATCTAACCGCTGAGGGTGGGCTGCTTGCAGCCCACCCCTTTGGAAAATTCCCTGGTCTGAGGGAAGGGTAGAGAACTGCCTTTCCCTGAAACCAAGGCAACTGTCTTGAAATATATTTGCAGATAGGAGGTCTGCTTTATGCAGGAGTACCGCTTGGAAATGCGCGGTGTTTGCAAGTCCTTCCCCGGCGTTAAAGCACTGGACCATGCGCAGCTGTGTCTGCGTCCCGGCACAGTCCATGCGCTGATGGGTGAGAACGGCGCCGGCAAATCCACACTGATGAAGTGTATGTTCGGCATTTATTCTATGGATGAGGGCGAAATCATCTACGAGGGCCAGAAGGTCAGTATTAAGGATCCTCTGGAAGCTCTAAAGATGGGTATCGCAATGGTTCACCAGGAACTGCAGCCGATCCCCGCCCGTACCGTTGGTGAGAATATTTTCCTGGGCCGCTACCCCATGAAGAAATTCCTGGGCATCATTCCCGTGGTTGACCACGAAAAGATGTATGCCGATACCGCAGCGCTGTTGGAGAAGGTCCGTATGAACTTCAACCCCAAGCAGATGCTGGGTGAGCTGAGCGTTTCTCAGATGCAGTCTGTTGAAATCGCAAAGGCAGTTTCCGCAAACTGTAAGGTTCTGATTCTGGACGAGCCGACCTCTTCTCTGACTGCAAACGAAGTCGAAGCGCTGTTCCGTATCATTGAAGACCTGAAGGCGGATGGTGTCGCAATTGTCTACATCTCCCATAAGATGGACGAGATCCTGCGTATTTCCGATGAAGTTACCGTCATGCGTGACGGCCAGTACATCGGTACCTGGGATGCAAAGACTCTGACTACCGACTTCATCATCTCCAAGATGGTCGGCCGTGACCTGACTAACCTGTTCCCCGAGCGTCACAATGTGCCCGGTGAAGTGGTCTTCGAAGTGGAGAACTTCACCTCCATTAACCCCAGATCCTTCCGTAATGTATCCTTCAGCCTGCGCAAGGGCGAGATCCTGGGCGTTGGCGGTCTGGTTGGCGCACAGCGTACTGAGCTGATGGAAGGCCTCTTCGGTATCCGCAGCCATACCACCGGTACCATCCGTTACCAGGGTAAGGAACTTGTTATCAACCGTCCCAAAGACGCTATCGACCAGGGCATTGCAATGCTGACCGAAGACCGCCGTGCTACCGGTATTATGGGCGTTCTGAGCATTGCGGACAACATCTCCGTGGCTTCTCTGAAGCAGTATCTGGACTATGGCTTCATCCTCAACGACAAGAAGATCGAAGCGCTGGTGCAGGATAACATCAAGAAGATGAACACCAAAACACCCTCCAGCAAGACCCAGATCAAGAGCCTGTCCGGCGGTAACCAGCAGAAGGTTCTGATCGGCCGCTGGCTGGCAAACAACCCCGATGTGCTGATTCTGGATGAGCCCACCCGTGGTATCGATGTTGGTGCCAAGTACGAAATCTACTGCATCATTGAGGAGCTGGCCCGCTCCGGCAAGAGCATCATTATGATCTCTTCCGAAATGGCTGAGCTGATCGGTATGTCCGACCGGGTTATGGTCATGTGTGACGGCCGCGTCACCGGCTTTATTGATGGCAAGGATGCCACTCAGGAAAATATTATGGAACTGGCAACCCAGTTTGAAACTGTTTAAGCTAGGAGGAACGGTAGAAATGAAAACTAAAAAGAGTATCCCCCAGGTAGTATGGGGCTTTGTAAAGGGCAATCCCATCGTCGTCATGATGGCGATCGTCAGTATCATCGTCGGCTTTACCATTGATCGTTTCTTCTCCTTTGAGAACATGAACGTTCTGCTGGGTAACACCACCATTCGTTTCCTGATCGCGCTGGGTGTTTCCGGCTGTCTGATCACCAAGGGTACTGACCTGTCTGCTGGCCGTCAGGCTGCACTGGCCGCAACCCTCACCGGTGTCATGGTTCAGAGAATGGACTACGCCGGCCGTCTGTTCAGCTGGATGCCCGAAATGAACATGTGGGTCGTTCTGCTGATCGTCCTGGTCATCGGCGCTCTGATCGGTATCGTTACCGGTTCTATCATCGCTTACCTGAAGGTTCCCCCCTTTATCGCAACTCTGGGTATCCAGACCATCGTTTACGGTTTTAACCTGATCTACACCGGCGCACAGCCCATCGGCGGCTTCACCGACAGCTTCAAGAACTTCTTCAACTGGAAGGTTCTGGCCATCGGCAACTTCAAGGGCTTCTCCGGCTACATCCTGTTCGCTGTTATCTTCGGCCTGCTGTTCTGGTTCCTGTACAACAAGACCACCCACGGTAAGTACATGTACGCAATCGGCGGCAACGAGAATGCTGCTGAGGTTTCCGGTGTCAACGTTCGCAAGAAGCTGACCACCATCTACGCTCTGGCCGGCGTTATGTACGCATTTGCAGGCTTCCTGATGACCGGTAAGTCCGGCGGTGCTTCCGCATCCATGGGTGTTTCCTACGAGCTGGAAGCTATCGCAGGTTGTACCATCGGCGGCGTTTCCACCACCGGCGGTATCGGTACCGTTCCCGGCATCCTGGTTGGCGTTCTGGTCTTCGAGCTGCTGAAGATCGTTCTGCAGTTCCTGGGTGTTGACCCCAACTACAACTACATCGTTCAGGGTCTGGTTGTCATTACCGCTGTTGCAATGGACATCCGTAAGTACGTTGCTAAGAAGTAATGGAAGAGAAGAACTTAGAGACCACAGAAGAAAAGGCTGTTCCCATCGAGGAGCAATCTGCAAAGTCCTTATGGCAACAGACCAAGGAAAGCTGGTACGATAAGGTTCCTCTGACCGTGAAGCAATTGGATATTATCATTGCTTGCGGCATTGGAGGTTTGGTTCTTACATTCATCGCAATCGCTCTGGATGCCATGGGCATATTCTAAAAAATGGCAGGGGCGCACGATTGTGCGCCCCTTTGCTGATTTATTACATTAAAAATTCGGAGGAAGTCAACAATGGCTGTACCTGTTTTATATCTGGAACCCAGCGCCAAGGAAGCCTTGAACGCAGGCTTTGCTGCTGCTTTTGGCGGCGAACCTACTCAGTATTTTTCTGCTCCCGGCCGCACAGAAATTGGCGGCAACCACACCGACCATCAGCGCGGCCGCGTTCTGGCGGCTGCGGTGAACCTGGATACAGTGGCGGCTGTCCGTGAAAACGGCACCGATTTGATCCGCATCCTCTCCAAGGGTTACCCCCGCTGCGAGATCAATGTAAAGGAACTGACCCCCAAGGAAGACGAAATCAACTCCACACCTGCCCTTATTCGCGGTGTGGCTGCCCGCTTTGCCCAGCTTGGCTGTGAAGTAAAGGGTTTTGATGCTTACTGTGAATCTACGGTTCTTCCCGGCAGCGGCCTTTCCTCTTCTGCCGCCTATGAGGTGCTGATTGGCACCATCATCAACCATCTGTTCTTTGAAGCAAAGGTTTCTCAGGCGGAGGTTGCGCAGATTGGTCAGTACGCGGAGAATGTGTTCTTTGGCAAGCCCTGCGGCCTGATGGATCAGACAGCTTCTGCTGTTGGAAATCTGGTGACCATTGACTTTTTCGACAAGGATCACCCTGTGATCAAGCCTGTTGCGTTTGATTTTGCTGCTTGCGGACATGCCCTGTGTATCATCGACTCCGGCGCAGACCACGCGGATCTGACAGATGAGTATGCGGCGATCCCTGGCGAAATCAAGGCGGTTTGCGCCTGTTTTGGCAAGGAAGTGCTGACCCAGATCGACGAAAAGGAGTTCTTTGCTGCGATCCCCCAGCTGCGTCAGAAGTGCGGTGACCGTGCGGTGCTGCGTGCTGTCCACTTCTACCAGGAGAATGCTCGTGTGCCCAAGCAGGTGGCAGCTCTGGAGCAGGGTGATTTTGATACCTTCCTGAAGCTCATCAAGGAAAGCGGCTATTCCTCCTATATGTACTTGCAGAACGTTATTCCTGCCGGCTATAAGGAGCACCAGGATGTGGCTCTGGCGCTGGCAATGTGTGAGCATTACCTGCAGGGTAAGGGTGCCTACCGTGTCCACGGTGGCGGCTTTGCCGGTACTGTCCAGGCATTTGTTCCGTTTGAGATCCTGGAAGACTTCCGTGCAGGTATTGACGGTGTGCTGGGTGAAGGTGCCTGCCACGTGCTGAGCATTCGTCCTCAGGGCGGCGTGCCGGCTGTTCCTGCTGAGTAAGCGTACATTGGAGGGAATATTATGAAGATTGAAACCTACATCGATGCTTTGGTATCTTATGCCATGAATAATGGCCTTGCAGAACCAGAGGATCACATTGTGCTGGTAAACCGTCTGCTGGATCTGCTGGGTAAGTCCGACTATGAGCCTTCTGACGAACCCCAGTCTGAGGATCTGGAAGAGATTTTGGCTGGCATTTTGGACTATGCTGTAGAAAAGGGCCTTTGCGATGACGGCATTACTGCAAAGGATATCTTTGATACCCGTATTATGGGCGCGCTGACCCCCATGCCCCGTGAAGTGATCCGTACTTTCCGGGAAAAGTACGCAGAAGATCCTGTTAAGGCTACTGATTGGTACTACAAGTTCAGCTGCGATACTGACTACATCCGCCGCTACCGCATTGCCAAGGATATGCGCTGGAAGTACGCATCCGAATACGGTGAACTGGATATTACCATCAACCTTTCTAAGCCTGAAAAGGATCCCAAGGCCATCGCTGCAGCTAAGAATGCTCCCCAGACTGCTTATCCCAAGTGCCAGCTCTGTGTAGAAAACGAAGGCTATGCAGGCCGCATGAACCATCCTGCCCGTGCAAACCACCGCATTGTTCCCATCGAAGTCTGCGGCGCTGACTGGTGCCTGCAGTATTCTCCCTATGTTTACTATAATGAGCATTGCATCGTTTTCAATGCCCAGCATACTCCCATGAAGATCGACAAGTCCGCCTTTGAAAAGCTGTTGGACTTTGTCCGTGTGTTCCCCCACTACTTTGTGGGTTCCAATGCGGATCTGCCCATCGTAGGCGGTTCTATCCTGAGCCATGAGCACTTCCAGGGTGGTCACTATACCTTTGCCATGGAAACCTCTCCTGTTGAGGAGCAGCTGACCTTCAAGGGATTTGAGGATGTGAAGGCTGGTATTGTCAAGTGGCCCATGAGTGTGATTCGCTTGCAGGGCGCAAATCCTGCAAGAATTGCAGACCTGGCAGATAAGATTCTGCTGGCTTGGCGTGGCTATACCGATGAAAGCGTCAGCGTTATCGCATTCTCTGACGGTCAGCCTCATAACACCATTACCCCCATTGCCCGCCGCAGAGGTGAGGACTACGAGCTGGATTTGGTGCTGCGCTGCAATATCACCACGGAGGAGCATCCTATGGGTGTGTTCCATCCCCATGCAGATAAGCACCACATCAAGAAGGAAAACATCGGCCTCATTGAGGTCATGGGTCTTGCAGTTCTGCCCAGCCGCCTGAAGAAAGAACTGGCTGATCTGGCGGAAGCTGCAGCTTCCGGCAAGGATATCTCTGCTGATGAAGCGCTGAGCAAGCATGCCCAGTGGCTCGCCGAACTGAAGGAGAAGTACACCTTTACTGCTGAAAATGCTTTGGATATCATCCTGCAGGAGACCGGTAAGGTGTTTGCTGCGGTTTTGGAGGATGCAGGTGTCTATAAGAATACCTGTGAAGGCAGAGCAGCATTCCTGCGCTTTGTAGATCATGTAAACCAGGAGGTATAATCATGAATGTTTTAGTTGCCGGCGGCGCCGGATATATCGGCAGCCATACTGTAGTAGAACTGATTAAGGCAGGCCATATGCCCATTATCGTGGATGACCTTTCCAATGCAAAAGCAGATGTTGTTGACCGCATTGAGACCATCACCGGCAAGCGTCCTGCATTTTATAAGCTGGATTGCAAGAGTAAGGATGCGCTGCGCACCGTATTTTCTGCTCATAAAATCGATGCCATCATCCACTTTGCAGCTTTCAAGGCAGTAGGCGAGAGTGTAAAGAAACCGCTGCAGTACTACCGCAATAATCTGGACAGCACATTCTCTCTGCTGGAAGTGATGGAAGAGTTTGACTGCAAGAAGTTTATCTTCTCTTCTTCTGCCACCGTTTACGGCCCCAACAATCCCCATCCTTATAAGGAAGAGATGCCTGCCATCCAGTCCTCCAGTCCCTACGGCTGGACTAAGGTCATGATCGAGCGGGTGCTGACAGACTATGTGACCGCACATCCTGACTTCTGTGCGATTCTGCTGCGTTATTTCAATCCCATCGGTTCCCATGAGTCCGGTCTCCTGGGTGACGATCCCAACGGCATTCCTAACAACCTGATGCCCTATATTGGCCGCGTTGCAGCAGGTCAGCTGGAAAAACTGACCATTTTCGGCAATGATTATCCTACTCCCGACGGCACTTGTCAGAGAGACTACCTGCATGTGGTAGATCTGGCAGTTGGCCATCTGAAGGCACTGGAATTTGCTAATGATAAAGAAGGAGTAGAAGCCATCAACCTGGGTACCGGCAACGGTATTTCTGTGCTGGAACTGGTCAATGCCTTTAAGACTGCCAACGAGATGGATCTTCCCTATGTGTTTGGTCCCCGCCGTGATGGTGACCTGCCTGCTTTCTGGGCAGATGCAGAAAAGGCCAAGACACTATTGGGTTGGGAAGCTACCCACACTGTAGAGGATATGTGCCGCAGTGCCTGGAATTTTGCAAAGAACGCAAGCGGAAATTGATTTGCCTAAGTGCAACTGAAAAAGGGTGATTCGTATATGACAATCTCCAAGAGAGAATTTGGAATACTGTGCGATGGCACACTGGTATCCTGCTGGACCCTAAAGGGAGAAAACGGTTTGACAGCAGAAATCTTAGATTATGGTGTTATCATCCGCTCCGTTGTTGTTCCCGATAAAAACGGAAATCCAGTGGATGTTGTTTTGGGATATGATACGCTGGAAGCGTATGTTTCCGATGATTGCTATCTGGGTGCGACAATTGGCCGTGTTGCCAACCGTATTAAGGGTGCCAGCTTCCAGTTGAACGGAAAGACTTATGCTCTATATGCCAATAACGGAGAAAACCATCTTCATGGCGGTAAGCGTGGCTTTAACGGGTATGTTTGGGATAGTGAGCAGAAAGGAGAGACCGTTGTCTTTTCGCGCTTTTCTCCTGATGGAGAAGAAGGCTATCCCGGAAATCTGAACATCCGCGTTACCATCGGTTGGGAAGGAAATAGCCTGGTAATTCGTTATGATGCGGAATCTGACCAGGATACTGTTGTGAACTTTACAAACCACAGCTACTTTAATCTCAACGGTGCCGGAAACGGGAACGTTAATCAGCATGTGATGGAAATCAAAGCAGATCAGTTTACTCTCAATGCAGAAGATTGTGTGCCCACAGGTGAGATCATTCCGGTAGAGGGTACCGCCATGGATTTCCGTACCCCTAAGGCCATCGGCCGGGATGCAGATAATGACGAACACTGTGTCAAACCCTTTGGCGGATACGATTCCAATTTTGTGATTAGCGGCCACCCAGTGGCAACCACTGTTGGAGATCAAACCGGCATTACCATGGTCACTGATACGGATCAGCCCGGTGTGCAGCTTTATACAGCCAACGCGTTGACCGACAGAAAGGGAAAAGGCGGAAAAGAGTACAGCTCCCGCAGTGCCTTCTGTCTGGAAACCCAGCATTACCCTGACAGCATTCACCATCCCCAGTGGCCGTCCTGCATTCTTCGGAAAGATGAAGCATTCCATAGCTTCACATCGTATACATTTTCCTGATGTATGACAGGTAAGTAATGTCATCAGACTACAGGAAAATAAAAAGTGTTCCTGCTAATATGCTAACAAAATAATCTTCGGATTATTGTTGCTCTCCTAAAGGCTATGCAGATGAATCGCCTCGTCTGCATAGCAATGGGAAAAGGAATATCAATGTGAGTAGACGTGATCCGGCACAAGTTTTTCTGCGAAAGAGGGGAAATTTGAAATGATAAGTATTCGAGAAGTAGCCGAATTGGCAGGGGTTTCTGCAGCGACGGTGTCCCGTGTTATGAACGGCACGGCAAAAGTAGATCCGGAAAAAAGAGAGCGTGTCCTGCGGGTGATTGAAGAAACTGGCTTTGTCCCCAATGAGGTAGCCAGAACCCTGTTTCGCAAGTCAGCAAAAACCATTGGCCTGATTGTTCCGTCCATTCGCAATCCCTACTTTACAGAATTGGCTGCCCATATAGATACAATGGCGCTCCAACATGGCTATCGCCCGTTTCTGTGCAATACGGGTTATGACCCGGAAAAAGAAAAAGCCGCAGTACAAATGCTTGTG
>JAFOBK010000060.1 GCA_017381835.1 Oscillospiraceae bacterium | reverse complement strand
TCCAGGATGGACTTAGCACCTGCGCAGACAACCATAACGGGAGTCTGGCCCAGCTCTTCCAGGTCAGCGGAGATATCCATGGTGGTCTCAGCGCCGCGGTGTACACCGCCGATACCGCCGGTTGCGAAGATCTTGATGCCTGCCATGTGGGCAATGATCATGGTGGTGGTAACGGTGGTAGCGCCGTCCTCGCCGCGGGCGCACAGCACTGCCAGGTCACGGCGGGAAGCCTTATGAATTGCCTGACCCTTCTTACCGAAGTACTCGATCTCGTCAGCGGTAAGACCTGCCTTCAGGCGGCCGCCAATGATGGCGATGGTTGCGGGTACAGCGCCATTCTCACGGATGATGCGCTCCACATTCAGAGCAGTCTCCACGTTCTGGGGATAGGGCATGCCATGGGAAATAATGGTGGATTCCAAAGCAACAACGGGCTTGCCGTTTGCAATTGCCTCAGCAACTTCGGGATTTACGTCCAGGTACTTATTGATATTCATAATTCTGTTCTCCTTAGAATGTTTTTATTTATTCACTCATCCGCAGCTTCAGCGCCGTTGCGCTCATGGCGGGGTTAATGGTTTCTGCAGATTCCATCGCAATGGATGCGGCAGCAAGACCGGCCAGGGCGGTTTCTCTCAGATCCAGATCCTGCATATAGGCCCAAACCAGGGCTGCCATAAAGGCATCACCGCAGCCGGTAGTATTCACCATCTGGCCGGAAAGATTGTCAAGCCACATCTGCTCCTGAGCTGTTGCGGCATAAACGCCCTCCGCACCCATGGAAAGGAAGACTCTCTGCACACCTTTTTCCAGCAGTACATTTGCCGCCTTTTCCGCATCCTGCTTTTCCAGAATTTTTACTCCGGACAGCAGTTCCGCTTCCAGACGATTGGGTTTCAGGGTATGGATTCTGTCCAGGATCGGCAGCAGTTTTTCCGCTTTGATGGTAGATACGGGATCACAGAAAATCGGTGCCGTGCTGTTCTCTGCCAAATATACCAGGGTCTCCGCAGGGATATTGGTATCGGCCACAATCACCCGGGCATTGCTCAGCATTTGCTGGTTGCCTGCTAGATAAGTGGGGGTGATTCTGTCACAAATCTCCATATCGGACAGAGCCAGCGCCATCTCACCGGATTCATCGGCGATATATAAATAAGTAGAGGTTGCACACTCAGCAACCCGCAGAGCACGGCTGGCATCAATGCCCAGCTCTGTGCAGGATGCGGCGATCCGATTGCCGTATACATCCTCGCCCATAGCGGTCAGCATCTTCACATCCACACCCAACAAAGTCATATTGTGGGCAATATTCCGTCCGACGCCGCCCAGGCTGATGGAAACTTTTCCGGGATTGGAATCCGCTGCTACCAGCTTGCGGTGGGAGCGGCCGCCGATATCCACGTTCACACCGCCAACCACGACTGCATAACTGCCTGTGCGCAGTACATAACCCTTACCTGCGATATAGCCTTTCTTCAGCAGATTGGAAATGTGTACCGCCACAGAAGAGCGGGTGATATTCAGAGTGTCTGCCAATTCCTGCTGAGAAATCATAGGATTTGCCGCGATCAGCGCCAGGATTTGGCGTTCTCTTTGTGTCATCTCCTATACCCCTTCCTTTTTCTTAACTTATGTTTATAATATAGTAATTTGTTTATGCTGTCAACTGTTTTTTATTCCCAATGCTGTAATATTTAAAAGCGGCACATTATCACGATAAATCTCCGAAAATTGGGAAAGCGGCAAAGGATTTGTGCCGATTCCCACCTCTACCGTATAGCCGGGACGGCGATAATTTTGTATAAACCAATCTTTATATCCGGCAAACGCAGATTCATAAGGCACCTCTGCCAGCTTATATCCACTGACTTTTGCCATTACCTGCCCCAGCTCCTCCGCTCCGGGCACAGCATAATCCTTAAACTTCCAATAGATCTCTTTCCCCTGGCTGTGATAGGCCAGCACCAAATCCGGCTCCAATTCCTCCGTCAATTCTGCCAGCGCCCTGGTTTCCATCTGATCCAGGGGCGCACGGCCCACATAATCCCGAGGGCCGGGTCTGGTGTACCCCTGGGAGAATTTGATCTCACGGGCCATCAGCCATCCTGCCGGATAATTAAGATTCAAATCCACCCCCAAGAGATTGGCTTTCCACCCTTCCGGAAACGGAATGTCCGGATAGTTTTCGGAAAAGCTTTTTGCCGCGGCATATTGCGTCTCATCCGGTCCGATAGCGCCGGTCACCAGGTCCACCCCATCCGGATTGACCAGGGGAACAATGTGAATCATCACCGCCTCCGCCATTTCCTTTGCCCGCTGGCCGAAGAGAATCCCGTTGCTCCCAATCGCTTCCGCCAAATCCTCCGCATATTTCAGCAGCACCAGCGCTGTGATCCATTCATTGGCATGGTGGGCTGCTGTGAACAGTACATGGCGCTTTCCCGTGCCGATGGTAAGCATCCAAAGAGGTCTTTGATAATCTGTGGTTCCCACTTTTTCCAGCCTGGCGAAGGGGTACTTTTCCGCGATCTGCTGCAGATACTGCTCTGTCAGCTTCGATGTGATGGGTACTTGCGTATTCACAATGGGCATAAAAAATCACCTCTGATCATTATACGGATCAGAGGTGAAAAGGTGTTATTTATTTTGTTCCAACCAAATCAGCAGCACAGCAATATCCGCAGGGCTGACACCGGACACACGGCCTGCCTGGCCGATGGACATGGGGCGGATCTCCGCCAGTTTTTCTCTGGCTTCCAAACGCAGACCGGCAATTGCATTGTAGTCCAAATCCTTAGGAAGCAGACGGGATTCTTCCTTTTTGAATTCTGCCACCTGCTTTTCCTGGCGGGCAAGATAGCCGGCATACTTTACCTGGATCTCCACCTCCTGGGTCACCGCAGCGGGCAGTTCTGGGCGGGTCACATCGAAGGGCGCGATGTCTTCGTAAGTCACCTGGGGACGGCGGAGAAGGTCTGCAAGGCGGGCGGAATTCTCCACGGGAGTGGATTCCCGCATTGCCAGCATCTCGTTCAGTTCCGGCGTTCCGGGGACACCCTTACCCTCCAGACGAGCAATCTCCTTGGCAACCTGCCGGTATTTCTCTTCTACCTGCTTCAGCCGCTCCTGGGGCACCAGACCTACGGCAGCGCCGATATGAGCCAACCGCTGATCCGCATTGTCCTGGTGGTGAAGCAGACGATACTCGGAACGGCTGGTCATGATCCGGTAGGGCTCTTCCGTACCCTTAGTCACCAGGTCATCGATCAGGGTGCCGATATAGCTGGTATCACGGGTGAGAATCAGAGGATCTCTGCCCTCCAGCTTCAGCGCCGCATTGATACCGGCAACCAGACCCTGGACAGCCGCTTCTTCATAACCGGAAGAGCCGTTGAACTGACCGGCGCCGTAAAGGCCGGAAATCTTCTTGTACTCCAAAGTGGGCAGCAGGCTGGTGGGGTCTACACACTCATACTCGATGGCATAGGCAGGGCGCATCATCTCTGCCTTCTCCAGGCCGGGGATGGTGTGAAGCATTTCGATCTGCACATCCTCGGGAAGGGAAGAGGAAAATCCCTGGATATACATCTCTTCGGTGTCCAGGCCACAAGGCTCAATGAACAGCTGATGGCGGTTTTTCTCCGCAAACCGGACGATTTTGGTTTCGATACTGGGGCAGTAACGGGGGCCAACACCGGAGATGGTACCGTCATACATGGGACTGCGGTGCAGATTCGCCTTGATGATCTCGTGGGTTTTTTCGTTGGTATAAATCAGATAGCAAACTGCCTGATTATAGAGGGCATGCTCGGTACGGAAGGAAAAGGGTTCGGGATTCTCATCACCGGGCTGCAGCTCCATCTGAGAAAAATCGATACTGCGGCGATTAACACGGGGAGGTGTACCGGTCTTGAACCGGCGCAGAGGCAAACCCAGCTGCCGAAGATTATCGGCCAAGCCGATAGAGGCATGCATGCCGTCGGGGCCTGCGGACTGGACGGACTCACCGGTGATGACGGTGCTGTCCAAATAAGTGCCGCTGGCAATGATGACTGCTTTGGCATCATAACGGGCACCCAGCTGGGTACGCACACCGGTAACCGCACCATCTTCCACATACACTTCCACAATCTGCGCCTGCTTCAGTTCCAGGTTTTCCTGCAGCTCCAGCACGTGCTTCATGTACTGCTGGTACTTACGGCGGTCACCCTGCGCTCGCAGAGAATGGACGGCAGGGCCTTTGCCCTTGTTGAGCATCCGGTACTGGATGCAGGCCGCATCCGCTGCCACACCCATCTGGCCGCCCAGGGCATCCAGTTCCCGCACCAGGTGGCCCTTGCCGGTGCCGCCGATGGCAGGATTGCAGGGCATATTGCCCACCGCATCCAGATTGATGGTGAAGAGGATGGTCTTATGACCTAAGCGGGCGCAGGCCAGGGCCGCTTCGATACCCGCATGACCGGCACCGATTACCGCCACTTCGCAGCTTCCTGCAAAATAAGTGGTCATTCTTCGGTCTCCTCTGTCTTCTTCTCTTCCTTAGGAAGAACGAAGGGCTTGCATACCACTTCGCAGCGGTTGATGGGAGTGCCAAGTGCGTGGAACTTCTCCTCATAGCCGGTCATAATGCCCACAATGCCGTTTGCGTGCAGATCCCGGGTCAGATTGTTCACCTGCAGACCGCAGGCGGCAAACTCCTCCACGGAGAACTCGAAAAGGGGTGCATTGTCGGTCTTGAAGTGGATCTCGCCGCCCTCGCGGACAGTACGGCAGTACTTATCCAGGAAGCCTCTGTGGGTCAGACGGCGCTTGGCATTCTTCTTGCGGGGCCAGGGATCGGGGAAGTTGATAAACAGACGATCCATCTCACCGCGGTCAAAGATGTCTTCAATATTGGCAACATCCATATCAATGAAAAATACATTCTTAAGACCCATGCCCTGTGCCTTTTCCATAGCAACTACCATAGCCTCCCGGCAGCGCTCCACAGCGATCAGCAGCACATCGGGATTGGCCTGGGCAGTCTCGGCGGTAAACTTACCCTTGCCGCAGCCTACTTCCACCCACAGTGCGGAGCATTCGGGCATCAGGCTTCTCCACTTACCCTTATAAGCAGCAGGCTCTGCGATCCGGTAATCGCCGCAAGCCTCCATACGGGGCTGCAGGTTCTTCATTCTTCTCATTCTCATAGTAAAAATCCTCCAACGGAAGCGATATTCTCAATTAGCTGATATATTATAGCAGAAATGTTCCCTTTCGTCAATTTTTTGAACTGTTTTCTTAAGAATTTTATCCCCTCCCGGGGCTTGCGGAATTTAGCAAAATAGAGTATGATAAGAAAAACAGTTAAGGAAGTGATAGCATGGGCGAACATATCCATACCCACATCATTGATGACGAACATAGCTATATGCACACCCATGGCCACATCCATGAAAATCAGAAGGCAGTTGTCAACCGTCTGGCAAGAGCTATCGGTCACCTGGAAAAAGTCAAGCGGATGGTAGAAGAGGGCTATGACTGCTCTGAAGTGCTGGTGCAGCTGGCAGCTGTTCGCTCTGCCCTGGACAATACCGGTAAAGTCATTCTGAAAGACCATATGCGCCACTGTATGGTGGATGCTGTGGTAGCCGGAGATGAAGATGCCATCGACGATCTGTGTTTGGCTATCGACAAATTTATGAAATAAGAAGCAATGCAAAACGCGCCAAGGCTTATTTGCCTTGGCGCGTTTGTTTTTCAGTTTTCTGTTTCTGTCGGCTTCTCTTTCTTTGCCTTCTTGCGGATCTTTACCTTCTTCAGCAGTCTTACGGCCAGTACAACCGCACCGGCAATCAGAGCCAGAGGAATCAGATAAGGAATCACGGTGATCAGCCAAATGAAGAAATTCACAAGGCCATTCCACATCTTGCTTGTATTCTTAGTGAAGCCATCGCCGATCTTCTGCCAAACGGTGCGCTCAGCGATCACAGTGGGTTCATCCACTTCCCAAACATTCAGATGGATGGTGCTGTAATTGACCTGGTTATCCAGTACCCGCAGCTGAGAAGCGTAGTTTTCCAGCTCCCAGCGCACATCGGTAAGCCGTGCTTCGATGGTCAGCAGATCTTCCATGGTTTGGGCATTTTCTAAGAGTTCCAGCAGCCGCTTCTGTTCGGTTTCCAGGGCCTCCACCCGGCTCTGGGTGGACACATAAGTCAGGGTCACATTTTCTGTGGACTCGGAGGTGGAGGTCACATTGGCTTCCTCGCCGACCATGGACACAAACCGGTCCAGATTCTCCGCAGGGATACGGATCATGAAGTCGCCGGAGTGGTAGTAGCTGCCGTCATCCCGGCTGCCTCTGCGGTAGACAGACTTCTGCTCATAATAGCCGCCTAGTTCCGCCACACGGCCGTCCATCCAGTTCAGAAGATCCATCATGGACTTGGTTTCCGCATCCATATAGACAGTGCGGATCAGCTTCTGATTTTCCGGCATTGCGGAGCCGCCTTTATCGGTAGAGGTTGCGGATTCATCGAAGATCACTTCTTCCGCCATAGGGGCTTCGGGAGCTGCTTCCGGTGCCGCTTCAGGAGCAGCGGATTCATAAGATTTTGCACCGCAGCCTGCCAGCAGACCAAGCAGCATCAGCAGCACAAGAGAAATGGTAAATAAACGTTTCATGCGGTGTTCCTCCTTAAAACATCCTTATTTTCTTCGTTTTGTGATAGACTCGCAGCCTTCCTGGATGATCAGCAAATCGGAAATAATGGAATTGCTGAGCAGAAATCCTTCCGGTGTCAGATGCCAACGACCGTCAAAGGTCTTCACTGCCAGACCACGGTTCCGGAAATTCTCCAGGGCCACTTCCAGGGGAGCAAAGGGCAGCAGGTACTGCCGCTCATAGTCCTCGGGGATGATACCCATAGAAGTCCGCAGACGCATCATCAGATACTCGCCGGCCCGATCTCTGGGCGGCACTTCCTGCATTTCCCGCAGCACCACACCGTCGGTCATAATGCCTTCAATGTAAGCGTGAATATCCCGCACCGCGGTAAAACGGCGGCCGCCGAAGTCGGATGCAGCATCCGGACCAAAACCCAGGTATTCCTCGCCGCTCCAGTACTTTAGATTATGCCGGGATACATGACCCTTGCGGCAGAAATTGGAGATCTCATACTGGCGGTAACCCCGCTTGCGCAGGATCTCAATGGCAGACAAATACATATCTGCCTGGGTGTCATCGTCGGCAAGATTCGCAAATTCCTGCACATCATAAAGGGGCGTGCCTTCCTCCACTTTCAGGCCGTAGCAGCTGATATGCTCCGGCTTCAGCTTCAGCACATTTTTCAGGGTCTCCAGCCAGGCTTCCAGGCTCTGTCCGGGCAGACCGTACATCAGATCCACAGACACATTTCGGAATCCCTTCCGGCGAATCAGCTTATAGGCTTCCACCGCCTGCTGATAAGTGTGAGGTCTGCCGATTTTCTCCAGGATCTCGTTATCGTCACACTGGATGCCCAGGCTGACACGGTTAAAGCCCTCATTGCGCAGTTTCCGCAGCAGACGCTTGTCAACAGAGTCGGGATTGGCTTCAAAGGTGATCTCCGCAGCGGGAGATACATCAAAGCTCTTGCGGATGGCGGTAAGAATTGCCGTCATACCGTCGGGGCCGAAGAAGCTGGGGGTGCCGCCGCCAAAATAGATCGTGTCCACCAGATAGTCGGGAGCCTGCTCACCGGCCTCCCGAATGTGTTCACAGATGGCTCTGCGGTAATGCTCCATCAGTTTGCTGTCCCGATTGGCCAGAGAGTAGAAATCACAGTACACACATTTGCTTCGGCAGAAGGGAATGTGGATATAGATTCCCAGGGGTTTCTTATTCTTACGGGTAAAAAAGGGCATGTTTGCCTCCAAGTTTGTTTCCCCTTCACCCTATATAAGGGATTCTGCAAGGGAAAGGTTACACACAAAGTGAAAATTTTTAAAATTAATCTTCGTCCAGCTTCAGAACTGCCATGAAGGCCTCGGAAGGAACGGAAACAGTACCAAAGGTACGCATACGCTTCTTACCTTCCTTCTGCTTCTCCAGCAGCTTCTTTTTACGGGTAATATCGCCGCCGTAGCACTTGGCCAGCACGTCCTTACGCAGAGCCTTGATGGTCTCACGGGCGATGATCTTGCCGCCGATGGCTGCCTGGACAGGAATTTCAAACTGGGCGCGGGGAATGTTCTCCTTCAGCTTTTCGCAGATCTTACGGGCCCGGGGATAGGCATTTTCCGCAAAGAGGATGAAGCTGAGGGCGTCCACGATATCGCCGTTGAGCAGAATATCCAGCTTCACCAGCTTGCTGGGACGGTAGCCGATCAGTTCATAGTCCAAAGAACCGTAGCCGCGGGTACGGGATTTCAGCGCATCGAAGAAGTCATAGATGATCTCGTTCAGGGGCATGTCATAATGCAGCTCCACACGGTTGGCATCCAAATAGACCATATCCTTGAACTCGCCACGGCGCTGCTGGGCCAGTTCCATAATATTACCCACATATTCCTGGGGCGCAATCAGATTGACTTTGGCAAAGGGTTCTTCTGCCAGCTGGATCTCCATGGGATCGGGGTAATCCAGGGGGGTGTAAACCATCAGCACTTCACCGGTGTTCTTGGTAATGCGGTACACAACGTTGGGGGCAGTGGTGATTAGATCCAGGTTGTACTCTCGCTCCAGTCGCTCCTGAATGATCTCCATATGCAGAAGGCCCAGGAATCCGCAGCGGAAACCAAAGCCCAGCGCAATGGAGCTTTCCAGCTCATAAGCAAAGGAAGCATCGTTGAGCTTCAGCTTTTCCAGGGCTTCTCTCAGATCCTGGTACTTGGCACCGTCAGCGGGGTACACACCGGAGAAGACCATGGGCTGCACAGGACGGTAGCCGGGCAGGGGTTCCGGAGCGGGATTTTCCACAGCGGTAACGGTATCACCCACCTGGGTGTCCGCAATGGTCTTGATGGAAGCGGTAATATAACCGACTTCGCCTGCGCCCAAAGCATCTCTGGGAACCAGGCCGTTGGGGCTCATGGTACCCACTTCCACTACCTTATAAGATGCGCCGGTGGCCATCATCTTAATATCCATACCGGGACGGACAGTGCCTTCCTTCACACGGACATAGACGATAACACCGCGATAGGAGTCATACACGCTGTCAAAAATCAGTGCCTGCAGAGGAGCCTCCCGGTCACCGGTGGGTGCGGGCACATCCTTAACGATCATCTCCAGCACGGAGTGGATATTGATGCCGTTCTTGGCGGAAATTTCGGGAGAATCCTCAGCGGGAATGCCGATGATATCCTCCACCTCCGCCTTCACTTCCGCGGGACGGGCAGAGGGCAGGTCGATCTTATTGATAACCGGCAGCACCTCCAGGCCTGCATCGATAGCTAGATAGGTATTTGCCAGGGTCTGAGCTTCCACACCCTGGGAAGCGTCTACCACCAGGATGGCGCCTTCGCAGGCTGCCAGGCTGCGGGATACCTCATAGTTAAAGTCCACATGGCCGGGAGTGTCGATCAGGTTCAGGGCATAGACTTCCCCGTCATCGGCGGTATAGGTCAGGGTTGCGGCGGTAGCCTTGATGGTAATGCCGCGCTCCTTCTCCAGTTCCATGGAGTCCAGCATCTGCTCGGCACGGATGCGGCGGTCAATGGCATCGCACTCTTCCAGCAGTCGGTCTGCCAGGGTGGATTTACCATGGTCAATATGGGCAATGATGGAAAAATTTCTGATTTTGGAAAGGTCTGTCATAGGATACACCTCAAAATAGTGTTATGGAAAACGGCATACTCTGCCAGTTTATATTTGATTCTCATATTATACAAAAACTTGCCAAAAAAGTAAACCGTATGTTTTGTGAGATTACGGGGAATACTGTCTATCGCAGCGGTAAAAAACGCAAAAATCTTTGTTTTTTTGAAAAATTATTTACAAAACCCTTGTCAAAAACAAAAAATCGGGATATAGTCTAACAGCACGAATAAATGAGATAAAGAGGGATGGAAATATGAGTACCACGAAAAAGCCCGCAAAGAGCCCCGAAGAGCTGCAGGCAGCCCTGCAGAAGCTGATTGCCCAGGGCCGCAAGGAAGGTATGATCCGTGCCGCAGACCTGGCTACCCACCTGGAAGCTATGGATCTGTCCCCCGAGCGGATCGAAGAAATTTATGACCAGTTTGAAGCAATGAACATTCAGATCGTCAGTTCCGAGCTGGATCTGGATCTGGACGATGCTACCATCGACGGCGATATCGACCTGGCAGATGTAGAAGAGGAAGACCTGGTTGACCCCGTTGACCTGGCTGCTGAGTATAACTTGGATGACCCCGTCAGAATGTACCTGAAGGAAATCGGTCAGATCAAGCTGCTGAGCGCTGAGGAAGAAGTCGATCTGGCAAAGCGTGTTTCTGAAGGTGACCAGGCCGCAAAGAACAAGCTGACTGAGGCTAACCTTCGTCTGGTTGTCTCCATTGCCAAGAAGTATTCCGGCCGCGGTCTGCACATCCTGGATCTGATTCAGGAAGGCAACACCGGTCTGATCCGCGCTGTCGATAAGTTCGACTGGACAAAGGGAAACAAGTTCTCTACATATGCCACCTGGTGGATCCGTCAGGCCATCACCCGCGCCATTGCTGACCAGGCAAGAACCATCCGCGTTCCCGTGCATATGGTAGAGGTTATCAACAAGGCCACCCGCTGCAACCGTAAGCTGGTGCAGGAGCTGGGTCGTGAGCCCACTGTTGAAGAGATCGCAGCAGAGCTGGGTCTGCCCGTTGAGAAGATCATCGAAGCAAACCGCACCGCTGCCGACACCCTGTCTTTGGATACCCCCGTGGGTGATGAAGAAGACACCTCCATCGGCTCCTTCGTGGAAGACGAGCGCACCCCCGGCCCCGCAGATGCTACCTCCAACGCACTGCTGGCAGAAGCACTGAAGGAGATCCTGGACACCCTGACCGAGCGTGAGGCAGATGTGCTGCGCATGCGTTTTGGTATGTATGACGGCCGTACCCACACCCTGGAAGAAGTGGGTCAGAACTTTGGCGTTACCCGTGAGCGTATCCGTCAGATTGAAAACAAGGCAATCCGCAAGCTGCGCCACCCCAGCCGCGCCAAGAAAATCAAGGATTTCTACTGCTAAGATTTCACCGCACCCGCAGCCGCGGGTGCGGTGCTTATTTCTCCGGTATCCTGCAGCTTGCTTTTTTTGCACAAATATGTTAGACTATTATGATGAAAATGGGAAGTATCCCAAATTTTATGAAAGGAGACGGCAGCATGAATCGTCTGATTTCACTTCTTCTGTGCCTGATGTTGGTGTTGAGTCTGTGCGTCGGTGTATCCGCAGCAGATAACACCCGGGCAACCTCTGTAAATATCATTGCCTCCGTTTCCTCCAACGGCAGCTGCGAAGTCACCTCCGCTGTGACACTTCACCTGGAAAATCCCCGGGAAAAACTGATTTATCCTGTCCCGGTCAACGCCACCAATGTGACCTTAAACGGCAGACCGGTCTTTACCGAGAAGGTAAGCCAGGCCCGTTTGGTAGACCTGGGCAAAAGCGTGATGAACATTACCGGTGACTATTCCTTTACGGTAGGCTACACCATCCATTCGGTGGTAAAAACCCAAACCACCGGCTCCGGAGAAACCCTGCAAAAGCGTCTACAGCTGGAACTGCCTTTGCTGGCAGGTTTTGCCTACCCTATTGATCAGCTGCAGTTTTCCATTAACCTCCCCGGCAATATCACCCAGCATCCCAGTTTTTCCAGCGGTTATCATCAGGCCAATATCGAGAAGGACCTGACTTACTCCATTTCCGGCGCCAACATCGCCGGCCGCAGTTGGGGCACATTAAAAGATCACGAAACCCTTACCATGTACCTGGACACCAACGAAGAGCTGTTCCCCCAGTCCCGTGCCGATCTCCCCTCTTTGGAAGATGTCACCAATCTGGTGAGCATCTGCGCCGGTTTGGCAATTCTCTTCTGGCTTCTGTTTCTGCGCAATTACCTGCCCCTCCGCAGCTTCCCTGCTGTGGCACCGGAAGGTTTTGGTGCCGGTCAGATGGGTACTGTCCTGGCCATGTCCGGTGCGGATCTGAACTTGATGGTATTCTCCTGGGCGCAGCTTGGTTATGTGGGCATCCGCATGGACCATCGGGGTCGGGTATACATCCATAAGCAGATGGATATGGGAAATGAGCGTACCGCCTTTGAGCAAAAATGCTTCCGGAGCCTATTCTCCCATCGCCAGATGATCGACACCTCCTCTTCCGGCTATCAGCGTCTGATTCAAACCGTTCGTGTGCAGCGTTCTGCCCAGCAGCTGTTCCGTCACAGACGGGATACCACCCATGTAAAGATTTTCCGTGGACTGATCGCAGCAACCGGATTGCTCTGCGGCACCTGTTTCGGCATCATCCTTGGCAATATGCTGGATTATGGCTGGATGTTTATGATGATCCTTTCAGCCGTGGGCCTGGCCTGCAGCTGGCAGATCCAGTTCTGGCCTGAAGGACTCTTCCTGCACCGGTCCTCCCGCCTTTGGACCGCTGCTGCCCTATGTGTTCTGTGGTTGGTGCTGGGTATTGTCATCGAGCAGTTCCCCCTGGCGCTTCTTGCCGTTTCCACCCAGGCAATCGGCGGATTCCTGGCATTCTTTGGTGGCCGCCGCACAGAAGAGGGTCGCAATGCCATCGGCCAGGTACTGAGCCTGCGCCATCACTTATATAAGCTTACCCATTCTGAAATCCAGAAGTTGAGCCATGACAATCCTGAGGTTTTCTTTGACCTGGCGCCCTACGCCATTGCTCTTGGCTGCGGACGCACCCTCGCCCGTCATTTTGGTAAGGGCCGTCTGCCGGCCTGTCCCTATCTGCTGGTTCCCAACAGTAACGGTCTAACCGCCTTGCAATGGCATCAGATGATCCGGCATGTGCTGGACGGCATGTCCATCCGCAGGCGAAAGAATCCCTTGTCCGGTTTCCAGTCCGTTATGCGGAATTATATGAGATAAAATCCTGGCCCATCGGGTCAGGATTTTTTTATGTATTTCTTTTTCTCCGGTTCTATGGTAAACTAATCAAAATCACATCGGAGGACACCCCATGGAATGCTTGCATATGAGCGGCGCCGGCAATGACTTTATGGTCATCGATGCCCGGGGCCTGGAAA
The DNA here is from genome assembly GCA_017381835.1 of Oscillospiraceae bacterium. The sequence goes on along the minus strand of JAFOBK010000060.1, from coordinate 19,275 downwards.
CAGAACTGGATTTTGCCAAAATGGCGGTAGAACTGTGCGCGAAAACCCATGCTGACGGCTTTATGGCAATTGGTAAATCCGAAATCGCGGATTTTCGCCTGCATTTTTATAACTCTGATGGCAGCCGCGGTGAAATGTGCGGCAACGGTGCCCGCTGTATCTGTAAATTCGCCTTTGATCACGGCATTGCCGGAGAAGCAATGACCGTGCAGACCGATGCCGGCCTGGTTCCCGGCTGGCGCATAGATGAAAATCTCTACCGGATCCATCTGAACAACCCCCAGGTGCTGGATTTCTACCGCCGGGACGATGCGGTATATGTGGAGCTGGGCAATCCCGGTATTCCCCACAGTGTCACAGAGCTGCCCCACCTATACTGGGAGATGGCCCCGATGCTGCGACCCAAGGCAAAAGAGCTGCGCTTTGCTCCGGAATATCCCAAGGGTGCCAATGTAAATTTCTATGCCTGGACTTCCGACACTTCCGTGCGGATTATGACCTACGAGCGGGGTGTGGAAGATTATACCCTAGCCTGCGGCACCGGCTGCGGCTCCACAGCAGCAGTACTTTGGACCGAAGGTAAGCTCCCCGGCGGCAAGCTGACCCTGGAAAACAAGGGCGGCACCCTATATGTCACCGTTGAAGGAAAGAGAGGCCGCATTTCCCGGTTAATTCTGGAAGGCCCTGCTGAAGTCATCGGAGAATATGATATCTAAAACAATGGGCGTGTTGCATGATTTTGCAACACGCCCATTTTCTTTATTCTTTCTTTTGCAGTTTCGCCATGATCTCCGGGATCTTGATCTTCTGAGGACAATGGGCCATGCATGCGCCGCATTGCAGGCAGGCATCCGCACTTTTCGCTTTATCCAGGCCGGGAATCTTCCAGGCTTCTCCACCCAGGGATTTTTCATTAAAATAGCGGATCAGCAAAGGAATGTCCAAGCCTTCCGGACACTCATCGCAGCAGTACCGGCAGCCGGAGCAGGGCACACCCAGTTCATGGATAAAGGCTGCTCTCGCCTGCTCCAAAATCTGCAACTCTGCCGCATCCAGGGGCTTGCATTCATGGAACAACGCTCCGTTTTCTTCTGCCATCTCCACGCTGCCCATGCCGGAGAGCACTGTATGCACATTGGGAAGGCCCATCAGCCACCGGAATCCCCAGGAGGGTGTACTCCTTTCAGGTGCTGCGGAATTGAGGATTTTGCAAGCACTTTCGTTCAGGGTCGCCAGTCGGCCGCCCTTCAGAGGCTCCATGACCCAAACGGGGATATTGTGTTTGGTAAGAATTTCATACTGCCCCTTGGCATCCAACAGATCCCAGTCTACAAAGTTCAGCTGCATCAGCGCCATGTCGAAGCCATCATCATAGGCAAGGAATTTTTCCAGCATTTCCGGTGACGCATGGGTCGAGAATCCCAAATAGCGAATTCTGCCTTCTGCCCGCATCTGCCGCAAAAATCCCAGGTAGTCCCGTTCGGGATCTGTATAGAGGGCAAAGGTGTCTTCTTCCAGGCAGTGCAGCAGGTAAAAGTCCACATAATCGGTCTGCAACCGCTCCAACTGCTCAAAAAATGTCTTACGAATATCCCGCTTGGGACTGCCGTAAAATTTGGTGGCCAGATAATAGCTGTCGCGCGGGTATTTTTTCAGAGCCTCACCCAGGAACTTCTCGGAATCTGTTTTCTGATAAATATGGGCGGTGTCAAAATAGTTGATACCCAATTCCATCGCCCGGTCAATGATTTTCTGTCCGGCCACCCGGTCAAAAGTGCCGGGATTATCCGGATCGGTGGGCAAGCGCATTACGCCAAAACCCAGTTTTGAGATTTGATTTCCCTTAAAATCGCGATATTGCATCCAATTCCCCCTTTCTTTTCCTTTATTTTACTGTATTTGTGCCGTTTGTCAACCAGCGCAAGGGGCATACTACCGGCAAAGGAGGCAGTAACATGAACGAAAAGCAGAAAGAGCCAAAACCCAATTGGGAAATTGCAGACCCGAAGCCGCCGGTGATCCGCTGCGGGCATTTGGAAGGCCGCAAGGAGCACTAAAAAAGCCGCCTTTCTTCGGAAAGGCGGCTTTTCTTATTTCATCAATTCCGCAAATTCTGCGTCCAGCGCCGCAATGGCATCCTTACCATCCAGAATGCTGAGGCTATAGTTGTTTACATGCTTGCCCATAGGAGGCAGAACCTGAGCATGTGCCTCTTCCCGGCTCTGGAAGCCTGCATTGCAGGGCTCCAATGCCATGGCATAATCGCCGGAAGCAATGGTCTTCCACTGGGTGATAAAGGGAATCTCCTTCACATTCCAGCGAATGCACATAGCAAGACCCAGCCGGTCATTGACAACCGCCGCGAAGGTGTTGCCCGCTTCATCTGCCTTGGGCACATACAGGAATACCTGCTCCGGTGCATTGTCCACAGGATCGTCCATCACAAACTGATGACCCAGACCTGCCTTGGCATCCTCATTGCGGGGAATACACTCCACATGGGGGATCAGCACACGGCAGCCGCCCTCCAGGAAGGGGAAACCGGTGTTGAAATGATAGAGGAAGCACAACTTATCCTCTTTGAAGGTGCAGTTCTCGATCTCATCCCGAATCTTCAGAGTGTTCTCGCCGTAGACCGTGGTCACCTGCCGGCGCAGGATCAGATTCTCTCCAAAAAGAGCCGCCTCTCTGCCTTCGCCGCTGACCTTCAGCACATACTCGTCGCCCTCAAAGCAGGCATCCATGCCCACCTTCTCCATGGGGGTGGTACGCATTCTGCCGTGCATGGGGAATTCCTCACCGTTCACGGTTCTGGGACCGTGGATGTTCTCAAAGCCACAGGTGAACATAGCGCCGCCCATAATGGAACGGACAGCCTCCTCACCGTGGGTATCGTAGGGGTTGCGGCCCTGCAGGCCGGGCTTGGACAGCAGCGTCATATTGATACCGCCGTAGGACAGAGGGCCGATATCCAGGCACTTATCCTGCAGCAGACTAAATTCCAATTTACCGTTTTTCACCAACACAGCCTTCAGGCCGGATGCTCTGCCGTCGGCATAAGTCACCGGGCGCACATAGGCCACCTGCTCAATGTTGCCGCAATGGCGCAGCAGATTCATTTTATCCATATTTCTTCCTCCGTTCTTTGGAAAAAGGGGCATTTCCCTTGCAAGAAATGCCCCTTCTGCAATTTTTACTTAGCAACAGGATACTCGTTGCACAGCAGACGGTAGGGTTCCTCGTCCTCTTCAATGGTGGGGAAACGACCCACGGGGGGATTGAAGCGGTTGTCGGTGTTATCGTCGTTACACTGGCTGACCTCACCCAGCAGAACAGGGCCGGTGCCCTCTTCTACAGCAAAGTCATGGTACATATACTGCTGGATGTGGATACTCTCACCGGGGGTCAGCTTGACCTGGGTGCCGGCAGGCACGGTGAAAGTACGGCCGTCCATATGGACAGTGACATCGGATTCGTAGTCGATCTCTTCGTTGGGCAGAGAGTTGTAGACACGGATCAGGCAGTTGCCGCCGCCGCGGTTGATGATATCCTCGGTCTTGTACCAATGGAAGTGGTTAGCAGCCATCTGACCCTCGTTCAGGTACAGCAGCTTCTCCGCGTAGACCTTAGGATACTTGTCTGCCATAGCGCGGTTGCCGTTACGGATGGTGATCAGAGAGAAACCGAACTTCTCGAAGTCACCCATACCGAAGTCGGTGATATCCCAACCCAGCATGCAGTCGCGAACTTCATCCCATTCGTGACCGGCTTCCTGCCACTGAGCAGGAGTCATGTGGCAGAAGGGAGGCAGAGAAAAACGGTATTCATTGCACATGGCCTCCAGAGCCTTCAGTGCCTTATTGATTTCAGAACGCTTCATGAAATATCCTCCTTATGCCTTTGCCTTAGCCTGGAAGGTAGCCATCAGAACTGCGAAGAACATGATAGCACCACGGACAACATACTGTGCGTAGATGTCAACGTTCAGGATGGTCATAGCGTTGACCACAACACCCATGAACAGAACACCCATCAGAGTGCCCCAGGGCTTACCGATACCACCAGCCATGCTGGTACCGCCGATAACGACGGAAGAAATGACGTCAGTTTCCCAGCCCTTACCGAAGCTGTAGGAACCGGATGCAACCTGAGCGGAGTGCATCATAGCTGCCAGAACGCTCATCAGCTGAACTGCTGCGAACACGAAGAACTTGCTCTTGAATACGTTAATACCGGACAGACGAGCAGACTCAGGGTTACCGCCGACTGCGTAAATAGAACGGCCGGTAGTGGTGTAAGTCATAATGAAGTGGGCAATCAGGAAAATACCCACCAGGATCAGTGCGGGAATGGGAACAACACCCACTCTGCCGATACCGATCTTCAGGAACCACTGGGGGAATGCGTTTGCAATGGGGAAGCCTTCGCAGATCATACCGGACAGGCCATACAGCAGGTTCATGGAAGCCAGGGTAACGATAAATGCGGGCATATTGAACTTGTGCTGTGCGATTGCATGGATCAAGCCCATGATGATGGCAGCCAGGATAGCAATGCCAATACCGATGAAGCAGGCAACATCTACGCTGATGCCCCAGGCACCGGGCAGGTCACGGCAGCAGCGAGCGATAATAACGCCGCCCAGAGCTACAGTGGAACCGATGGACAGGTCGATCTGTCCGGAAATGATAACCATGGTCATACCGAAAGCGATAACGCCCTTCAGAGCCTGGTTACGGAAAATGTTCATGATGTTGTTGACGGTCAGGAAGTTCTCACTGACAAAGCTCATCACAACTACCAGAATAACCAGCAGGATCTCAATAATATGATCCAGCAGCAGGTTCTTTATCTTGTTCTTATTCATACTTGCTCATCTCCCATACTGAGTGCATACAACTGATTGATATTGATATCTTCGGGTCTGACTTCGCCGATGATTTTGCCTTCCTTCATGATAAGGATGCGGTGGCAAACCTCCAGCAGCTCTTCCAGTTCGGAGGAGACGAAAATGGAGGACACGCCATGGCGGGACTGTTCCCACATGATCTCGAAGATCTGCTGCTTCGCATTCACGTCGATACCACGGGAGGGTTCATCGTACATCATGATCAGAGGCTTGGTGTTCAGCCAGTTACCAACGACAACCTTCTGCTGGTTACCACCGGACAAGCTGCTGACACGGGCATTGATATCGGGAATCTTGATCTGCAGATCTTCAACCTGCTGATCAGAAACCTTGATACGCAGTCTCTTATCCTCCAGCCAGCCGTGAGAGGTCTTGTCCATACTTGCGTAGCACAGATTATCACGGATAGAGTGGATCAGAATCAGACCTTCAAATTTACGGTCCTCAGGGGTCAGGCCCAGACCCATCTTCTTCATGGAGATGGGGGTGCTGCGGCGCTTTGCGGTCACACCGCCAACCACCACTTCACCGCCGTCATGGGGATCCGCACCAAAGATAGACTTCAGCAGTTCGGTACGGCCTGCGCCCAGCATACCTGCGATACCCAGGACTTCGCCCTTATGCAGATCGAAGCTGACATTTTCGAACTTGCCCTTGCGGGACAGATTCTTAACTTCCATGATCACTTCTTCACCGGCAACAACGTCCTCAGGACGGCGGCGGATCTTGGTCTCGCCGAACATCATGTCGATGATGCCCTGGTTGGTGATCTCATGGGTATTCACAGTACCGATCAGTTTGCCGTCACGCAGAACGGTGATGGTATCGGTGATCTGGGGAATTTCGTGGAGTTTATGAGAGATATAGATAATAATGATATCCTGCTTTTTCAGCTCGCGGATAACATTGAACAGACATTCTACTTCGCTGGTTGCCAGAGAGGAGGTAGGTTCATCCAGCATCAGAACCTTGGGATTGTAGCTCATTGCCTTGGTGATTTCCACAACCTGGCACTGCCACATACTCAGACGGGACACAATTTCCTTAGGATCAATGTCCACACCCATCTTGCTCAGCAGCTCAGCTGCCATTTTATTTGCCTTATTCCAGTCAATCATACCGGCCTTCTTGGGCATACGGCCCAGGAAGATATTTTCTGCAACGGTCAGACTGGGAACCAGGGACATTTCCTGATAAACCGTTGCAAAACCCTTGTCATTGGCCTCGGTGGTAGAACCGAAGCTCAGCTTTTCGCCATCCAGGAAGAACTCACCCTTGGTGGGCTTAATAGCACCGGCAAAGCACTTAACCAAAGTAGACTTACCGGAACCGTTCTTACCCAAAAGGGCATGGACTCTGCCGCTGTCGAAGGAGACACTCACATCATCCAGCGCCAGGCAGCCAGGGTACTGCTTGGAGATGTGCTCGGTGTGCAAAACGCTCATTAGACTCTCAACCTTTCATCTTGCTCTTTGAAGAGCCTTAACTCTGGAAAAAGGGGGGATCCCATCAGGGATCCCCCCTTCGTTTCACTTGGGAAGTATCCGATTTTTACAGCCGGCAATTAGCCGATAGCTGCCAAACCGTTGTCAACACGCCAGGAGTTGACGAAGTCCTTATCGGTGCAGGACAGAACGATGCCGTCCAGGTACTCGCACTTACCCTGAGTTGCGGAGTAGTCGCCACCCTGGATAGCTGCGATCAGTGCGGTCATAGCCTTGTAGCCCTGGCCGTAGGGATCCTGTGCAACGACAGCCTGCAGGGGGCAAGCGTCGTCCAGAATCATGCTGGAGATCTGGTCGGAACCGTCGTGGCCGAAGACCATGATCTGCTCTGCCAGGCCTGCGTTCTGAACAGCCATGGTGGAGCCGATGGTGCCGCCGTCGTTGACGGTGATGATAACGTTAACGTCGGGATGAGCGGTCAGAATGCCGGAAGCGGTTTCCAGAGCGGTATCCTGCAGCCATGCGTCCTGGTCAGCAACGATCTCGTACTTAACGCCTGCTTCGTCCAGGGAATCCAGGTAACCCTTAACGCGGTTGCCGGAGTTGTCGGGCAGCAGGGACTTGAACTGAACGATAGCGATCTTGATGGTCTCATCGCCGTGCTTTGCCTTGATGATCTCAGCAGCTTCCTTACCAACCAGACGGCAGTTGGTGTAGTCGTCGGAGGTGTAACCAGCAACGATGAACTCAGCGTCAGCCAGGTCGATGTTGGTCAGAGCGACCTTCATGCCCTGCTCGTCAGCTGCGCGCAGTGCAGCAACGGATGCATCGGTGTTCAGGGGAGCGATAGCCAGGCCCTTAACGCCCTGTGCCAGGTAGGTGTTGATCAGCTCAGTTTCCTTAGCCTGGTCATTGTTGGTGTTGTCGGTCAGGATCTTGACACCAGCTTCGGTAGCTGCGTCAACATAACCCTTGGTCAGCATGTTCATGAACTGGTCGTCCTGGAACACGATACCAGCAACAACGATCTCTTCAGCTGCTTCGGGAGCTGCTTCAGGTGCTGCTTCGGGAGCTGCCTCAGGAGCAGCTTCGGGTGCTGCCTCGGGAGCAGCTTCGGGTGCCTTTTCGCCGCAAGCAACCAGGCCAACAACCATGACCAGAGCCAGCAGCAGAGCAATTAACTTCTTCATAATTTCTTCCTGCTTTCTTCAAGTTTTTTATACCAATGGCGTAATGCCATAAGTATCACTGTGACAGAGGGATCCGGCTTTCTTTATTTTTAAATTCATTTTAAAAATAAAGGTTTATAAAACCCTCATCCCTTTGTTTGGGTATTTTATCATTCCTATTTTCGTTTGTAAAGTGCATCCCGGCGTTTTGGGGGAAACCCGATCGTTTTCTCCTTTTTCAACAATTTCCCAGTTTCTCTTTTGGTAAAACTAACCGCCCCCGGGAATCCCGGAGGCGGTTTATTTCAGGAACCTAAGGTTTCCAAACGCTGCTGCAGCAATTCTCCAGCCGCGATACTCAGGGCGCCGCGCAGGAACACCTGCTCACCGAATGTACTCAGCTGCAGCCGAATGTTGCTGTAATCATGGGGATAACTTCTGCTGTGAACCTGACGGAATGCCAGTTCCAGCAGCTGAGGGGACATCTCCGCCAGAGGACCGCCCAACACGATCCGGGACGGACTTACCATGTGCACCACATCGCAGATTGCCATGGTCAGATAATCCGCCGCCTGCTTCACCACTGCGTAGCACACAGGATCCATATTTTCACTGCGTGCAAACAGCTCTTCCAGGGATATCTCCCCTGCGCCGCCTGCGGCAGCTGCCTCCAGCAGCGCGTCTTCAGAGATCATGGCCTCCAGACAACCTCTGCTTCCGCAGCCGCATAGTCTTCCGCCGGGCTGTACCAGCAAATGACCTACCTCACCCGCACTTCCATGGAAGCCCAGCAGAGGTTCTCCGTTCAGAACCAGTCCGCCGCCCACACCCAGGCGGAACAAGCTGATAAAGAACACAAATTCTCTCTCATCGCCGCCTGCATAGCATTCTGCCAAAGCAGCAGCATTGGTTTCATTGGCTACCCGCACAGGAATCATCAGCCGTTCCTCCAGCAGTTTCTGCAGCGGCACATTGCGCCAGTTAGGCAGATCCGGCGGAACTGTGATAAGGCCCGTATGGGCATCGATAGGACCCGGCGCTGCCACACCGATACCCACCAGTTTTTCCCGGGGCACACGGTGTTTTTCAATCAGCGTCTGTACTTTTTGCTGGATACTGTCCAGGGTTTCCTCCGGGGTGATGGTATTTTGAATACTCACATCTATGGAATCCACAACCTCGCCCCGAAAATCCGCCAGACCTACAATCAGCCGCCGGGTGGTAATGCTTACACCCAGGATGTAAAAGGCCGTGGGGTTTACATTCAGCATCAGGGCTTTCCGGCCCTTACTGGATGCCGTCGCCAAACCTTCCTGGACAATGATATTCTTCTCCAGCAGATCATTGGTGATATTGATGACCGTAGCTGCGGTAAGACCCACTTTATCCCGCAGTTCTGTCCGGGAAATAGGACCGTATTGGATAATGGTATTGATGACCAGGTGGACATTATGGCGCTTCATGTCCTGGCCGTTAATTTTCTGCATAGAATCAGTCGGCGAGCATGACAGCCTTCACGGCAATATCGCTCTCGTTCAGGAAGGCATGGATGCCCTCGGGCGCATCCTCCAGTCGGAAGCGATGGGAGATCAGAGGCTTCACATCCACGATACCTGCCTTCAGCAGATCAATGCACTGGGGGAAGTACAGTGCGGGAATCGCATTGGAGCCGCGGATCTGCAGCTTATTCAGATGCACCACATTGGAGTCAAAGCTGACGATTGCTGCAGGGCCATAGCTGATGCCCAAAAATGCCACGATGCCGCCCACATTGCAGACCTTGGTAGCCATATCAATGGTCTTGGGAGGAGTGGTCACCAGGACTCTATCCACACCGCCTCTGGGGAAGGGGAACTTCAGCAGGTCTTCTTCATCGGTATAGATGATCTCATCCGCACCCATCTTCAGAGCCAGCTCTGCCTTCTTCTTATTCTTCTTATGCTCAGCCACATAGATCTTCCGCGCACCGGAAGCCTTTGCCATCTGCAGAGCCATCAGACCGATGGCACCGGCACCCATCAGCAGCACATCGTTGCCCAGCTTGATGTCAGCAGTGAGGATCAGGTCAGCTGCCACGCCCATGGGTTCCAGGAAGCATGCCTCTTCATCGGGAATATCATCAAAAGGAACGCAAAGCACAGCGGGCACTACAGTCCGCTCAGCAAAGCCCATTGCGGTGTGCTCCATTGCTTCCATATCCATATAGTTGGGGCCCTTGGTATCCCACTCGGGATGGCCGTTCAGCACAGCAGGATCCAGGGGGTTGAAGGTAGAAGTTTCAATAGCCACACGGTCGCCTACCTTAAGATTGGTAACCGCACTGCCCAGTTCTTCCACCACGCCGGAAAATTCATGACCAAAAGGCTGCCACTCTACACCGTGATAGGCTGCCATGATCTTATCGTGGCCGCAGAAGCCGCAGGCCTTGATCTTCACGATGACCTCATCGGGACGGGGCGCACGCAGCTGTACGTCCCGTACTTCAAACTGATTGGGGGCTTTCAAATATAATGCTTTCATAAGAAACTCCTTTCAACTTTTCATCGCTTAGTTGGTTTATAAACAAATTGTAGCACAGTCACAGAATCGGTTCAACGGTTAAATTTCAAATCACCTGCACAATGCAGTTTGTATAACTTCCCATATAGTCACCGTCCAGCCACACTTCATAAGGAATCTGATAGGTTCCCTTCCCGGGTGCTGTCAAATCAAAATGTACCCAACTGTCTGCAGGACATTGTTCGCTTCCCTCCATAACCGTACCGGTGCTAAGTCCGTGGGTATGGACAACCGCTTCCGGATGTGCATCCAGCCAGGGAATGACGGGACAGATCCGGATAGTATGGTCGCCGTGGGAAGTAACCTGAGCGCTGATGCGCATGGGCGCGCCTTCCGTTACCGTCTGTTCCATAGGCCAGGCCCGGAGCCACTGGGGATCTACACCAAAGCCGACATCAGAGGGAAGGAGATCCGCAAGACAGGCTTCTCTTTCCGCCATAGTGGTTTCCAAATGGGTCAAATAGGCTTCATCATAGATAAACGGATCACTCTGATGCTGATTGACCAACTGATGTACATCGTACTTGCGCAGCAGCTTCACACAGAGGTCATAGCCTCTGTCCTTGCCGGTTAAGTTCCGGTTCTCGGCGCAGTAGTCATCCAGGCCGGTGGGAGCAAAGCTGTCGCCGCACAGAAGGACCTTGTCCCCGTCCTTTTCTACCAAAAGGCCTGCATGCGCGATGCACTGACCGGGCAGATGCATGGCCGTCAGTCGGAAGCCTTCCCAATCCCATCCAGTGCCATCTTCCAGCACCTTGAATTTCAGGTTGCAATCCGGAAGTGCAGGCAGAAACCAAGCCGCCGGCTGGCTGCACACCTCTGCCACCGCCGCTGTTGTGACCAAATCACAGTCAAATTCGTGTACCAGCATCCAGGCGGTATTCAGATGGTCATCATGGGCATGGGTGATCCAGCAGGCATCCAAGTGGGTAATGCTGCCCTCTGCCTTTGCCTGCAGTACATAGTCGATGGCCTCCCGATCGCCGGTGTCGATGAGGATCGCCCTTCCGGAGGGGGCTGTGATCAGATAAGAGGTGGTCTCCCCGATTCGCCGCAGCCACACAGGATGAACACCCAATGCGCTGGTATAGGGAGGTTCTGTCATTCCCATAGGCACTTCAAAGCCTTTATGGAATTCCTTGGGGAAATAATAGCGAACGGCGCTGCCCTTCACATAGGCATCGGCATAGGCTCTCAGCCGCTTTTCCAGCAAATCCAGGCACTCCGCTGGATTCTCTTCTGCTTCGCCATAGGCGGGAACCATCACATCCGGCGTCAGTTCCTTCACCCGGGCCATTCCCTTGCACCAGTCCACCAAACCGGCAAGATATCCATGGTAACCCATCATATCAGGAAGTGCCTTCTGGAAACTATACAGTTCCCGGATCTTGCCTCCGGCCATCGCAAGACCGCCGCAGAATAACACCTTCTGATTCCCGTCTTCCACCAAATAGGCGCAATCTCCATTGGACAGAGCAGAAAACTTAATTACAGTAATGGTCAGCCCCCGCCAGGAGATCACTTCCCCATTTTGGAGGATCCGTTCCGCGCAGACGCTTTCAAAGGGAGAAAAACGGTCAGGTATACATTCATAACGGTGATATTTGCCGTGTCCGGTTGTCCAGACCCGATCCGCATTTTGAAGCAGCGCTGCCTCTTCTTCGCTTGCCCAGACGGGTGCATTCCAGTAAGACATGCCGCCGGAATAGGGCCGCCGGTGCTGGGTCAGCAGAATTCCCTCCAGGGTTTCCTGCAGCAAAGGCATTTCCGGAAATTCCGGAGCATCGATCAGCAGGGCATGGCCGTCCTTACGGAGAACACCGCCCCACACACTTCCTTTCCATGCATACACATGCTCTGTAATTTTCTTCATTGGTTACCCCCTGTATTTTCCCGGCGACATACCGGTGATCCGCTTGAATACCTTTGTAAAATTACTCTGATCGGGAAATCCCATGGCCGAAGCGATCTCTGCCAAAGAATACTCGGAGTAGAGAAGCAAGCGCTTACTCTCCTCCACTCGCAGCTGGCTTAAGTAATCCCGGAAACTGACACCCACGGTCTTATGAAACAGCGCTGAAAAATGATTGGGACTGATATTTACCTCACCGGCTACATGCTGCAGTGTCAGCTTTTGGGTGTAGTTTTCACCAATGTAGCGCAAGGCCTTCCGGATGTGGGGATTTCCCTGATCCTGGTGGGTAAACATGGCATCCATGAAGTTCTCTACCACTTCCTGCAGCAGGTAACACAGTTCTTCCTGATCCTGCTGCACCAAAATGCGGGTCAGATACTGGCTGTTAAGACCGTAAATTTTCTCCGTTCCTGCACCGCCGTCGATGGCCACCCGGCTTAGCAGCGTGGTCAATTCCACCGCCATCAGCTGTACATTTTCCATCTTGCCGCCCTGACTGAAGAGGACATGGCCGATCAATTCGTTGAGCAGCGCTTTTGCCTCCTGCACATTGCCGGTTCTGACCCGCCGCAGCAGCGCAGTTTCTTTCTCATGGAAAAAGGCACGGGATCCGCTGACCCGCTCTTCCTTATACTGCTGGATGGTCTCGTTAATGCGGGACTGCTGATAGAGCTTTTCTTTCGCCTGCAGGAGGATTGCCCGCTCCGCCGGCATAAGGGGCGACAAAAGATGCTCCAGCAAGAGGCTCAGCTGGTTGACCCGGGCAGGTTCGATAACCTGCAGAGCCGGCAATTCATCATAAAGCTCCAAAGAGAGCAGCGGGGTCAACTTGTGTTTTTCTGTCAGGTTGGCGATCAGGGTGCTGTCGGGCTTATCCATCAAAAACGGCCCCACAATGATGCAGCCCAGCAAATCTCCCTGGTTCAGAAGCGGAAATGCAATATGGTTCAAGTCCGCATGGCAGGAGAAAATATAGGGTTCTCCCAACTTTTTTGCCTGCTGCCCCACCTGCAGACAAACCGCCAAGCATCCCTTCCCCGGGAAGAGGTTTCGCTGCAGCAGCCGGCAATACCGGGGGCTTTCCCCGAAGGTCATCAGTTGCACACCCTCATTATCGATCAGATGAATGGGCAGGTTCGTGAAGGCATGAAGATTCTCCAATACTGCCTTTAAGCGTTCTTTTGGCACCCGGGAAAATAATTCTGTGGTCATATTCTCACCCCGTTACTTTAAACAACAATTCGTAAGTTAAGACAATACTTTTTCCTATGATTTTACTATACTATACTCAGAAACAAAAAACAATAGGAGGATTTTTATTATGTTACAGCAAATTTCCGAGCAGCTCCAGGCTGGCAAGGCTAAAATCGTCAAGGAACTGGTTCGCCAGGCAATCGATCAGGGTTACACCCCCCAGGACATTCTGGAAAACGGTCTGCTCCACGGCATGGGCATCATCGGCGAAAAGTTCAAGAAGAACGAAGTATTCGTTCCCGAAGTTCTGGTTGCAGCCCGCGCTATGAGCCAGGGCACCGCAGTTCTGAAGCCCCTGCTGGTTGGTGAGAATGTGAAGCCCGCAGGCAAGGCCTGCATCGGCACCATCAAGGGTGACCTGCACGACATCGGCAAGAACCTGGTTAAGATGATGATGGAAAGTAAGGGCTTTGAAGTTATCGACCTGGGTGCTGACGTAGCTCCCGAGACCTTTATCGAAACCGCTATCAAGGAAAACTGCCAGCTGATCTGCATCTCCGCTCTGCTGACCACCACCATGAGCGGCATGGAAGATGTTGTGAAGGCAGCTAAGGCAGCAGGCATCCATGATAAAGTCAAGATCATGGTTGGCGGCGCACCTCTGACCTCCGGCTTTGCTGAGATGATCGGCGCAGACGCCTACACTCCCGACGCTACCACCGCCGCTGAGGTGGCTCTGGAGTTCTGCACCAAGTAAGGAGGAGACTCCATGAATGTAAGCAAGCTGCTGTGGGATGCAGCTCGTCCCGAACACCGTCGGGCTCTCCCCATTCTTTCTTTCCCTGCCGCCCAGAAACTGGGTGTCACAGTGGAGCAGCTGGTGAAAGATGCCTCTTTGCAGGCAGACGCTATCGCTTTGATTGCCGCCGAGACGGATACTTTGGCTGCGGTCAGCCTGATGGATCTGTCTGTGGAAGCCGAAGCATTCGGCGCGAAGGTGCAGTATTTCACTGATGAAGTACCCGCTGTTGTGGGTCAGCTGGTCTGCGACTTTGAGGAAGCCGAAGCTCTGCAGGTTCCTGATCTGAGCAAAGGCCGTGCCGCCACCTGCGTGGAAGGCATCCGTATGGCCAAGGAGCGCATCAAGGACAAGCCCGTCCTGGCAGGCATGATCGGCCCCTATTCTCTGGCCGGCCGCCTGATGGATGTGACCGAGATCATGTATGTATGCTACGATGAGCCGGAAGCTGTCCACGAAGTGCTGAAAAAAGCCACAGAATATCTCATCTGCTATGCCGGTGCTATGAAGGCTGCCGGTGTTGACGGTGTTGTTATTGCCGAGCCTTTGGCCGGTATTCTCAGCCCCGATATGGCGCAGGAATTCTCCCATCCCTATGTAAAGCAAATCGTAGAGGCATTGCAGGAAGAGGACTTTGCTGTGATTTATCACAACTGCGGCAATTCCGTTTCCCATATGCTCCAGGGCATTTTCTCCATCGGCGCTGCCGCCTACCATTTCTGCAATGCGGTGGACATGGCCGCTGTGATGGAGCAGGCACCTTCCGATATTCTGTGCATGGGCAATGTGGATCCCGCGGCTCAGTTTGTCCAGGGCACCCCCGAGAGCATGGGTCAGGCCGTTGCAGAGCTGCTGGAAAAGTGCGGAAATTATCCCAATTTTGTCATTTCTTCCGGCTGCGACATCCCCTTCCATGCCAAGTGGGACAATATTCAGGCGTTCTTCGGTGCACTGAAATAAGGAGGTTTTCTTATGAAAGCTCCCCAGCCTAACTACGAATTTTTCGTAGAAGCTATGCAAAACAAGAAGCCGGCCCGTATGCCCATTTATGAGCATCATATCGATCCCGGCTTTATTGAAAAAGTGATCAATGTTCCTATGACCCGGCTGTTCCAGGGTGGAACTGCCGACAAAAAGGAATATTTCCGTCATTTTGTAAGCTTTTGGGAAGCCTGCGGTTATGACACCGTCAGCTTCGAGCTGGGCATTCCTCTGTCCTGCCCCGGCAGCGGTGCTCTGCGGCTCCATACCCCGCCGGTGCTGAAGACTCCGGAAGACGTGAAGAACTACCCATGGGACAAAATCGAGGATCTGTACTTTGCCGATAACGCCGCCACCTTCGAGCTGTTCGCCGAAGAAATGCGCAAGCACGACGGACTGAAGGCTGTTGGCGGCCCCGGCTACGGCATCTTTGAGACCGTCCAGGATCTGGTGGACTACACCGAACTTTGCTACCTGCGGGAAGATGAACCGGAGATGGTGGAAGAGGTATTCGCGCAGGTGCGCCAGCTCTATAGGCGCATTTGGAGCCGCTTCCTGCAGGATTACGCAGAACCTTACTGTGTCTGCCGCATGGGCGATGACCTGGGTTTCTACGGTCAGACCCTGCTTCCCCACGACGAGATCCGCCGGTGGATCATCCCCGGCTATAAGGATATCGTAGATCTGGTTCACGCATCCGGCAAACCCTTTATTCTCCACAGCTGCGGCAAGATCTTCGACATTATGGAAGATCTCATTGCCACCGGCATCGATGCCAAGCACTCCAACGAGGATTCCATCGCTCCCTTCCACAAGTGGGTGGAGCTTTACGGCGACCGGATCTGCAATCTAGGCGGTATTGACATGAATGTACTGTGTCAGCAGACCCCTGAGGAAATCCGGGATAAGGTCAATGCCTGCATTGCAGAAAATATCGACTTTGGCGGCTACGGTCTGGGCACCGGCAATTCCGTGCCGGATTACATCCCCGTAGAGGGTTTCTATGCCATGCTGAACACCGCCAACGCTTACCGACTGAACCAGTACGGAGGCTGATTATGGTAGACACTATCGTAAAAATCGCCCTGGAGTGCGGTGTCAACGGCGCCCAGTATCTCCCCGGCAGCGCCGTCATCACCGATCCTGTTTTCCGCAAGATTTGTGAGGGTAATGCCTGCGGCAAGTTTAACCGCTGTCATATGTGCCCGCCGGATATCGGACATGTCGAGGAATTGATTTGTGAGGTAAAGAAATATCCCCATGCCGTCCTCTACCAAACCATCGGCACTTTGGAGGATAGCTTTGACTTTGAAGGCATGATGGAGGCAGGAAAGCATCACAACCTTTGCAGTCAGGCAATTCGCAGAAAGCTGGAAGGTATCCTGCCGGAGCATCTGCACTTAACCGGAGGCGGCTGTCATCTGTGTGAGCGCTGCAGCAAGCTGGATGATCTTCCCTGCCGGCACCCGAAGGAAGCACTGACCTCCCTGGAAGGCTACGGCATTGATGTTTACCGCACTTCTCAGGCAACGGATCTTAAGTATATCAACGGCCCCGACACCGTTACCTATTTTGGAATCATTCTGTTTTCGTAACTCTAAAAAGGATTTGATCGTATGGCAACACTTTCTGTTTGGTCAAACGGCAATCAAAAAGATATCGCCTTCACCCCTCCAAAGGCGCTTCATGTGCTTTTGGAGGAGGCCGGTTTCTACGGTTTGCGCCCCTGCGGCGGTTTGGGAAAATGCGGCAAATGTGCGGTAACCTTGGTTGGTGCAGTCAGCGCGCCCAATGAAGCAGAACAAAAAGCCGGTGTGCGCCTGGCCTGCCAAGCCGAAATTCTCGATGATGCCCAGGTTTTTCTGCCGGTCACTGCTGATATCCAGCAGATTCAGACAGAATCGGAAGCGGACAACCTGGTTTTCACCCCCGCTGAGGGCATTGGTGCCGCCGTGGATATCGGCAGTACCACCGTGGTATTGCGGCGCTACGATCTGCAGACCGGCAAGCTTTTAGGGCAGGCTGCTATGATCAATCCCCAGGCCAGTATTGCTGCCGATGTGATGGGCCGGATCGGCGCTGCCATGGAGGGTAAACTCCCTCTGCTGCAAAAGCAGATCACCGATGCTCTGGCGCTTCTGCTGCAGCAGGCTGGTGGCGCAGTAGATCATGCCGTTATCACAGGCAATACCACCATGCTCTATCTGCTCACCGGACGGGATCCTGAGGCGCTCTCCCATGCTCCCTTTGAAGCAGATACTTTATTTGATGTAAGGACTTCCCTTTTGGGAATTCCCGTTTATCTTCCCCCTTGTATGAACGCATTTGTGGGCGCAGATATCTCCTGCGCCGTGCTGGCCAGCGGTATGTGCAAAGAAAAGACAGCCCTTTTGTGCGATATCGGCACCAACGGTGAGATCGCCCTTTGGAAGGACGGCACCCTCTATGTCACCTCCACCGCGGCAGGCCCCGCCTTTGAGGGCGCGCTGATCAGCTGCGGCTGCAGCAGTATTCCCGGCGCCATTGATAAGGTATGGGCAGAAGCCGGAGAAATTCATATTCATACCATTGGGGATCAGGATGCCGTGGGTGTCTGCGGCAGCGGTCTCATTGATGCGGTTGCTGTCTTTTTACGAGAAGAGATCATGGACGAAACCGGCGCTTTGGATGAGGATGTGACCCTGGCCCCCGGTGTGACTCTGCTGCAAAAGGACATCCGGGCGCTGCAGCTGGCGAAAGCTGCCATTGCCGCCGGTATTCAAACCCTTTTGGACGGTTCCGGAACTACCTGCCAGGAAATCGAAACCTTCTATTTAGCCGGCGGTTTCGGCAGCCATCTGGATATTGCCAATGCTGCCGCCATTGGTCTGATTCCCGGAGAGCTGGTAAGCAAAACCAAGGTGATCGGCAACGCAGCGCTGGCCGGTGCATCCCAGCTTCTCCTGAGCGAAACCGCGCTCCCCGCAATTCAGGAACTCGCGAAAAAATCCCGCCACTATAACTTAGGCGGCAATCCCACCTTTAACGCAAACTATATGGAGCAAATGCTCTTTCCCTATGACGAAGATTAAGGAGGAAACGCAATGACCCATTTAGAAAGAGTGCAGGCTGTTCTGCAGGGCCGTACTCCCGACCGTGTGCCCGTCATTCCCCAGTGCTTCATGTTCAGCGCTCAGGAATCCGGCTACAGCATCGGTCAGATCAACCGCAACCCCCGTCTTTTGGCAGAAGCTCAGGCATTTTGCCAGGAAAAGTATGGCTATGACGGTTGTGTCATCGACATTGACGATGCCTCCCTGGCTGAGGCCTGCGGCGCAAAGGTCATCTACCGTGAAGATGCGGTAGCAGCTGTTGACGAGCATCATCCCCTTTTGGAAGATCTCAGTGAGATTGACGATCTGGAGCTGCCCGTTCCCGAGAAGTCCACCCGTCTGTGCGTGTGGATGGAAACCGCTCAGCGGCTGATGGAAATGGTTGGCGACCATGTTTTCGTTATGGGTCGCGCCGACCAGGGTCCTTTCGATCTGCTGGCACTGCTGCGTGGTCCTCAGGAATTCATGATGGATCTGCTGACCGAAGACGAAGAAGTCATTCACCACGCTTTGGAGTGGGCCACCGAAGCCCATATCCGTTTCGCAAAGGCCATGCGGGATCTGACCCACTGTACCAGTATGGGTGACTCCTATGCCGGCCCCAATCTGGTCTCCCCCAAGATGTACCGCCAGTTTGCCCTGCCTTATGAAAAGCAGGTCGTCCAGGCTGTGCAGACCGATGACAAGCCCTACTCCGTCCATATCTGCGGTGACACCACCAAAATCATGGAGGACATGGCCACCAACGGAGCCAGAATTCTGGAAGTGGACTGGCAGGTGGACATGGGCAAGGCAAGACAGATCCTGCCCGCTAATGTGACCCTGATGGGCAATATTGACCCCAGCGATCCTCTGGTTCTGGGCAATCCCGACCAGGTGAGAGCCAAGGCCAAGGCCATCATCGAAGCCACCGGCGGCAAGGGTCTGATCCTCAGCTCCGGCTGTGCTATGGGTGCCAACACCAAGCCTGAGAACATGGCTGCGCTGGTGGAATCCGCCAAGCTCTACGGCACTTTCTAATAAGAACCTAAAAAATCCGCCCCTCTTAGGCGGGCTCACTTAGGGATTGATACGGTTTTGAAAGAATCTTTTTCCCCACAGAAAATCCATCGTTCTTGAAATACATCCAGTATTTCTGCGAACTCTGAATTCCCTGTGAGAAAAAATCTTTCCTTCAAAACTGCGAAGCACTCCAAATCGAGAGATTTTTCT
>JAFOBK010000059.1 GCA_017381835.1 Oscillospiraceae bacterium | reverse complement strand
TCACCACGATATTACCGCCATAACACCGAAATATCACCCCAATTCTCATATCACCAGAATAACACCGTCGTAACACCCAAATATCACTGCCATATCACCGTCCGTAACACCGGCGTAGCTTATGGTTTCCGTGCAAATCACGATTTGCGCATTCCCAAGCTACAGAAGGTGTCCACTTGTATCCGCTTACCATCCTGGCATCACCGCTTCCACAGTGCAGATCTCCGCCCTCCTAAAAATTGCTTTCTTATCAATTTTCAGGAATGGAAGGTGCCATACATGAATTACAACCCGATTGAAACGGGAAAAAGAATCAAGAAAGCTCGTGAGGAACTGGGATTCTCCCAGGAAGCCTTTTCTGAGCGACTGAATATTAGCCGAAACCATCTGGCCAGGATCGAGATTGGACTGCGTTCTGCCTCGATTGAGGTGCTGATTGCCGTATCCGAAATTACGAATCTCACCTTGGATTATCTGGCAATGGGCAAGGAGCCGAATCACAAGAACACCAAAGCGGAGCTACTGGCGATTGCAGAGGCTCTGATCCGCATGGAAAAGGAGTTATGAGCCTGTTGTTGCCAAATCGGCAACAAGGCTGCTACCACCTGGGCAATCGGAATCTGTCTGACGGAAGGGTACAATTTCCTTGAAGCTACCGTGTAGCTGATTGTACCTTGACAAGTTCAGACCAGTTCGTCAGACACATTCCCTTTGCTATTGTGATGAGCATAAGCCACATTAGCAGCTGCGCCATGATGTACGAAAGAGAAGCAAGCAGATACTACATTTTACTTGATCTGTCGTCTTTGCTTTCCTGCGGAGCGAGAAACAGTTGGCTATAAGCACCGGGTGGCTCCTGGTGTGGCGATGACAGGCAAGGGGGCTAACGATACTCCTGTTCAGTCACAGTCTCAAGCAATGAGAGCAGCCGGCAGAGAACCTGCCGGGGGTGCAACTCCCGTGGCGCTGGCAGCCACCAGCCGTCTGATGAATTCCCAATTGCAATTCGGGGTGCCGAGGACAAATAGAATTGCTTCCATATATGAGTCAAACGGCATGATTTTGTCATGCCGTTTGACTTTTTACATAGACGGTATAGCCCGTCAAATCTTTGTAAAGGAGGTAAATATGTGAAACAAACATATACCCGTGGAGACATATATTATGCCAACCTGGGCGATTGTATCGGCTCAGAACAGAGCGGATACCGCCCGGTGGTTATCGTTCAGAACGATGTAGGAAACCTACATAGCCCGACAGTCATTGTGGCTTCGATCTCAAGCAAGGTGGATGCCAGAGCCAAGCTGCCTACCCATCATTACTTGGGTACATCCTGCGGCCTGGAGTTACCGTCCGTTGTTTTGACGGAGCAGCTGCGGACATTGGACAAGCAATGCCTGGGCAAGCATGTGGGCGCATTGAATCAGGCCCATCTGCGCAGTGTGAATCATGCCCTGGCGATCAGTGTCGGCTTGATCGAACCGAAGCCCAAAGCAATGTGCGTATGCCTGTGCAGTACCTGCGCCAACAATTTCTACGGCACAGGTGATTATTATTTGCGGCGAGTCAATCCCTACGAATCCCAGAAGGGAGTCTGCACCTACTGCAATCAGAGGCTCGGCTTTGAATATATGGTCGCAACACGCAGAAAGGGCAGATAATCACGAAAACACAGCACTTCCAAAGTTAGATACCATGCGCTGGAGAATTCCTCTCCAGCGCATTCATGTAACTTTGGCCATTTATGTTACAGGAAAACAATCCCAAAAGCATATATTCTGGAATTTTCGCAAATACTTCTTAAGGATTTCCAGTACAAGGAGGAACCGCCATGGAAAATATTGTGATTGGCAACGCAACATATCTTGTTAGCCGGGTTTTTATCGGAAATCAGAATGTTTCTGAGCTGATTCAGAAGCGAGTGGAAGAAAACCGCTCCCAAGTCTTACCTTTGACAAACTCGGTGTCTGCATCTTATAATAACAGCGGAAGAGACGCAGGTTAGAGGAGGAACCATGCGTACAAATACTCAACCCTATTCCAATATCAGAGGTCACTACCCTTCCTACCCCAGTGCAAGCTATGGCATGGGTAACAGAATTCAGCTGTTCGCTTATGCTTATTATCGGCTGTCCCGTGAGGAAGCTCAAAAGAGCGAATCCACCAGTATCTCCAACCAGAAGAAAATCGTGGAAACCTACTGCCAGCAGCACGGAATCACGATTCTGAAATACTTTGTAGACGATGGCTGGTCCGGCGGCAACTTTGAACGCCCCGGATTCCAGGATATGATGCGTGCCCTGGAAGCAGGTAAAGCCAATGTGGTTATCACCAAGGATCTTTCCCGGCTGGGCCGTGACATGAGAGAATCCAGCTACTATGCTGAACAGTTCTTCCCGGAGAACCAAATCCGCTACATTGCGATTGCAGACAACTTTGATTCTGAAACTGAAAATGTGATGGCACCGTTCCAGTTCGCCATGAATGAGGTTTATCTCCGGGACGGTTCCAGAAAGATCAAGGATGTTCTGAAGATGAAGCGGCAGCGTGGTGAGTATTGCGCCTGTGCCCCTTACGGATATATGAAGCATCCCCAGAACAAGGATGTGCTGATTCCCAATGAGGATACCGCTCCCATCGTTCGGAGAATCTTTGAACGAGCCGCTGCCGGCGATTCCTGCATCAAGATTTCAACCGATCTGAGCGCAGATGGAATTATGCCCCCGATGAAATACCGTGCATTGTGCCGGGATAATTTCACTCCGGAAGGTGCTGCCAGAGCATCTGATATCTGGAACCATACAACGGTCAAGCGAATCCTGAAAAACAGGGTATATCTGGGAGACACGGTTTTGGGAAAAACCAAGAAGGTCAGTGTGAAATCGAAAAAGAAAGTCCCAGTCCCGAAGCAGGACTGGACCATCACCGAAGGAACCCATGAGCCGCTGGTCGATGCAGACACCTTTGAAAAGGCACAGACCAACATTGGCAAAGCCTCCCGTGACTATCGCCAG
>JAFOBK010000058.1 GCA_017381835.1 Oscillospiraceae bacterium | reverse complement strand
TTGCACTGCCATCCCCGCTGACCAGATGGGTCTGGACATCGGCCCCAAGGCTGCTGCTGAGTTTGCTGCTGCTGCCAAGGCTGCCAAGACCGTGGTTTGGAACGGCCCCATGGGCGTGTTTGAGAACCCCACCCTGGCAAAGGGTACCATCGCTGTTGCTCAGGCTCTGGCTGACTCCGACGCTGTGACCATCGTCGGCGGCGGTGACTCCGCAGCTGCATGCGAGCAGTTGGGCTTCGCTTCTCAGATCACCCACATCTCCACCGGCGGCGGCGCTTCCCTGGAATTCCTGGAAGGCCTGGAATTGCCTGGTATTGCTTGTCTGGAAGACAAGTAAGGACGGCAGTTCAGGGTTCCCGCAAAACAAAGTTTTGTGGGAAAGAGGAAGTACAGCATACAGGGTGAGTTTTGATGAAAACATCAAAACGAAAAATTGTATGCTTGTGCTGACGACGCCCGGCATTGCTTGCCTGGAAGACAAGTAATTGACTTTTCATTGACCAATTCTGCAAGGGAGGGTCAAATCCCTCCCTTGCAGCTTCCCCTTTGAGGGGCAAAACACCTTTTGAGGATTGGGAAAAATACCATAAATTTGTAAATCCACATCGATTTTCCGATGCGTATATAGAAGGAGAAACAACCATGAATAGAAAGTATCGTAAGACTGTCATCGCCGGCAACTGGAAGATGAACAAGACTCCCTCCGAGACCAAGGAGTTCATGACCCAGCTGAAGGCTATCATGCCCAAGGGCCGTTGGTGCGACATCGCTCTGTGCGTTCCCGCTGTCTGCATTCCCGCTGCTGTCCGCGCTATGCGTGAGACCCGTGTTGGTATCGGCGCAGAAAACTGCAATGCACACGCTTCCGGCGCTTACACCGGTGAGATCGCAACCAATATGCTGGTTGATGCAGGCTGCAAGTATGTTATTATCGGCCATTCCGAGCGCCGTGAAATGGGCGAGACCGATGCAGATGTCAATGCAAAGGTTCTGGCTGCTCTGGACGCAGGTCTGATCCCCATCATGTGCTGCGGCGAGACCCTGCAGCAGCGCGAGTCCGGCATCACCGCTGAGCACATCACCATGCAGATCAAGCTGGGTCTGGCAGGTGTTCCCGAGGACAAGATCCGCAAGGTCATCATCGCTTACGAACCCATCTGGGCTATCGGCACCGGCCTGACCGCTACTCCCGAGCAGGCTGAGGAAGTCTGCGAAATGATCCGCAGCGTTGTCCGCAAGCTGTACTCCTCCAAGAATGCCCGTGCAATCTCCATCCTGTACGGCGGCTCCATGAACGAGAAGAACGCTTACGAGCTGCTGGCTCAGCCCGACATCGACGGCGGCCTGATCGGCGGTGCTTCCCTGGTTCCCGAGAAGTTCGTCAAGATCATCGAAGCTGCTAACCAGCCCACCATGTAATTGCAAACAAAAAAGGGAGCAGCCTCGGCTGCTCCCTTCTTTTCCCTGTTATTGTGTAGGGGCGACCATTGGTCGTCCGCTGTTACAAAACCGTTCAATTTTCGGACGGGCAATGCCCGCCCCTACATTCTAATCAACTTTAGGAGCCTTTCATATGAAAACTCTGTTATTACCTGCCGAAGCAGCACAGACCGCTGCAACTGCAGCAGAAATCATCAAAAATGGCGGACTTGTGGCCATTCCCACGGAAACGGTCTACGGTCTGGGTGCCAACGGTTTGGATCCTCAGTCCGTTGCCAAGATTTTTGAAGCCAAGGGCCGTCCCCAGGATAACCCCTTGATCCTGCATGTGTCCGAGCCTAAAGAAATCGAGAATTTCTGCCATTCCATTCCGGAATCTGCCTATAAGCTGGCAGAAAAATTCTGGCCCGGCCCTCTGACCATGGTGCTGCCTGCCCGGGATACGGTGCCCAAATGCACCACCGCCGGCCTTCCCACTGTGGCAGTCCGCTGCCCTGACAATGCTGTGACCCGTCAGATCATCCGGCTTAGCGGCTGTCCCATCGCAGCCCCCTCCGCCAATATCTCCGGCAAACCCTCCACCACCACCGCCGAGCATGTGATGCACGATCACAACGGAAAAATCGACGCGGTTGTGGACGGCGGCCCCTGCCGTGTAGGCCTGGAATCCACCATTGTGGACTTAACGGAAGACCGTCCCCGTCTGCTGCGCCCCGGCGGCATCACCCCGGAGCAGCTGATGGAAGTGCTGGGTGACCTGGTTGTGGACAAAGCCGTCACCGCCCAGATTGATAAGGATGCTGTGGTGAAAGCCCCCGGTATGAAGTACCGCCACTATGCCCCCGATTGCCAGGTGGTCATCGTGTCCGGCAGCCGGGAAAAAGCTGCCGCCTACATCCATGCTCACTACGAAGCCGGCGACCGTGTGCTGTGCTTTGAAGAGGAATTGCCTCTGTACGAGGGCTGCGATCCGCTGTCCTACGGCAGAGAGTCGGATGTGGAAACCCTGTCCGCGGGTCTGTTTGCGGCTCTGCGGATTTTGGACGATCCTCATACCCAAATGGTCTTCGCCCGCTGTCCCGTAGGCGGCGGTGTGGCTTATGCAGTGCAGAACCGACTGAAGAAAGCAGCGGCATTCCATATTATTGACGCGGAGGTAGAGGTATGATTTTTGGTATCACCGGCGGCACCGGCTGTGGAAAAACCACCACTTTGCAGGCCATTCGGGAGCTGGGCGGCATCATCATCGACTGCGATGCGGTTTACCATGTACTGCTGCAGACCGATAAGAAAATGCTCCAGGCCATCGAAAAGCGTTTCCCCGGCACCGTTATCGACGGCCAGCTTGACCGCAAAAAGCTGGGTCCCATCGTCTTTTCCGACGACCAGGCTCTGCTGGATTTAAACGCTATCACCCACAAAGCGGTGAGAGAAAAGGTAATCCATATCATCGGCATCAATCGGGAACTGGCGGCCATTGATGCCATCGAACTGTTCGACGGCGGCTTGGCAGAGCTGTGCGATGTGACCGTGGCTATCACCGCCCCGGAGGAGGATCGTATTGAACGGCTCCTTCAGCGTGACGGCATTTCCTACGAACACGCAGCACTTCGCATCCGCGCCCAGAAGCCGGAAGAGTATTTTCGGGAAAAATGCGATCATGTGCTGGAAAATAACGGCACAGAGGCGGAATTCCACGAAAAGTGTCTTGCGTTTTTCAAACAATTTATTATAATGAAGTAGGGCGGAAGAAAGCTTCCGCCCTTTTCTTATATATACTCATCTGAAAAGGAGATAGGAAATATGACCACCGAAGAACTGCGCACCTCCCTGCTGGCCACCAAGAAGAACGGCTACACCCGTATCACCGCCGAGCAGAAGGAAGAAATGAATGCTTACTGCAAGCGTTACATGGCTTTCATGGACGCCTGCAAGACCGAGCGGGAAGCTACCGCCTGGGCCATCGCCGAAGCTGAAAAGTACGGCTTCAAGCCCTTCGTCCCCGGCATGGAAGCCAAGCCCGGCGACAAGATCTACTACAACAACCGTGACAAGGCCATCGCTCTGGCTGTCATCGGCACCGAATCCCTGGCAAAGGGTTCTAACATCTGCGCTGCCCATGTGGACTCCCCCCGCATGGACCTGAAGCCCAACCCTCTGTATGAGGATTCCGAAATCGCTTATTTCAAGACCCACTACTACGGCGGCATCAAGAAGTATCAGTGGCCCACCGTGGAGCTGGCTCTGCACGGCGTTGTCTGCCTGAAGGACGGCACCACCGTCACCATCACCATCGGCGAAGACGCAGACGATCCCGTTCTGATGATCTCCGACCTGCTGATCCACCTGGCAGGCGACCAGATGCAGAAGACCGCTTCCCAGGTCATCGCCGGCGAGCAGCTGAATGTGATCCTGGGCACCGAGCCTCTGGAGGGCGAGGGCAGCGATCTGGTGAAACTGAACATCATGAAGTTCCTGAATGAGAAGTACGGCATCGTGGAAGAGGACTTCCTGTCCGCCGAGCTGAATGTAGTTCCCGCTGCCAAGTGCCGTGAAGTGGGCCTGGATCGCAGCCTGATCAGCGCTTACGGCCATGACGACCGCGTCTGCGCTTACGCTGAGCTGGAAGCTCTGTTCACCATTCCCACTCCCACCAAGACCGCTGTCTGCATCCTGGCTGACAAGGAAGAGATCGGCTCCGTGGGTGTCACCGGTATGAGAAGCGAATACTTCGAGCATTTCATGGGCGGTCTGTGCGACGCTCAGGGTGTGAAGCTGGAAGACTGCTTCGCAAACTCCTTCTGTCTGTCCGCTGACGTTTCCAACGCTTTCGACCCCAACTTCCCCGAGGTCTCCGAGCGCAGAAACAACTCCCAGCTGAACTACGGCATCTCCATCTGCAAGTACACCGGTTCCCGCGGTAAGGGCGGCGCTTCCGACGCTTCCGCTGAGGTCATGCGCCACATCCGCAAGACCTTTGACGATGCCGGCGTTATCTGGCAGATCGCAACCCTGGGCAAGGTTGACCAGGGCGGCGGCGGCACCGTTGCCGCTTACATGGCAAACCGCAATATCCCCACCGTGGACGCAGGCGTTCCCGTTCTCAGCATGCACGCTCCCCTGGAGCTGGTTTCCAAGCTGGACTGCTACGAAACCTTGCTGGCCTGCAAGGCAATCTACCTGGCATAATCAAAATTTAACTACCCGGCAGGAAACCCCTGCCGGGTACTTTATTCTTTCCCTGCCGGAGGTACTTTCTTATGCCGATAAGAAAGTACAGCGTTTCGATGCAGTCCATTACCGTACTGAAACATTGCAGCATCTATCGTAAGTGCGCTGCGGGAGGGGGGCTTGGGGGAGGGCGAGCCGTGCACGGTGCAGTGCTTTTCGTTTCTGCCCTTCGCCGCTCGGTATCGTTCTGTTGTTCCGTCCATTATAGGCAACTATTTTGCGGGAGCTAGATCTCAGCGCCTCCCCCAAGTCGGTTCTTTCGTATCTTTCTTGCCGAGGGGGAAAGATACCCGCCGGAGGCACCGGAACCATCGCCAGTATGATTACTCTATAATTCACAGCAAATTCACGATTTTACCCCGGCTTACCGTTTACAACTGAAGAAAAAAATGCTATAATATAGGGCAGTTTACAGAAGGAGGTAACGCTATGGGTCGCTATTTACGCAAATTTGCAGATGCTTTTCGCAAAGGCGACTTGGTTCTGCTGTTCATGTGCCTGGGTCTAAATATCTTTGGCATGCTGATGATCGCCAGTACCACCTTCCAGGTCGGCCCTACCCGTTACCTGATCATTCAGTCTGTTGCGGCCGCGCTGGGTGTTTTCATGTTCGTACTGATGTCCTCCATCGACACAGAATTTTTCTCGGAGCATCGTTACTGGCTGGTGGTCATCAACACCATGCTGCTTCTGATGCTGATCCCCTTCGGCACCGATAATGACACCGGTAACCGAAGCTGGCTGGACTTCCCCTTCCTTCCCATCGATATCCAGCCTGCGGAAATCTGCAAAATCACCTATATTCTGATTATGGCCTCGGTCATGTCCTCTTTCCAGAGCCGGATCTCCTCTGTCCGTGCCGTGTTCTTCATGGTGCTGCATCTGGGTTTGGTTGCCGGCCTGAACATGGGCATTTCCAGTGACTTGGGCGTTTCCCTGATCTTTGTCTTCATTTTTATCGGTATGGCCTTCTGCGGCGGTGTCAGCCCCCTTTGGTTTTTGGCTGCAGCCGGTGCCGTGGTGGCATTTTTCCCGATTCTGTGGAACTTCCTGGGCGAATATCAGAAACTGCGTATTGAGATCCTCTTCAATCCCGAGCTGGACCCCCTGGGCACCGGCGCCCGTTATCATACGGTGCAGGCGCTGCGCTCCCTCACCGGCGGCGGCATGACCGGCCAGGGATTATTCCAGGGTCACAGAACCCAGACCGAAGGTGCGCTCTTTGCCCAGCATACGGACTATATCTTCGCCGCCATCGGTGAAGAACTGGGTTTCGTAGGCTGCTGCCTGGTAGTCATTGCCCTGCTTGCCATTGTAATCCGCATCATTTATGTGGGCACCCGCAGCCAGGACTATATGCGCCGTCTGGTTTGCTTTGGCGCTGCCTCCGCACTTATCTTCCAGATCATGAGTAATGTGGGCATGTGCGTAGGCCTTACCCCCGTTATCGGTCTGACTCTGCCCTTCGTCAGTTACGGCGGTTCTTCCCTGGTTACCCTCTATACCATGCTGGGATTGGTGTCCGGCGTCTATGCCCGCCCCACCTCCACCAGCCAGGAGCGGTATGTAAAACCGCCTTATATGTACCGTTATAAAGCATAAAAAAGTCTCCCCTGTGTAAGGGGAGGTGGCAAAAATCTTTGATTTTTGTCGGAGGGATTGTAACAATCCCTCAGTCTACTTCGCAGCCAGCCCCCTGAAGGTGAATTGGCCGCAGGCCAAGAGAAACTGGCCTGGGCCATTACACAAGGGGGCCTTTTCATTTCCTTTTCACAGCAATTTTTCTAAAGCTGCAGCAATACCGTCCTCATTATTGCTCAAGGTCACCATGTCCGCCGCAGCCTTTACCGCAGCGTCAGCATTGCCCATGGCAACACCCATACCGGCAGCCTTCAGCATAGGAATATCGTTAGCCGCATCGCCGAAGGAGATCACCTCCGTGGGCTCCATGCCCAGCACGCTGCAGATATCCCGAATGCCCTGACCCTTGTTAATGACCTTGGGAATGACTTCCAGATAGAAGGCAGCGGTCTGCACCACCGTCAAAGAATCCGGCAAAAAGTCCGCAATTTGCTGCTGCACCTGCACCAATTCCTCCGGCTGCACACTCATCAGAATCTTGATGGGAGCAAACTCCAGAAAATCCGCAAGATTTCCCACTTCCGAGCAGACCATGTTGTTATTCCTGCACTCATAGTCCACCTTAAAGCCGTTTTTATCGGATACATAAAACTGCACACCGTCATCCAGGATCGGTGTCACCGGCAGTGTTTCCAGGAATCGCAGCACCTGCTTGGTCTCGTGAAGATCCATGCTGGTTTCAAACAGCACCTTGCCCGTTTCCGCATCCACGATCCGTCCGCCGTTGTAGGACATCAGAATGCCCTTATGATCCTGCAGGCGCAGAATATCCCGCTCCTTAAAAAGGCCGGGAGAGGGCCGTGCAGAGGCCAAAGCCAACCGAATTCCTTGCTTTTGCGCTGCCATCAGGGCAGCCTTTGTTTTTTCCGTGATGATCTTCTGATCGTTATTCAGCGTGCCATCCAAATCCATGGCAATCAGTTTATATTTCATCTGTTACCTCACCAGCCACGCAATTCCCTGCAGCACCGCCAGGTGGACAGGGTAGAAAATATAGAAAAAGTATTTGAGATTCGCCTTGCCCCGCTGACCGTTGTACAAAAGCAGCAGCGGGATTGCCAGCAGGGCATAATGCTGAATGCCTCCCAGATCCGCACCTAAGAATATCAGGCCAACAGCTGTCATTAAGACGGGGAGTTTACTTCCCGTCTTACCTTTTCCCTGGGAAAAGGCGGCAAATACCGGGGTCATAATGCCCCAAAAGCCGTAATCGATGGATAGGATTTGGGTCATTCCCAATGCCAGGAAAATACCTAATGCAAAGATTGCCGACCGCCAAAACTGCTGTTTCCAATTTTGTGCTTGCCCTGCCGCCTGCAGCAGATAGATCAGCAAAATGGAGCAGGAGAAGGTCAGGAGAATATTGAGATAAGTATCTCCGCTGGTAAAGTAATACACCAGCTGGCAGGCAGTACCTAAACCGAACACCATGAGAAAATACCGCAGCTTATGTCTGGTATAACGGCATCCCTCGGCAATCATAAAGGCAAAGATAGGAAACGCGATTCTTCCCAAAATCCGCAAAATCTCCAGCCGGGGAAATAGCAGGATACCCGCATGATCCAAAAGCATGGTAAATGCCGCAATCAGCTTCAGATGATTGCCGTTGAGTATACCTTTATTTTCCATGTATCTCCCCCCCTATCTATTATACAATACCATAGTTTTTCCCCAATTGCTACAAGAAAAAGCCCGGTACACAATACCGGGCTTTTTATTTATCTCCAACCTTCCGGAGGGGGATTGTCATCGCCGTAGACCTTGCAATAGATCTTCACTGCCCGGGCAGCATCTTCCATGGAGCAGCCCTTATAAACACCGCTGGCCACACTCTCCAAAAACTCAGCGTCCTCTGCTTCGAACATCATATTCCGGTAAAGGCCGTCCATATGCTCTTCCTGCCAGCAGCCGCTTTCTCTTGTATAAGTGCGGATGGTATAGTCATTGTGGGTATACTTCAGCTCGCAAGTGCCTTCCGCGCCGTATACCACCAGTTCGCTGTGGGGAGGACTCTGATAAAATGCCAGATTCACCGAGCAGGTGACCCCATTACTGGTGCGGAACAAAACCTCCGCATTGTCAGGAGAATGGAATCCAATATCCGCATCGCTGCCGCAGATGCCGTAAATTCCCTGAGGCTCACCGCCGGCCACCCATACGGTATAATCCACCGCATGGATCAGTTCAAAGCAGCCGTTATACTGGACATAGTAGGTGCTGCGGTAATCGGGACGGGCATCCGGGAAAAACTCGCCCATGGCGCCCCGAATGTTGATGACCTTACCCAAAATACCGCTGTCCGCGATCTCCTTGATCCGCTGCAGACCCTTATGATAGCGGTTGCACAGGGCAACAGACACCATTTTCCCCTTCTCTTCCGCCAGCGCCTTCACACGCTCCAGGCTTTCCATGGTGATGGCAACAGGCTTTTCCACCATCACATGGCAGCCGGCAAGAATGGCCGCTTCCGCCTGGGGCATATGCAGGGCAGGAGGCGAGCAGATAAATACCGCATCGGGCTTTTGCTGCAGACCTTCCTCAAAGGTGTCCACTGTCTTCATTCCGGGGTACTTGGCCGCATGCTCCTTCGCCCGCTCCGGAATAGGATCCCAAATGGTGATATCCCGACAACCCAGGGTATACAGCACATCGGAATGGCGGCGGCCAATGGAGCCGATGCCCACCACCAGCAGTTTCAGATTTTCTTTTACCATATGGTGAAACCTCCGTCCACCACCAGGTTGTGGCCGGTCACATAGCTGGATGCGTCACTTGCCAAAAACAGCGCCGCGCAGCCCAGCTCCTGGCCGCCCTTACCCATGCTGCCAAGGGGGGTATCCTCGCCGTAAAGCTCCTGGAAGCGTTCGGTACAGCCGTTGTCGAAGCCGCCGGGAGAGATGGAGTTGACA
The DNA here is from genome assembly GCA_017381835.1 of Oscillospiraceae bacterium. The sequence continues at coordinate 2,445 of JAFOBK010000058.1, read as the reverse complement.
CGGACACCGTAGGGTGCCAGCACTGCTGCCATATCTCTGGTAGCGGAGATAATGCCGCCCTTGGAGGCTGCGTAATCGATCAGGTTTTCAAATTTGCCGCCGCTCTTGTGGTACATCCGGCGGTCACGGCCGATGACACCGGCGATGGAAGCGATATTGATGATGGTGCCGAAGCGCTGCTCCTTCATCACATTGCCGAATTCCCGGCAGCAGAAGAGGGTGCTCAGCAGATTGTTCTCCACAGTGGTACGGATGTCATAATCGGAGCGGTCAAAGAAATGGTGGTTGCTGGTGTTGCTGTTGCCGCCGGCATTGCACATCAGCACATCCACATGACCCTTCCAGGCCTTGGCTTCCCGGGCTAAATTGCGGATGGTGTCCACATCCTGGGCGCACCAGGCAATCACCTTGGTATCCACGCCGTACTTCTCCCGCAGTTCCTTGGCCACGACCTCGCCCTTTTCCGCGGTGCGGACTGCCAGCACAATATCCGCGCCGGCCTCAGCAAAGGTACGGCAAAACTCGCTGCCGAAGGTACCGTTGGCGCCGGTGACTACTGCCACCTTACCGGCTAAAGAAAATCGGTTATCCATATACAAGCTCCTTCCTCTTCCTGATTTACAAGCGTTTTAAATATTCCGCATTTCGCTGCAGGCTCTGAGGGATTCCCTCTTTGAAAGAAGCCTGCTCCAAAATAAAGTCCGTAGTATTCGTTGCGCAGCGGATCACTTCCGCCATATCGATGATGCCGTCGGGAAGATCCACATTCTCCCGGGCCTCATTGATCTGCTTCAGATGCACCGTTTTTACCCGCTCCCCATGGGTGCGGAGGTATTCATATACATCGCAGCCCTGCTGCTTGGCAAAGAACACATCATGCTCGAAGCAAATCCGGGAATCCAGTGCTTCCCCCAGCCGGTCGATGATCAGCTTGCCATCCAGGTTTACAAACTCCGCTCCATGGTTGTGATACAAAAGCGTAATGCCCTCTTTTTGGGCGATCTCAGCCAGGCCGTTCAGATAGTCTGCCTTTCGCAGCACTTCATCGGTGCTGTCGTAGCTGCCCCAAATATTGTAGATCGCATAGCGGCCGCCTGCTTCCGCGATATAAGCGAAAGCCTCCTCATGGCTGCCCTGGAACATCTCCCGGGTGAAATGATTGCCGATCATGGAAATGCCCAAATCCGCCAGGCGGGATTTCAGTTCCCTGGCACCCATCCCCAGGGGTTCAAAGCCGCCGAAGCAGCACATCTCCAGGCCGGTATAGCCCATGGCGCTGATTCTCTCCAGCACCGGAAACAGTCCATCCTGATTAGACCAGGGACGGAAGGTATACTGCTGTACCGATAATTTCATAAATTTACCTCCTTACAGAGGGCTGTCCACTTTGCATACCCGGCCGGTCTGTGCAGACTCCAGCATCTTCTCCATCACATGCAGCAGATGCCTTGCCCGCTTGCCGGGGGCCATAAAGTCCTTCCGGCCGGTTTCCATGCATTCTGCCATGTCCGCCACGGAATAACCACGAATATTGCCGGTCAGATCGTTGATAAAGGTCACTTCCTCATATTCGCCGCAGTTTTTGCTCAAATAAACGGGGTAACCGAAACCGATGGGTTCTTTAATGAGGATAGAGCCTTCCGTGCCGAAGAGCTCGATGGCAGAATCGTAAGGACACTTTAAGTCAAAGCTCAGCAGCAGAGATGTCTGCACACCGCTGTCAAACCGCAGGAGTCCCTGGACATGGCTGGGCGTCTCCACCTTGAAGACCTCGCCGTAACGGGGCATGCTGGTAACAGTACGGGTGGGGAATCCGATGGATGTCATGGCAAACACTTCGCTGACGCCGCCCAGCAGATCCACCAGGGCATTCAGGAAATAGGGTCCCCGGTCATAGAGAGGACCTGCGCCGGGCTGATAGAGGAAAGAGGGATTGGGATGCCAGTTTTCATCACCGGGCCAGCGGAACCGGGCATCGGCATAAAGCACCTTGCCGATGGCGCCCTTGGCCAGCAGATCCTTGGCGGTGGAAACACCGGCGCCGTAGTTGGTCTCTGGGGCAGCGCCCAGCATCAAGTCTTTCTCCTCGGCCAAAGCGATCAGTTCGTCCGCTTCTTCCGCAGTGGTTGCCAAAGGCTTTTCCGTAAAGACATGCTTGCCTGCCAGCAGCGCCGCCTTAATCACCTCATAGTGGTTCTTGGGAGGTGTCAGATTCACCACAATGTCAATATCTTCCCTAGCCAGCAGCTGCTCCACCGTTAAAACATATGGGATATTCCACTTGGCGGCCTTCTTTTCCGCCACCTCACGGATCACATCCGCAACGGCTACAATTTCGGTGTTTGCATGGACATTGGTCAGGTTTTCACAGTAGATCTCGCTGATATGGCCGGTGCCGATAATGCCGATTTTTGCGACGCGCATAATAAAATCCTCCTATGTTTT
>JAFOBK010000057.1 GCA_017381835.1 Oscillospiraceae bacterium | reverse complement strand
GCACAAGTGCTCCAAGGTCTTTGGTCTGGAGATCACCGTTCTGTTGGAAGGCCGCAGTGCCAAGCTGACCGGCTACACTGTTACCCGCCGGGGCAAAGGCCTGGTCACTGCCAGTGAAGATGGTATCACCATCCAGGATCTGGCACCTATGTTCCGTCAGAAACTGGCGACTCCCTACTATGTTACCTACGAGTATTCCGAAGAACTTCAGGATGAACCCATTCACACCACCACCCATGACGGCCAGGAGTTCGATATTGTGCTGAAGGGTGCCATGCGCATCAAGGTTGGTGAGCACGAAGAAGTTCTCCGGGAAGGCGACAGTATTTTCTACAATTCCTCTACTCCCCATGGCATGATCGCCATCGATGGTCACGACTGTGTATTCCTGTCCATGATCATGGCCAGCGACAAGCGGGATTCCGCACTGAAGCTGGAGCCCAGATCCGCTGTGAAGGATTTGACTACAGAACAGCGGCTGCTGTGCAATGAGTTTGTCTGGGGTGCTGAAAATGAAGACGGTGCCATGACGGGTCTGAACTATGCCAATACCGAACGCTATAACTTTGCCTTCGACACCGTGGATGCCCTGGCACGGAAGAATCCCGACAAGCTGGCAATGGTCCACATCGCCAATGACATGACCGAGCGCCGTTTCACCTTCAAGGATTTCAAGGATGCTTCCTCCCAGTGTGCAAACTACTTCAAGAGCCTGGGCATTAAACGGGGCGACCGTGTTATGCTGGTGCTGAAACGCCATTACCAGTTCTGGTACGCAATTCTGGGCCTGCACAAGCTGGGTGCCATTGCTATCCCTGCAACGAACCAGCTGATGGAACATGACTTTACCTATCGGTTCCAGGCAGGCGGCGTTTCCGCAATCCTGTGTACTGCTGATGGCGATACTGCCCATCAGGTGGAACTGGCAGAAGCGGTAAGCGGCATGAAGTTAACCAAAGTTCTGGTGGGCGGAGCCCGTGAAGGCTGGCATGATTTCAATGAGGAATACGGCCTGTTCAGCCGCCGCTATGTCCGCACCGAAGACGCGCCCTGCGGCGATGATCCTATGCTGATGCTCTTCACCTCCGGCACTACCGGCTATCCCAAGATGGCAATGCACTCTTACAAATATGCTCTGGGTCACTATGTTACCGCCCGTTACTGGCATCTGTGTGAGCGGGATGGCCTGCACTTCACCATTTCTGAGACTGGCTGGGGCAAGGCCCTGTGGGGTAAGCTCTACGGTCAGTGGCTGTGTGAAGGTGCTGTCTTCGTCTATGACTTCGATCGGTTTGACGCAGAGAAGATCCTGCCCATGTTCGCAAAGTACAACATCACCACCTTCTGTGCGCCTCCCACCATGTACCGCATGCTGATCAAGCAGGATCTGAGCATGTACGATCTTTCTTCCATCCATCACGCCACCACTGCCGGCGAGGCGCTGAACCCCGAGGTCTTCTATCAGTTCGAGAAGTCCACCGGCCTGCGCATCCATGAGGGCTTCGGCCAGACGGAAATGACCCTTGGCATTGCAAATCTCTACGGCACCGACATCAAGCCCGGTGCTATGGGCAAACCCATCCCCGGTTATGGCATCGATATCGTGGATTCCGACGGCAACCCCGTGGAAGATGGTGTCAACGGTGAAATCGTTATCCGTACGGATCCCAAGCCTACCTGCGGTGTGTTCCTGGGCTACTACTTGAACCAGGAAGCGACTGATGCCGCATGGCATGACGGTATGTACCACACCGGTGATGTGGCATGGCGGGATGAGGATGGCTACTACTGGTATGTTGGCCGTGCCGACGATGTGATCAAGTCCTCCGGCTACCGGATCGGACCCTTTGAGATCGAATCCACCATCATGGAACTGCCTTATGTTCTGGAATGTGGTGTCTGCGCCGCTCCCGATGAGGTCAGAGGCCAGGTGGTCAAGGCCTGCATCGTACTGGTGAAGGGCACCGAGGGCACGGAAGAACTGAAGAAGGAAATCCAGAGCTACGTCAAGGCTCATACCGCACCTTACAAGTACCCCAGAATTGTGGAGTTCCGGGAGGAACTGCCCAAAACGATCTCCGGAAAGATCCAGAGAAACAAGCTGTAAATGCAATACCTCCGATTGGTGGCTGCCACAATCGTAGCAGCCACCAATCGGGTATCACAATGAATGTTTGATAGGACTATGTATTTTGACGATTTGAAACTGGGTATGTCGGTTGAAATTGCTCCAGCGGTCATTGAAAAGCAAAAAATGATGGAGTTTGCTTATCTTTATGACAATATCCCGCTGCACACAGATGAAGAATATGCCAAAGCATCACCTTTCGGGCAACTCATTGCGCCCGGAGTGATGTCCTTCATGTCCGTCTGGGCCAGATATCTGGAAGCAGACTTTTTCGGAAAGGAACTGCTGGCGGGTAAGTCCACGAAAATAGAATGGCATAAGCCGGTCTATGCGGAAGATGTACTCCGGGGCAGAGCAGAGATTACAAACTTAGGGCAATACCGCACAGAAAAGAGTGCCAGATACCGCCAAGTGTGATATAATAAGCTTATGGATAAACAGATGACGATTTCCGCATTCAGTGACGAATTGGCACAGGTGCGGACGAAGAAAAAGGAATTTCTCAGTCAG
>JAFOBK010000008.1 GCA_017381835.1 Oscillospiraceae bacterium | reverse complement strand
GAAGGCCTCTGCTATTGAGTGCTTCGGAACTATAGAGGCAAACAAGAGTGCAACTATTTCTGCAAATTCTGATAATAACGATGCTGATATTTTCTGCAGCGGGGCTGTGGTAAATCGTGGTGCTACATTTGATGGCGAAATTGATGCTCTTGGAGGAATCCATAGCCGGGATTAAAACAAGCACCAGATTCGCTGAATATCATTGAAGTCCATACGCGCCCCAGCAGGAAACGGCGAATAACGGCACTGAGTCGGTAAAGGCCGATTCCTAACCCAAAAAGCAGCAAGAAGAGGTTTCGCAAATGTGCGAAACCTCTTCTTTTACTTAACACGCAATAATCTAAAACACATCCACCGGCCCGGTGGATGTGTTTTGCATTGTATCAAGGAATTATATCATGGGTGCACTCTGCTGCTTCTGAACTTCCTGCACATTCTGCAGCTGCAGCTCATTAACTTTGGCGTCAGGATTGTACTCCTTGGCGGCTCCGATGATCTTATCCGCCAAGGCCTTTGCCCCATCATTCACGACGAACTGGCGGAACGCATCGAAAGTCAGATTATTACATACCGCCTTGATATAGGGATTCTCACGCATGACCAGTACCATTTCTTTGGGCTTCTGAGCAAAGGTGCTTTCCACACGGCCTGCCATCAGGTCGCCGGTGATCTCATGAAAGCTGCGGCCTCTTTTAATGAGTTCTAACAGAACCATTTTACTGGAGGTTTCTCTGGCTTCATCTCTGTCAAATTCTCCATTCAGCATTCTGTTCAGGCTGCCATAGATGTCAGCACGCAGGTCATCGGCGATCGTACCCACATTGCTTGCGGCAATGGTGGCATCTTTGCCATAGACTTTTTCAGCTTTCTCGGAAGCACCATATGCCGGCCCCGCGACGCCCAGTTCGGCCAGCTTTACCTTTTCGTGGTCGTTGTGTATAACCTTAAGCGTCTGTGTCATCATCGCCTGGAATTTTTCATAGTTCTCACAGGCGGCATTCCGGGAACCGAAGATCTTCAAAAAGCCATCTGCAACGCGCTGCCAAAAGGTCGGCTTCTCAACATGCTTAAGCTCATCCTCCGCATGCCGCAGCTGCCGATCACCCATAATAAAAAGCTGATTCTCGCCCTTATACTGGGAAACCTTTATGACCTTGGGATTGGTAAAATCCAATTGACCGTCTTTATCCAACGAAGGAATAAAGTACGGTGTTCCCTTCTGCAATGTGCTTATGAAGAAGTTCGATTGCAGCAAATCCTGATCAAGCTTGACATATTTACCGGTTTCAGCATCGTAAGTATAAATCAGTTCCTGCAAATCAAAATGTTGACCTTTATAATCGGTATTTCTCTCACCTGCCAGATCTACACCGTATTGTGTTCTCAGGAAAAGATTCAAGCTGAACTCCACATCACCGTCAAAGGCCGCATGACTGTTCAGATAATCTTCCGCTGATTGCGCATAGATGGTATAATTATACTCCTTGTTACTTCCTACTTCTTTTGCAATACCCATGTATCCCCCTCCTTATCTTGAATTACATTAAGTTAGGCTGCTTTATTTCGGGAGCCTTCAGTTCATTATTGTTCGCCTCAGGGCCAGTCAACTGAGGCGAAGCCTGCTTCACATCAACAACCAGCCCATTCTGTGAAGACAATCCCTTCACAAAGTCGACCATTGATCGAGCCAGAAGACCCACGTCTTCCGGTTTCATAGCAGTAAGCTTATCAAGATTGTTTCTCGAAGCAAGATTGAGCTTTACTTTTTCAACAATATCGGGATTGGTAAAGTCAGGTTTGGTGCCATCAACGGCCAATTTAGTGACATAATCCTCAAACAAAACATCCAGAGCAGCCTGCTTCAGCTAATCCGCCGTCATTGCCTTCTTATGAATTGCGTATTCCACCAGAGAGGCACGCGCTTCTCTGCCCTGGTAAACAGCCTTAAACAACGCTCTGTTTACCTTGACCTCCTCCAGTTCCTGCTCAGTAAGGCCAAGATTTTCCTTAATATCGGTTTTTTCTTCCGCGGTCTTCATCAGTTTATCAATCAAGAACATACAGCCCAGGATATGCTGATCCTGCAGATTCTTAATGTTCTTCACTTCCTGGTTCAGCATACGCAGACCGGTGGTGAACAACTTGCCTACCTTGGTAGCATCGCCATCCACAAAAGCAGCGACCGCTTGCGTGCCCTTGAGACGAGCAGGCTTTATATACGGTATCTTATCGGAGCTGTTGGCACGACCCTCTGTGAAGAAGCTGGCCACGAGATCGCTGAAGTTCTCCTTAGCGGTCTCACCCAGGGCGCAAAAGCCTGTCAGACCGGCCAACACATTTATGTCAGCTTGCCACGCTTTTCTCTGCTCAAGTATTTTCGGGTTAGAGGTCTGTAAGTCCACTAATCTCTCTCTCAATTCGTCACGGGAAAGCTTTTCACCCCTTGCGCAAACAAAGGGAGGCTCGGGTGTAATCAGGTCATTTTTGTCCTTTTGGGGGAACTCGCCATTTTTGTAGACGCCTTTCTCGAGCCACTGGTCGATTGTGCCTTCGGAAAAATCAAAGGACAGCAGACATTTCACAGCCTTCAAAGTACGCTTCGCCACATCGTCACGATGTTTGTTGACCTTCTGCAACACAGTATCCAGCTGACCAAGAGGTGTTTCGTCATGCCAGGCCTTCATGCGCTGATCCTCTCGACTCATAACCATATTATATTGCCTGTCACTCTCAACATGTGTATCTGCTTCTTGATCATCAAACATCTTATTCAAGGCATAAGTATTATAGCCACCGTTGACACCATGGAGGATCACCAAGTTCCTGGTTCTGTGCTCCTTCATTTCATTTTCGAACTGCGTTCTCCTGTCAACCGCCGCTTCATAATTTCTTTTCAATTCCTCAGTGTCGATATTCTTCCATGCAGTTAGCCGTTCCTGGTAGCGTTCCTTTGCCTTATTATACTCCATCAACTTGCCATAGTCGGTATCTTTGATGCCAAGCTTCCAGCCGAGCCAGGACAACCAACCAGGGTGCATATTCTCCGGCTGTTCCGGTTCTACAGGTTTCGGGGGGCGAGTATACTGAGCAGGATCTGGGTTCGGCACGAATTTCGGAATACCGGCCCAAGAAATGCCTGCCAATTGATTTTGGGCAGCTTCGTGACTGTATTCCTCAACCGGTTTCGAGGTGGTAATGTTGCCGGTTTCGTCCGTATATACCTGCTGCATAAACTTCGGACCTTTACCGGGTGCATTGATCATCAATGTACCGGCGCGGGACATATTATACAGATTACGAATGTCTTCGAGTCCCAGATCTGTGCCTGTCCTCAAATTCTGCTCCAACCACTTCATGTGCTCATCGATAGGCACATACTCCGGCCGCTGGACCAGACACTTCGTTCCCTCATGGGGCATAAACGCATAAGTAGGATGGCCGACCTTGGCTCTCTCGTAATCTACAGCATTATCCAAGGTGCCCCACTCTTCGATGGCGTAGTTTTTAATACGGCCTACGTCTTCTATCCGGTTGACATCAATGCTTGCTTTTTCAAGCACCTCCTGGGAAAATCTGGCATACCAATCCCGCAGTTGTTGTTCAGTCATATTCGT
>JAFOBK010000056.1 GCA_017381835.1 Oscillospiraceae bacterium | reverse complement strand
AGTGCTTGAGAACCTGCAGAGCCGCCAGATAGAAGTGAAAACCGGGGAAGTGTTCCCGGGGGATGTCGCTGCAGTCATTGCCAGTAACCGCAAGCTGGAGCCGCAGGCCTTTGGTATGAAGTGGGGTTATCAGCTCCCGGAAGGCAAGCTGATCTTCAATGCCCGGAGTGAAACTGCCGCGCAGAAAGCTATGTTTGCCGACGGTATGCGCCAGCGCAGATGCTTGGTGCCTGCGGATTCCTACTATGAATGGCAGAAGACAGGGCAGGGAAAGCAGAAGTATGAAATTGCTCCTGCAGGTGTAAACGGCTTCTTTTTAGCCGGGATTTACAGGATCGAGCAGGGAATGCCAGTATTCTCGATTTTGACTAAGGGGCCAGTTGATTCCATTGCTTTCATCCATAACCGGATGCCGGTGATCCTCCCCAATGATGCCATGAAAGATTGGTTGAATCCCAGATTTGATGGCTTAGAGATTTTGAAAGCATCTCTCGGAAATATGCAGTTTGCTCCAGTTTGACGAGAAAACGGATATGATGCGATTCTTGTTCGTTGACTTTCTTGCTATCTATTGATAAAATAAAGAAAACGAGAAAGGTGGTGGTAGCAATGATTTATGTTCTAAAAAATAAAGATATGGATGTTCTGAAGTTTGAAGTTGTCAGCAATCTTCGGGATCCAGAAGTGAATATCGTTTGGATCAGTCAAGATCAGAAAGCATTGCTGCCCCTTGACTTAAAAGCAAGCAACGATAGCCTTGCCAGATGGCTTAAGAACAGAACGATTCCCAGAAACCGTGCTTTTGTGAATGCATTCCTTGCGAAATGCGGATTAAGCATCAATCGTCCCATGGACATTATTTCTGTCAGCAAAGGACTCTCCCTTAACGACTGCTTCTGGGTTGTTCCTGAGGACTTTGACGGTACCTTTGAAGCAAATAATCTGTACGACAATCCATTCAATACGATTCTTTCTTATATTGCCTTTACCGGTACCGGAAGTAGTACCCGGACATCTCTTCATTCCAGCCCTGAGTTCACTACAAACGGTATGCTTCCCAAGTGCTGGCGACGTCTGAAGGGAAAGGTCATGCTCTTTAAGGGCGGTACGACTGGTGCTGCCAACACCGGTAATGAGCCTTATTCTGAGTTCTATGCAGCACAGGTTGCCAAGAAGATGGGTCTAAACCATGTTCCGTATACACTTGGTAAGTGGAAAGGCATCATTTGTTCGGTATGCGAGCTTTTCACCAGTAAGGACTATTCCTATATTCCCATAGGCAGATTTGTTGCTTCCGGCGGGTTCCAGGCAGTAGCAGATTATTACCGGAACCTAGGAGATCAATTCTACAACGAGTTTGTAGATATGATTGTCTTTGATGCGGTTGTATGCAATACGGACCGTCACTATGGTAACTTTGGCTTCCTGGTTGACAACAACACGAATCAGATCGCCGCACCTGCACCACTCTTCGACCATGGCAATGCGTTGTTTAACCTTGCTGGTTTGGCTTGCTGGATGGATGAAAAGGAACTGGAAGAGTATATTGCTGCTCTCCAGCCCGCCGTGTACGATGATTTCATTGGCACAGCTAAGGAACTAATGGGAGATCGGCAGCGCGAGCAGCTTCGGCACCTTCTGACCTTCCAGTTTGAACCCCATCATACCTATAACCTTCCCGCACGGCGGAGAAAAATGATCGAAAAGCAGATTCAGAAGCGTGCAAGACAGTTACTTGACTAATAGAAAGCAGGAGGAACGCATCGTTCCTCCTGCTTTTTTACGATATGAGATCATTGATAAGATCATAGAATGGGTCAGTTTCCTTCTCATCCTGCTTAAGCCTCATATGTCCGGAAGCTTCTGCAGTTTCATAATCATACCACATATAGCCCTCCTGGAACTGGCCTGACTTGTCTGTATAGCAGAAATAGACCTGCATAACATCTGGATCCGCCTCGCTCCACTGCATGAATTCAAAAGTGATTAGGGGTTTCCATCCTTCTTCATCATAGGGCACATCAGCAAAGAACTCACATTCGTAGAGAGTACGCTCCAGTCTGTTGGTAAGGTTGGTGCCGATATTACGGGTATAGTCAGTCAGTGCAAGCCAGATCCCGTCCTCGGTATCCATACTGACTACCTGATAGCAACTATTGGGCGACCACCACAAACCTCGGAATTCTGCTTCGCCATAGCCGTGTCTTCCACGATAGTAACCTTCATCACTGAGCGTAAAGCCGTCGTCAGAAGGTGCCTTTCCGTGGCTTAGCATACGGCTGTAAACTGTGGTAACTGTTTTTCCATCAGGGGAGGGGTATGTACCAATCTTATAGAAAACGCCTTTGTACCAGAACAAGCCAATCGTAACAGTAAGAGCGAGAACCAGCACGATTGCACCCGCAATCACAGTTCGCTTATTGGCTGCCTTCCGCTTTGTTCTCATTTCATTCTTGGAGTAAGTAATGGTTTCCTTAATAGCACTCTCAACCTCGACCGCAGGTGGCTGTTCCATCCGCTGACCAGCAATCAGTTCAGCCACTGTTAGGCCAAGCATCTCAGCCAGCTCTTCGATGTATGCGATATCCGGCGCACAGATGCCACGCTCCCATTTGGATACTGCCCGGTCGGTAATGCCGAGCTTCTCGGCAATATCCTTTTGTGTGAGGCCTTTTTCTTTTCTTGAATTCCGGATCAGTACGCCCATTTTTGCGTTATCCATAGCGTGAACCTCCTCATCCGTTTTCTATATTGTACTAATTATAGGCTTCAAAAGCAACAAACTTAAAGTTGAGTGGTGAGTTTCTGCTTCAATTTTGTTTGCAGACATAATTCTGGTTGCAAGAATCTTTGAAATATGATATAATCCAAGTATCAGTTATCCGAGATTACCTTTTGTAATCATTCGTTTGTCCGATTATTTCAGTGTCCGAGGATTTTATGCCTTGGGCACTTTTTTGTTCTCACGCATCTTTCCATAGATGCGCATGTCATAATAGACTCGGAAGGGGAGTACCTTCCGGGAGTACAATTTCATATCTTGCCATCGTTGTTCAAGAAGCGCTCATCAGATTTTTTGATGGGCGCTTTTTATATAGATCGGAGCTGTATGGCTCCCCCAACTTTTTTCTCGGGGAGCCATATGGCCGGCCCCGTTATATACAAATCAAAATAACGAGGAGTGATCTAATGCAAAACACACTGAGCCTTGTAAAAGATGTACGAGGCTGCATGACGCGATTTGACCCGTTAACACCCGAAATAGTCGCAGAACAGTCTGAAGATGGATTGACTTACGACGAACTGAAGGATGTGCTGGAGGAGTGCGGAATGGACATCGAAAAGGTGGTATTTGACGGCACCAGAGCCTTCCAGAACGCCTTTTATGCTGACTTCGAACAAGGTCATTACTGTTGGATACCCTTCCAGAAGAAGGGCCTAAAGGACGTAATCAGCACCATGGATCAGCAGTTCCGTTCTGAGAGTTTCGGACTCTCACGAAAGGACCATGAGTGGACGACATTCTACATGATGGATGTCCCCCTGCCGATACAGATCTATGATTTCGAGCGCAGGTACAAGGAAATCGAACCTGAGCAAGTCTTCGAAGTATGGAGTTCCATCCATACCCATATAGACTATGCCAACGGAATGTGGAAGCCGGAAGTTCTGGAGTATGTGTTTTCCCATGCACCCCAGACTGAATTGCCGGAAACGGATGAAGACGGCCTGATCACGATCTATCGCGGCATGGGAGAAATGTCCCAGGACCCGGCAAATGCGATCTCCTGGTCGACGGATCCTGTTTGCGCATTATGGTTTGCCAACCGAAGCGGTCGTGGTACCAGACTGGTTTCGGCGAAGGTTACACCTGAGCAGATCCTGGTCTACAACCCGGGGTATCGGGCCGAACACGAAGTCATCCTGAAGCCCGGTGTCAGACCCATTTTCCAGTACGCGGATATGATTCCTTCAACAGAAGGCCATGTGCCCCGCCTCTTGGCGCCTGTTACCAAGGATTTCTTCCGGTATGGCTCCATCGCAGTCACACTGGGATACCCCAAAGAAGGCTTATTTATGTACCACGGTATCAAACACATCCTGCGGGTACTGCTTCTGACCCTCATTTACTGTGAGCATTCTGGAGTGAGCCTTTCTGAAGAGGACAAGCATATCCTGATCTATTTCAGCCTGCTGCACGACATTGGCCGTGACTCTGAAGATGAGGATGACACCCATGGTGACAAGAGTGTGGAACTGATCCGAAAGAAGAATATCCGCATCAAGGGTATTCAGCTATCCAAGAAAGGCTATCGTATCGCAAAGCTTCTCATCCGTCATCACTGCAGGGACGATGAGACAGGCATTGATCGGGTCACGAAGGTTCCTAATTTCACATCCCGTGATGTCGTCCGGGCACACAAGCTCTACTGCATTGCCAAGGATGTGGACGGTTTGGATCGGGTTCGCTTCAATGGCCTGGATTTCCGGCAGCTAAGAACTCCTTATGCCCGGCGTCTGCCGCTGGTAGCAGGTGGCCTGCTGGAAGAACCGCTCCTGGAGTGCATTGAGAACTACCGTGCAGGAAAGTTGGAGGTGCCAGATGGACTTTGAGATGGTAATCTTCTTCGCCTTCGCTGAGATCGTAATGGATGAGACTGCTACAGACGATCTGAAGAGCATTCGGATCGATGCACTCAAGAAGGTGCAGCGCAGTTTGAACCACTATCACCATCTGGGATACATCCCGGAGCTGACCAGGGCAATTGCCGAAAAGAAGTGCCGGATGATCAAGGAAACTACCTCTAAATCGGAGATGGAGAAGTTCCTTCAGCCTCGCTGTCCTCGATATGACGGTGAGAAGTTTTTTGAGGATCCCTACATTATCCTGGAAGAGGAGCTGATCTGCTGGAGTTATGCATCCCTGCGGTTCCCGCTGAACAACATTGGTGCTGCCAGATTTCAGGAGGTATTTAAACGGGTCTTCCCGGACGGAACCGGTAATGTCATGCGGGAAAGTGAGGCAGATCATGAGTGAACTGAGTTTCGCTGCTCTTCGCTGTCGCTTCCAGACCGGTCGATCCTATGTTGTTTCCGGTACCGGAAGAAACCGGATCTATGGCTATCGAAACGGTGTGATGTGCCAGCTCGGTGATATTGAGCGAAGTGCGTGGATTGAGATGGTAAAGGATATGATCCTTCGATCCGGTGAGCAGAAGCTTTACGAAGAGCTGCTGCAGCACCTGAAGGATCATAACTACGCAAGGGAATCTAAGGCAGAACTGGAATTCAAGGCTCTGGAGCTGCACGCAGACCGGATCTTTGACGATGAACTCTGGGTAGATTTCTTGAAATTTAATCAAAAATATCGTCCTGAAATCATTTCTTCCACCAGACTCATTCTGATCATGCCTGAATGCTGTAAAAAGCCCGGTTATATAACTCAGACCCGCTATGAAGAGAATAAAAGCTATAATTGCTGCCCCCACTGCGGCCGATGGACTGAAATCAGTATGGCAAAGGAGGTGCAGTATGCTTGATCTGCATGACCCCAAGCAGGCCTATGAGATCTTCAGACTCCAGTGGATGATCGATCACGGTTATGGGATTTTAGATTTTATCAAGAACCTGGAGGCCATGATCGAAGAGGACCAAAATGAGTCTGGTGTACGTACCAGTCTTGAGAGCTTATTCAAGGACTGGGAATTCGGTATCGGCTTTGATGGATCCATCTGGCCATGCTATGAGGAATTCCTGGAGCATGACTATCAATTGATGCTGAACTCTATCAATACTTAAGAACAGATAAGGAGGATTACTATGTTTGCGAAGAAAAAGCGTATCGATATTTACGGAACCCTGGAATTTCCTCTGACCATTGGCTGTGCTGCCTTCATCAAGAAGCAGGAAGGGGATCCCATCCGGACTTCTTCTGTGAAGCATTTCATCACACTGCCTTCCGGTGTGACCTACATCCAGACCAAGAACACCCACTATTATCTGCACCCGCCTGCAAAGGCCGCTGCGATCAAGGGGGTACGGGTATGAGACCGCCAAAGGAAACAAAGGATGAGAGATTCCGTAGACTGGCTGAAGCGAGAGTCAATAAGATCCTCGATTTGT
>JAFOBK010000055.1 GCA_017381835.1 Oscillospiraceae bacterium | reverse complement strand
TATCAGTGTTTTCATTTTCCTTAATTTCGAAGCCAAGTACATCTCTGTAGAATCTAATCATTGTCGCCATATCATTTACGAATAAACCATATCCATCTAATCTCATATAAATGCTCCTTTACTCTAAAAAATTCAAGTTTGTATAACAGTAGTATATCTCATTAACAACTGCAAATCAAGCAGGTAACCACGTTCACCCCGTTAACCCTAATATCCATTTGCGGCCTTTGGCCGATCTTATTTCTCAAAGAAAGGAGAATTACCATTGCCAAGCAAACTCCAAATCTATCGTGAAATGGCTGATCAGACCGCTGCCGATTTGGTTCAGAGTCATCAAAACTGGACTTCTTTCCTGCAAGCCATGGCAAAGCTCTACAAGTACCCTTACCATGAGCAGCTTATGATCTACGCCCAGCGCCCGGATGCCACGGCCTGTGCCAGCTACGAAATCTGGAACAATCAGATGCGGCGTTACGTTCAGCGTGGCAGACGAGGTATCGCCCTTATTGATACCACCGGAGATAATCCGGAAATCAAGTATGTGTTCGATGTCAGCGATACCGGAGTCCGTCCCAACAGCCGCACACCCTATCTGTTCCAATTCCGGCCGGAGCATGAGCAAACCGTAACAGATGCCCTGGCTGACCGGTTCGGTATCGGTCCCGTAAACAACCTTCCGGACTTCATCGAAGAAATCGCCAACTGGCTGGCAGATGACTACTGGGCTGAGAACAAGGAGGACATCCTCCGCAACATTGACGGTTCCTATATTTCTGATTATGATGAAGAAAACATCCGGTATGCCTTCCATGAAGCAGCTGTGGTGGGTTCCACCTACACCATCATGGCCCGCTGCGGCTTGAACCCGAATGCACGGTATGATGAGCCAAGCTTCATGACCGCCCTCACCTTTAACACCCCGCAGAGCCTCGCCCCTCTGGGTACGGTCATCAGCCAGACCAGCGAAGCGGTGCTGCGGCAGATTGAAGTCACCGTCAAGAAATATGAAAGAGAAAAGCTATCTGAAAGGAGTCAGAATTATGAGCAGCCTAACTTACCGTCAGAACGGAGATTACCAGATCCCCAACCTGAGCCTGTCCGACCGGAGCAACCAGCCCCTGGGCAAGTACGGCAGACTGAGGAAAACCTATCTGAAAGAACACCGCCCGATCCTGTGGAACAGCATGATCCTGTCCGAAACCCTGTACCCCCATCTGAGGGAGATCGACCAGGCGGCGAACAGCCGGTTGGAGCAGATGATGCCCCAGTTGATGCAGGCGACGGGAGTGACGGAAGCGCTGAAAGCCAGCGATCCGATGAAGTGGACCGGCCTGATGAACAGCCTGAAAGCCCAAGCGGAGGAAACGATTCTCCGGGAGCTGATCTACAACTAAGCCAGCAGACGCTTCCCGAAACGGAGGAACAGTTTTCCTTCTTTGCTACGGAAGCAGAACAAATCGCATACATCGACCAAGCGGAGAGTGCTGACATTGCACCCTCCGCTTTTACTATGCCCCAGGAGTATATCGATCAGTTCCTTCTGACCGGCAGTAATACCGACCATGCCAGAACCCGGCTGGCCATTGAGTATTCCAAACAGCTGCCAATGGAAAAGATGGTGGACTTCATTCAAAAGACCTACCACGGCGGCTATGGCCTTACCTTTGGCGAAGCCAAGGTTTCTGCATGGTATGGTGAAGATGGTATGCGTCTTGCCTACGGCACCGGTGCCAGATATGCCCGGACAGCCCAACTCCTGTCCTGGGAAGATATGTACCACCGGATTGGCGAGCTTCTGGATCAGGGCAGATTTGCCACCAATGTGGAACTGGCTGAAATGCGATCCTTTGAGCAAAAAGAGCTTGCTGAGAAGCTGATCTATCTTACCCGTGATGTTGACCGTCAATATACTGACAACAAGTATATGCGCATCATCCATGATCTTCGGGGTGGCTTCCCCAGTGAAACTGAACAGATAAAGGTATTCCTCTCCGAACCTGAGTCCTATGGTGCTATCATGGATCAGCTGTATGATTTACGGGACGCTTATGCCAAGGATCGTGAAATCATGCGTTTCCGTGCAAGCAATCCTAATAAGCTGATTCCTCTGATGGAACAGTATGCTATTCCACGGAAAGAGTACGTCAGTGATATGGCAGAAGTCCCGGAAGAGCATCCATTCATTACCGAAGATGAAATATGCGAATTACTTTCCGGAGGCAGCAATTATGAGAACGGAAAAAGTAGGATATATGATTTCTTTCAACAGCCCCACACGCCCAAGGAGAAAACAGACTTTCTAAAGAAAGAATATGGAACCGGAGGAAGAAACTGTGCGTTGTCTCGGAATTTCTTCAGCCATGAGGAGCATAGCGCCAAAGGACTACATTTGGACAAGCCTAGATGTTCTCCTGTTGAACTAAACTGGAAAAAGGTTTCCAAGTATATTGATGACCTTATAGCTTCCGGACGGTACTATACCTCAAATCAACTTGCAGAGAAGCAAGCTAGGGATGCAGAAATAGCAGCCAAGGCCGCAGAGGAAGCTACCCGTAAGGAAGCAGAACCGGCAATCAATCCCCCTGCAGAGGAACCGCCCATCTGGAACTATAACACCATAAAGCACGATCATCCCAATGAGATCGTGCTGTATCAGGTGGGTGACTTCTATGAAATCTACGGTGAAGATGCCGTGGAAGTCGCTCCCATGCTGGATTTGACTCTTTCTACCAAGTCTGTCCCCGGTGCTGGCAGAACCCAGATGTGTGGGATTCCTGTAAAGGATCTGGAACGGTTTGCATCCCAGCTTCAGCAGAGGCACAGCCTGATCGTTGCTTCCGTGGAAGATGGCAGCCGGGAACACTCCCTTGAAATCAGGCTTATGGAACCTCCTTCTGTGGAAGCACCGGTCATATCTGAACCCATTCCCGAAGAACCGGTTATCGCTGACCAGCCTGCACCCGTTCTCAGAACAACCGCTACCCAAGCAGAAATTGACGCCGCAATTCAGGCATGGAACGGTGACATTGCCAGTAAACGGGCAGTTGTCCGGTATATGGAGCAGCATGATCGGGAACGCAGTACCGCAGCGTGGCTACAGCTTCAGTATGGCAGTGATACCTTCTATGTGGGCATGGGCGGCAATCAGCAGATGCCCCTGTCCTGGCCCAAGGTTCAGCGGAGAATCGCCCAG
>JAFOBK010000054.1 GCA_017381835.1 Oscillospiraceae bacterium | reverse complement strand
TGGCGTTACAATCGACACACTAGTTACGATAACTGCCCTTGTGGTGATTATTTGTATGGGGCTCATGTGATTTTTTGTTTGGAAACAATATGAGGAGGTCGCATCAGGAAAAATGATGCGACCTCTAAATGTTCTATGCATATGGGTTATTCAGTTGCTTTCTTCCAGCTGTCCTCGCCGGGGATGAGACCGAGGCTGGAGCCACAGTCCCACGACACATGGATGGTGCCCATATCGTCCACCCAGCGGACAGTGCCTTGGCAGCCGGGGCCAAGCTTGCGGTTGTAGGGATCATTCATATAAATTAGCTCCACCCGTGTGCCGACGGGGTACTGCTCTCGCAGTTGCTTTAGCTGCCATTCCGTTATCATTTGCATATGCTCACCTCCACTTCTGAGCCGTTTTTGCAATGGAACACCAGGCGCTTATCAGCGTGGACCGTAACATGGTCAACTACCGTATTCCATAGGGCATCCGTAAAGGTGATTTCCAGTAGATCCAATTCTTCCAAGGCTTCCACACAGTTTTCGATTGCCTCGGCTTGAATTTGCCGCCGTTCCTTTTGCTGTTGCAGAGCATCGTAATCTGCCTGTAGCTTTTCGTACCGGTCCACCAGGGAATTGTAACGCTCTGCGTAGGCGGCTTGGTCTGCAGCCTTAGTTGCGTTTTCGTTTATCATCTGCTGGATCATTCCGGCAACCACCTCCAACTCCTGCAGTAGCCTATCGCATTCAGTATCCAGGGCGGCGGTGTCCAGTAATTCGTTGAGGATCAGCTTGTTGTCTTCTAAAAGTGCGGTGCGGTCTGTGAGTAGTTGGCTCAGCGCCGTAATGAAATGTTGCTTCAGGTCATCTTCGTAAAGGTGGGGAGTGCTGCAGGTGTCACCACTTTCGTACTTGGCATTGCACCGCCAAATGGTCCGACGGTACTTGCTGTTGCTGTGCCATACCTTTGAGCCAAAGATTTCCCCGCAATCACCGCAGACGATTTTTCCTGCAAAGGGACTGCTACAAACCGTGCGCCGGGGACTATGCCTCCGTCGTGCCAGCTCTAGCTGTACTCGTTCCCATTCCTCCGGTGCAATGATGGCCTCATGGCTATGCTCCACATAGTACTGTGGCACTTCACCCTCGTTGACCTTCATCTTTTTCTGCAGGAAATCCACGGTGAATTTCTTCTGCAAAAGGGCAGCGCCCTTGTATTTTTCGTTGCGGAGGATGCTCTCCACCGTGGAGCGTTGCCAGACCTGCTTGCCTGACGGGGTGGGGATGCCTTGCTGGGTCAGGTGGTTGGCAATGGCATTGGTGGACATCCCCTCAATGCACATCCGGTAAATGGAGCGGACAATCTCTGCCTGCTCCGGCACGATTTCCGGCAGGCCGTCTGCACCCTTGCGGTAGCCAAGGAACTGGCTGTAGGGAATACTGACCTTGCCGTCAGCAAAACGCTTCCGCTGACCCCAGGTGACATTCTCAGAAATGGATCGGCTTTCCTCCTGGGCAAGGCTTGACATAATGGTAATGAGCAATTCGCCCTTGGAGTCCAGCGTCCATATGTTTTCCTTCTCAAAGTAGACCTCCACACCGGCGTCCTTCAGCTTACGGACGGTGGTGAGGCTGTCCACGGTGTTTCTTGCGAAACGGCTCACCGACTTGGTCACGATGAGGTCGATCTTGCCGGCCAGGGCATCCTGCACCATTCGGTTGAAGCTTTCTCTGCGCTTGGTGTTGGTGGCGGATATGCCCTCATCAGCATACACACCAACAAATTCCCAATCCGGTCTGCTTTGTATGTATCGGGTGTAATAATCTACCTGTGCTTCGTAGCTGGTCAGCTGCTCTTCACTGTCCGTGGACACACGGGCATAGGCTGCGACCCTGCGCCGTTGGGTAGATTCCTTGGGAAGTCTTGTGTGGGGATCAATGGTGGCGGGGATAATTGTAATGTTTTTCATGATGCGACCTCCTTTCGCATTTTTCTCTGTCGGGCGGCTTCTCGCATTTCCGGAGTCCAGCTTTCCCGGCGGGAGCGGTCTAGCCACTGTTTAACGATTTGCTGTCCGCTGGAAAGGGTAAGTACCAGGGTGTTATTATTGGCGGCTTGTATAGCCGTTAAATTACCGATACCGCCAACCTCGTCGACGATGTCAATCAGAACCGATTCCGGGATCGCTTTGGATTGGCAGGCAGCCTTGCCCAGAGTATTGTAGGTGGAGCAGATCCAAACGGGGCCGGTTTTCTTCATTTTTCTGCGGTAGTGCTTTCCGCACCCGGCGCAGGTGATCATTCCGGTGAAGGGGTAGGTGACGGTGGTCTGCGGTTTTCCAAACTGGTCGGCTCGGTGCGCCATTTCAATTTGTACCGCCTTGTAGGTGTCCATGTCGATGATCGGTTCGTGGCTGTTCTGAATGTGGTACTGGGGCAGCTCACCGCGGTTGACCACCGTGCGCTTGGTCAGGTGGTTTTCCCGGAACTTGGTCTGCAGAAGCAGGTTGCCGGTGTAGGTGTAGTTGCGCAGAACACGCTGCACCGCACTTTGGTGCCAGGTGAAGCCTTGCTGGGTGAGAATGCTGGATTCGTTGAGCCGCTTCATAATGGCGACTACACCCTTGCCGTCCAGGTAGTCGGCGAAGATGGAACGGACGATCTCAGCCTCCTCCGGAACAATGACAAGCTGTTCACCATCGTAGCGGTAGCCGAGCATATAGGTGCGCCAGGGTTGTCCGTTGGAGAATTTCTGCTTCACCCGCCATTTTTGATTTTCACTGGCAGATAAGCTTTCCTCCTGGGCATAGCTTGCCAGGATCGTCAGCATCAGTTCACCGTCAGCAGAAAGGGAGTGAATGTTCTGTTCCTCAAAGAACACATCCACTCCCAATGTTTTCAGTTCACGAACGGTCTCCAGCAGCGTCACGGTATTGCGGGCAAAGCGAGAAATGGACTTGGTAATAACCATATCCACCTTGCCGGATCTGCAATCTGTCAGCAGCCGTTGGAAATTCTCGCGGTTCTCTTTTGTGCCGGTCAGTGCCTCGTCTGCGTACACACCAACATACTGCCAGCCGCTATGTTTTTGTATCAGTTCGCTGTAGTAACTGACCTGGGCGGACAGCGAGTGCAGCATCGCATCCTTGCCGCTGGACACACGAGCATAGGCGGCGAC
>JAFOBK010000053.1 GCA_017381835.1 Oscillospiraceae bacterium | reverse complement strand
TCCCGGGGATGACACCCTCTGGGAAGGCTGCAGGGTCAAAACAATCGTCGATGCCAATATGGAGCGTACCGCCCATATTCCGCTCTTCGCTCGCCGCGTGATTCAGGAACCTCACTCCATTACTTGGTGTGCTGAGGTGGTAGATGACAGAAAGCAGTTTGAATGGACTGACGCCGATTTCCAGGGAGAAAAATCTCTGTACATCTATGAAGCCCATGTAGGTATGGCTCAAGAGCATGGTCATGTTGGTACCTACCGGGAGTTTGCGGATTATACGCTGCCCCGGATCAAGGAAGCCGGTTACAACACAGTCCAGCTCATGGCGATCATGGAGCATCCTTACTACGGCAGCTTCGGTTATCAGGTCTCCAGCTTCTTTGCGGCATCTTCCTGGTTTGGCAAGCCTGAGGATCTGAAATATCTGGTGAATAAGGCTCATGAAATGGGCATCCGGGTGCTGCTGGATGTGGTTCACTCCCATGCGGTCAAGAATACCGCCGAGGGTATCAATATGTTCGACGGCACCGAGTATCAGTTCTTCCATGCCGGCGGCAAGGGAGACCATCCCGCCTGGGGCACCAAGTGCTTTGACTATGGCAAGACGGAGGTCATCCACTTCCTGCTGTCCAATCTGAAATTTTGGATGACGGAGTACCACTTCGACGGCTTCCGGTTTGACGGTGTGACCTCTATGCTGTACCACGATCATGGTCTGGGTACAGACTTTAATTCCAATGATAAGTATTTCTCCTATAATACCCACGTTGAGGCCATTACCTACCTGCAGCTTGCCAATGAGCTGATCCGTCAGGTAAATCCCAACGCCATCACCATTGCAGAGGATATGTCCGGCATGCCCGGTATGTGTCTGCCTATCGAAGACGGCGGTATCGGCTTTAACTATCGCTTGGGTATGGGCCTGCCGGATATGTGGATCAAAACGGTCAAGGAACGCAAGGATGAATTCTGGGATATCTTCGGCATGTGGTGCTCTATGTGTATGCGCCGCCCCGGCGAGGATACCGTTGCTTATGTGGAATCCCACGACCAGGCTTTGGTTGGAGACAAGACCATGATCTTCCGTCTGGCTGATGCAGCTATGTATACGGATATGCACAAGGATTGCCATAACGATACCATTGACCGGGCCATGGCGCTGCACAAGATGATCCGCCTTTACACCATAGCAGGCGGTGGTGAGGCTTACTTGAACTTCATGGGCAATGAATTCGGACATCCCGAATGGATCGACTTCCCCCGGGAGGGAAATAACTGGAGCTTCCACTACTGCCGCCGCCAGTGGAGTCTGCCGGACAACACGGAACTGAAGTACCAGTACCTGAATGCGTTCGATAAGGACATGATTGCTGTTACAAAGGCGGCGAATATGTTTGAGCAGAAAATGGGCGACCTGCGTTATAGCGATCCCTATCGCCAGATCATTGTGTTCTACCGGAAGGGTCTACTGTTTGCCTTCAACTTCAGTCCCAGTCATTCCTATACCAATGTGCAGGTCAGCATCCCTAACTGCGCTGATTATGAAGTGGCCTTTACCACGGATGACTGGAAATACGGCGGCTGGGGGCAGATCAATCACGGCAGCTATCCTGCCGCGGTGGACGAAAACGGCGCTTCCACCATCTCCTTGTATCTGCCTGCCCGTACTGCTGTGGTTTTGCAGGAAGGTCAAATTCGGAAGATGATCGCCACTAATAAATGTCGACGCACCTCTGCTGCAAAGGTTGGCGGCAAAAAAATGTCGGCCAGACAGAAAACCCGCAGAACAGACAGCAAGAAGGTTGCTGCGGATGGGATGAAATCCAATGAATCAGGATCCTTCTAAAGGACGGATTCTTTGATAGATTGCTAAGGTGAATCGTTATGTTCCATCTGCTTCTGCCAATCATTTATCTGTCCTTCATTAGCCTTGGGCTCCCCGACGGGTTGCTCGGTGCGGTGTGGCCCACCGTTTGCCCGGAGCTGTCCGTACCCGTATCCTATGCGGGTATCCTGTTTACAATCATCTCCGGCGGCACCGTTGTTTCCAGTTTGCTTAGTGACAGGCTTACCTTCCGGCTTGGAACCGGAAGGGTCACAACCATCAGTGTTTGTATGACGGCAGTTGCTCTCTTTGGCTTTGCCACCAGCGATTCCTACTGGATGCTCTGCCTGTGGGCAATCCCCTACGGACTGGGCGCGGGCAGTGTCGATGCCAGTCTGAATAACTATGTGGCCCTGCACTACACCAGCCGTCACATGAGTTGGCTGCACTGCATGTGGGGTGTCGGTGCCGCAGTAGGACCGTACATCCTTGGTGCTGTTCTCGCCGGCGGTGGTCACTGGAGCGGGGGGTACCGCACGGTGGGATTCATTCAACTGGCACTGACTGTTGTGCTCTTTCTAAGTCTGCCCCTGTGGAAGGAACGATACAAGACGGAAGAAGGCTCTGCGGCAAAGCCATTGCCCTTGAAGGCGGTCCTTACCATCCCTGGCGCAAAGCAAATCATGGTAACATTCTTCTGCTATTGCGCTCTGGAGCAGACCACTGCGCTGTGGGCCAGCTCTTACCTTACCCTATACAAGGGAGTTCCGACGGACACTGCCGCTTTCTTTGCCAGCATGTTTTTTATCGGCATCACTGCCGGACGGGCACTAAATGGATTTCTGACCGTGAAATTTACCGATACGCAGCTCATCCGCATGGGCCAGATAGTGATCTTGTCGGGCATTTGCGCCATGCTTCTGCCATTGGGTGAAGTGGCTGCCATCGTGGGCCTCATCCTTATTGGCTTTGGCTGTGCTCCTATTTACCCTTGTGTTATTCACTCCACCCCGGAGCATTTCGGCGCACAGCATTCTCATGCTCTGATCGGCGTCCAAATGGCCAGCGCCTACATTGGAAACTGTCTGATGCCACCCCTGTTCGGCCTAATCGCCAACCACGTTCATATTGCCCTGCTTCCCGTGTACCTGCTCCTGATCCTCGGACTAATGGTGTTTATGCACGAGAAAATGCTGAAAGCAATCCACAACTCCGCAATCGAAGTGGAATGATCAACCATATTTCCTTCCTATCAGGCGGGTTATGATTTCATAAGTCATGGGATTTGGCTAGAGCAATTCTCTATAGTAGAGTTGCTGCTTACAAGGAATACCTAAGGCACAGACTTATTGATCAATGAAAAGACCCCGATATCGGCAAAATGAATTTGCTGATATCGGGGTAAAATATGCTGAAAAGTTATCTCCAATTTTAGGTAATCGACGTTATGGAAATGACCTTGTTTTTATACTAAAAAATTTAACGACGATATAAAGGCTTTTTATTTATTTGTTCGTTTTCGTTCGTTTGCAATACAGTTATTAATTGCCTTTATTTCTACATTCATCACAGCAAAAGCGTTGTGTTTTCTGCTTTGCCGAAAAGATCATCCCGCAATGGTCGCATATGCGCAGTGGCGCCGTGTCTTCGGTTATCATAAAGCTAAACATCATCTGCAACACAAGCAGTAACGAGTGGAAATCCCACACGATAGTCGGCTTGTCCAGCAGCGCGATCCGGTAGGTTGGTGCGATGCCGCCGAAGGCTGCCATGCCCTGCGCCAGCAGTTTTCTGCCTTCTGCACTAAAGGATTCCGGCTCCTCATAGTAGTATTTGTTGGTGAGAAACGTAAATGCCATATCCTTCAGCGCCTTCACAATCCAATCCAGCGGCTCTGCGTATTCTCTCTGGAAGCTCATGCTCATGGCAGTGGGATTATCTGCAAAGGTCATTGCCAAAGCCATTGCATCATTATCACCTTCAACTTCCCACATGAAATTCGTCTTGTATTTAAGATAGTTCAATTTTTGAAAAGGATAGAAATAGTTGAGGTAATTTTCGGTTTCCATGACCTCCTCCCGAAGAAAGTGATTTTTCGGCAGGTAAACCTTTTCATAATTCACAAAGTGGGGTGTAGTGGGTATGGCGGTCATAAGACCCAGCAGGCCATAATGATGGACAAAATCCAGCAGCGATGCTTCCCGCTTGCTGTTGGGAATTTCTCTGTTGAAGTATCGGATACCCACATTCAGCGCTTCCAGCACCATTGCTTCGGAATCAGCCAGCGGATCGAAGATGTGTGGCTTTGTGCCCTCTGCCGCTGTTACATAGCGCACACCCTTTTCGTCTTCTCGAATCTCATATTTATCATAGCGAACCCAGCAGGAACTGGTCCGCTCAAACGGCATTTTCATACCAATCCTCCTCACCGCTCCCGAATCCATCGGGGGCGGATTTTTTGTATTGACGCAAGAAATCTTTTTCGTCCAGAGAAAGTGATCCGGCAGGC
>JAFOBK010000007.1 GCA_017381835.1 Oscillospiraceae bacterium | reverse complement strand
TTGACAGGCATCAACCCTCCAAGAAATACTATGCACAGACTTCCGATCAGGAGGATCTGATTTCCATTGGAACGATTGGGTTAATCAAGGGTATTTCAACTTTTGACATATCCAAAGGCGCGAGACTGGCAACATATGCGGCCCGTTGCGTAGAGAATGCTATCCTCACACCAACGACTTTAAGAGTCGGCACCTTGCACCCCAAGGCTTCAAACGGCCTGTATGGCGCATTTTAGACCGTCTGAGTGGCGATTTGTATGTCCTTTCTCAGACGCAGAATTCCATTGTGAGGTATGCACCTCTATTCATACATAGTTTTGTACTGTGCGCCCCTCGGAAGATTTTGGAGGCGTCCCAGTTCAATCAGCGGTATCGCAGATATGAGGAAATCGACAATGTGCCGGACAGACTCCGCTGGTGCAGACACAGCCGTGGGCTTATGCAGGTGGAAGTTGCAGACAAAGTGGGAATGACCCACAGTGTCTACAAGGCCATCGAGGAAGGGTTCACGCAGCATATTGAACCGGAGAAGGTGGATCGGCTGGCACAGTTCTATGGAGTTCCGGTGACGGACTTCCTGAATGAATTCAATCATTTTCTTTATGATGGACAAGCTGTCCGCATCCGGGCATACCGGGAATCCTTCGGCATGGGTAAGAAACCCTTCGCAAGGAAAATGGGCATCCCGGTCCGGTGCTTGCAGGAATGGGAGAGCGGCAGAAAAGTTATCAGCATAAAATGCTGGGAACGGTACTTCAAAGGCAGGGCATAGAAAAAGCAGGGAATAGACTTTCCATCAAGTCTGTTCCCTGCTTCTTTCCTTTACGGTTTCGATGACCGCATCCAAAAGCTCCAGCTTCTGGCTTGTAGGACAGTTCAGCGATTTGATTCGCTGGGTTACTGCGGCTGCGTGGACATCGGACACCCGTTTTGCCAGTTCCACCTGGCCTTCTTCAGTTTTGGGGTAATACACGATCAGATTGATCGGCGCCATGCTTCGGATAACGGTCACCTCCTTGAGCGCTTACCCGGAATACTGGAAACCCAAGATGTCGAACCTTGTCACTTCTTATCGAATGTATGTTCGTAATTTGTTTACACATTTTCTGGAGAAGCTTGTATAATAGAGTCATCTTAGGTTCTTTGTACCCTCATTATAGAGGAAACGCAGAAGGTTTGCATTGAACGCCAATTGAGCGGAAATTGAGCAAAAGGGAGTGAAAAGATGGAACGACTGGATTTTGCATCGGTGATGGCGGTGCTGCGGCAGAATATCCCCGATGAAAACTTTGGCAATCAAGCGGATTTTTTGGATTCACTGTTTGTGGACTTAGGTTCCAGTCCGCAGACTGCGATGGATTTTGACCAGGGACAGGTCTGCCGGTGGATGAATGGCTTGGCAAGGCTGAGCCCCAACATTATCAGCTTCTACCAGGAAAAGGATAATCAGAGGAAGTTACTGCGACGGATAAAGGAAAGATTGCTGCCACTTATGCCGGACAGTGCCATGGCTGCCCAGGAACTGTATGACCTTGTGCTGCAGGCTCCCAATGTGTCACCCCAAAAGAAAATGGAACTGACAGACGGATATACCTTTGAGGATGAAAACGATGAAGCAATCTTCATTCTGGATGTTCTCTGTCTTGCGATGCAGCTCCGTTTTGAAAAGCGGGATGTGCGGAAGAAGCAGCTTCTGACACCGGGCAATCTGTCCCCGGCTGTGGCGGACTATATCTTCGATACCGATATTCCCAGGCCCTGCCGGTGGTTCCTCGGACGGGAACAGGAGTTGGAACAGCTTCACGCTCTACTGGTGGATCACAGCAAGGTGTTTCTTCACGGTATTCCCGGTATCGGCAAGAGTGAGCTTGCCAAGGCTTATGCCAAACAGTACGGCAAGGAATACACCAATGTCATCTATGTAAATTATCCCGGCGATCTGAAGCAGGCAGTGATCGATCTGGACTTTGCGGACGATTTGCCCGATGAAACTGACGATACCCGGTTCAAGCGGCATAACCGGTTCCTGCGCAGTCTGCGAGAAGATACCTTTCTGATTGTGGACAATTTCAATGTTACCGCATCCCAGGATCAGTTTCTGGATGTGATGCTGAAGTACCGTTGCAGAATTCTATTCACCACCCGCAGCCGATATGAAAACCACATTTCGCTGGAGGTGGGCGAACTGAACCCGGATACCCTGTTGGAATTGGTGGGCAAGTTCTTCCCGGAAGCAGAGAAAAAGCAGGATGAGATCAAAGAAAGCATTGCTCTGCTCCATGGACATACCTTCGCTGTGGAACTGGCAGCAAGGTTGCTGGCAAACGGTCTGCTGAAACCCAAGGCTCTGCTGACCAAGCTCCAAAAGGAAAAAGCCGCCCTGGATGCGGACGATAAAATCGGCACGACCAAAGATGGTAGGAACAGAAAAGCAACCTACTATGAACATATTCATAGCCTGTTTTCACTGTATAAGCTTTCCGGCACAGAACAGGAGATTATGCGCTGCATGACCCTCATTCCTGCTAATGGCATTTCCTCCAGACGGTTTGCGGCATGGATGGATCAGCAGAACATGAATACTATCAACGATTTGATGGAGATGGGCTTCGTTCATCCTAAGAACAGCCGGGAGATTCTGCTGCACCCCATGATCCGGGAGGTTGCGGTGGAGGAACTGAAGCCCTCTGTCAATAACTGTTCGGTGCTGTTGGATAGTTTGCAGGGGATCAGCCTGATGCACGGCTTGGATTTTATGAATAACAAGCAGGTATTCCACACTGTTGAAAGCATTATCACAACAATCCGCAAGGACGATACCGCAAAGTATCTGCTGTTTCTGGAGAATGTGTTCCAGTATATGGACAAGTACCGCTATGAAGCTGGTATGCAGGCGATCATCGAGGAAATGACAGCCATTTTGGCCGATGATTCCGTTGGTACATCCGCTGACCGGGCCTGCTTACTGGACGCCCGTGCGGTATTGGAGAAGAACACGAAAAAGCAGATTGAACTGATAGAGGAAGCCATACGGGTACTGGGGAATGTACATCCCGGAAATGCCCATCTTGCAGCAAATCTACACGCAAATTTGGGAGCGCTGTATCATAAAGCTGGACGCATGGATCTTGCCAAGCTGTACATGGAACAGGGTGTGCAGCTACTGGAAGAATACAACTTGACCGGCTACCACGACAGTGTGACGCAGATCTGCAATTATGCAGCATTGATTACCGACTTGGGTGAACCCCAGCGGGCCTATTCTGCGTTGCTAAAGCTGGCGCGGACGGTGAAAGAACTCAATTCCAATCAGTGCCTGGATTTTGGCTTGATTCAGCAGGTAATGGGAAGTGTTTGCGTGGTAAGGGGTGATGCGGCCCAGGCGCAGCTCCACCACCAGCGAGCTATGGCGATCTTTGAAGTAGTATTTGAAGATGAACCGATGCTCTTGGAGGAAAAACGCAAGGAGATCGGACAAGCGGCACTTGTCAGCAGACAGAAAAATCAAAAGCTGCTGGTATAAAATTTTAGAGCGAGGTTCCGTGAAAAGGAATCTCGCTCTTTCTTTTTGTCAATTTGCGCTCAATTGGCGTTCAATGTCAAAACCACCTCTTTTTGGTACGATTTAGGGGCAGGGGGAAACTCCGGCAACGAATCTATCAAAGGAGGTCTTTTTTATGGAAACGGAGGTGAGCGCATGACGATGAAATTACGCAAAGACAGCCAGATCCCGGCATATATGGCATACCCCAGATTTTTGCTGACGATGGACATAAGCGAAACAGCGAAGCTGATATATGTTCTGCTTTTGGATCGGGCAAGGCTGTCCATGGAAAATGAAGGATGGGAGGATGAGATCGGAAGAG
>JAFOBK010000052.1 GCA_017381835.1 Oscillospiraceae bacterium | reverse complement strand
TCCCCCAGTCTGCTTTGCAGACAGCCCCCTTTACACACTGCGCCCGCAGGTGCGTACATAGCGCAACCGGCGAAGCCGGCTCTTAGCGCGGAGGAAGGGGGCCTTTTTGCACCTTTATCCAAATGTGGATTCTTCTTCCGAAGGCGCTATGTAATCGGGATTTTCCTTGCCGCAGACGGGGCAGGCGGGGGCATCGTCAAAGGGATGGGGAAGCTTGGGAATCGGCTTTACTTCCGTTTCCTCCTTGCAGCAGGTGCAGACGCGCTCTTTGAGACCCTCTTCGGTACAGGTGGGGTCTGTTACGGTGCTCCACTGGCCAAAGCTATGGGACTGGACGGGATCCAGAACGGAATCCTCCCAGTAATCGCACCGGGTGCAGGAATACCGCTGAAGACCCGGCTGGCAGGTGGGCTTTTCCGTAACCACCGGCTCGCCCATGTCATGGCGGCCTTCCTCGCAGGGGGAGTGGACGCTGATCCGGACAGTGACGCTTCCCTCTGCATAGCTCATATCCTTTTCTGCGGTCACGGTGATATTGGCGGTGCCGATGCCCTTGACGGTGACGATGCCGTCCTCGGAAACCGTGGCCACCTTGGTGTTGTCGGACTTGTAGCTGAGTTTGGGGTCTTCATGCTTGGCCCGGATATCCAGCTGGAAAGGCTCCTCGTCGGAGGCCACCATATATTCGGTGCGGCCGGAGAAGGCCTGATCCAGCGGGGGCATATACTGCACACCGCCGTAGAGAATCACCTTGGTGCCTACGGGGGCGTTGTTGTAAATGGTTTTCGCGGCGCTCAGAGGCAGATTCACGCAGCCGTGGGAGCCGCCGTAGAGATAGATATCCCCGCCGAAGCTGCCTCTCCAGGTGGCATCGTGGAGGCCGTAGCCTCCGTAGAAGGGCATCCAGTAGTTCACATAGCTGCGGTAATCCTCACCCACCAGGTAGGTGTCGGAATCCTTGGCATAAATGCTGTAAATACCGGTGGGGGTGTTCATACCGGCACCCACCTGGCCGGACACCAGATCCGTGGATACCAGCCGCTCACCGTCTTTGTAGTACCACAGATGCTGGGAGGTGAGATTGACTTCGATATAATTGCCGCCGTAGGGCATATCCATAATGCCGTTGGTCAGGTAGGGAGCGTCCTTACTTTCGCTGATGCCCTCTTCCATGCACCGCTGGATATCCTGGGCAAGGGATTCGGTGTCCAGCTCCATGCCGTAGTAGTCCACGGTCATGTTCAGGGTGCTGCCGCCGGTGGTGACGAAGGACTCGGTCTTGCCGGGGATGTTGTAAGTTTCCTTTAAGGTTTCGCAGTAAGCGGCCACAGCTTCCGGATCCACAGCGGGGGAGAAGCCGTCCTCACCTAAGGTGACGAAAGACCGCAGCACCTCCGCCGGAATCCGCTGGGCGCTGATGGAGTTATTTGCGGAGGCTTTCCAAAATTCATAGTCCAGGGTGATGCCGGTCATGCGGTTCAGGGTTTCCAAAGCCTCCTGATAGCGGGGTTCATCAGAGCGGTGGGCAGGTTCCAGCACCCGGGTGATGCCCTCCATGGTGAGCTGAGGCTCCAGGGAGAAAATGGCCTCTTTGGCAGCAGCCATCAGTTTTTCTTCCTCCCAGGCCATGCCCACGGCATGCTCGGTCAGCACATAGGCATTTTGCGCCTCATCAAAAACAAGCGCCGCTTCTGCCATATCCTTGCGCAGCTGCCCGTCCAAAATCTTTCTTAGGTTTGCTTCGCTGAAGGAAACCACACCGCTGAAGTCGGCGGCCTCCTCTGCTTCCAAAGCATCGGCAGCGGCGAAAAAGGCATCCTTCGCGCAAAGAAGATTCACATCTTTGCCTGTAATGGGCAGAGAAATCCCGTCCACAGTCAGCTGGAGGCTATAGTTTTTTGCGGCTTCTTCTACCTTCAGCCATCCTTCTTCTTTGGTGCAGCCGGCTACATCTACTCCCAGCACAACGCTGTTTTCCGGGAAGGTGAATTCCCGGGAGCAGCCGCACAGCGCCAGGGTCAAAACAAGAATCATCAAAATAATTCCGATTTTCTTCATTTTCCCTCATCCTTTCCAATGTTTTCTTTCTTCAAAGACGATCTTAATACAACTATATTTTACAATTATAGTACCATCCAATCTGAAAAGAAACTGTAAACTTTATGTGACTTTATTACATACTTGTGGATTTCTTCCTGCTATTATATAATCAGAAAAACGGAGGAAGCAGTTATGAATAAAATGACGGAAAAAGTATACTTGCAGCTGGCAGCGCCTACGGAAGAGGATTTTCGCAGCAGCGCCCAGCGCATTTGTGACGGTTTAAAAGAAAAATACGGTGCGGTGGCGGTTCCGGTGCAGACCCTGCGGAAGCTCTACCCCTTGTGCCAGCAGGCGGACTGGAAGATCACCGCGACCCTCAGCTGGGACGGAAATGGCTGGCAGCTGGTGAATGCAGAAAAGGGCGATACCACCGGAAAAAATATCGGCCTTGCGGTGGATCTTGGCAGCACCACCGTGGTGATGGAGGCGGTAGACCTCACCAGCGGCAAGGTGCTGGCTTCTAAAACCGCCGTGAACCGCCAGGTGGAATTCGGCAATGAGATTCTCTCCCGAATCTTCAGCAGCCATGAGCATCCGGAAATTTTGGAGAAAATCCGAATCGCCACGGTGTCTACCATCCAAAGCCTTATAGAAGACCTCAGCGAAGAACTGAACTACGATCTCAGCAATAGCGGCATGATGGTCATCTCCGGTAATACCACCATGATGCATTTTCTCTTAGGCCTGGATGCCTTCACGGTATTCATGTCCCCCTATGCCACGGTGACCACGGAGCCTGGCTTTATTCCTGCCAGGGATTTGGATCTTGCCATGGCGGGTATGGTCTATCTTGTGCCCAGTAAGTCCAATTATGTGGGCGGCGATATCACCAGCGGCGCGGTGGCTCTGGGTCTGACCCGCTCGGAGGAGATCAATGTGTTTTTGGACATCGGCACCAACGGCGAGCTGCTGATGGGCAACCGTGACTTTATGGTGGCGGGTGCCGGCGCGGCAGGCCCCGCTCTGGAGGGCGAAGTAATCCGCACCGGTATGCGGGCAGAACCGGGCGCTGTGGACAGCGTGAAGATACGAAAGGATCAGGTGGAGCTGACCACCATCGCAAATGCTCCGCCAAAGGGCATCTGTGGCTCCGGTATCGTGGATCTGATCGCAGAACTCTATTTGGAGGATATTTTGGATTTCCGTGGAAAGTTTATCCCGGAAAACTCCCAAAGAATGGAATTTTTGGAGGGAGAATGGGCCTTCCGTTATGCTGACGGCCTTTACTTCTACCAGTCCGATATCGACCAGTTCATCGCCACCAAAGCAGCTGCTTACACCATGGTGGAATATATGATGCAGAAGATCGGCCTTTCCATGGAGGAGATCGGGAAATTCTATTTGGCCGGTGCATTCGGCACCCATATCAAAATCCAGTCCGGTGTGACCATCGGCCTTTATCCGGATATCCCCCGGGAGCATATCATCTGCGCTGGCAACAGTTCCCTCTTGGGCGCAAGAGCCATTCTCCTGGATCGGGAGCTTCTGAAAGATGTCCGGCACTTTATTGAGAATACGGACTATATCCAGTTCGGTGAGGTGGCCAATTTTGTGGACATCATGTCCGCCGCCCAGGGCATCCCCCACCTGGATGTAAACCGCTACCCCAGCGTAACCCAGTGGAAAGCTGCGAGAAAAGGATAATGTGTATTCTTCTGCGTCATTGCGAGGAGCCCGGCGGGCGACGTGGCAATCCGTTTCCAATAAAAACACCCCCAAGTCCAGCAGGACTTGGGGACATTTTTTATTTTTTCCGTAATTTCTGACAGTACTGGGTACACAGCTTATCGGTGCATTCGGAGCATTTCAGTGCCGCGTTGGATTTTTCCCAAAACCGCTCCGGATAGAGCAGCACGCACAGCTCCCAAAGCAGCCAGATCACCAGGGCCACAGCCAAAAGGGAGTAGGAGAAAAAGCCTCTTACAAAAATCATGGGGGTGAACATCATCATGTGATCCCAGTTGAAGATCCGGCAGGTGGTGCAGCATTTATTTTTCATGATCAGCCGGAAGGGACACCAAATCAGCACGCAGATCAGGTCGCAAACATAGAAAAGGACACTGATGAGAAACAGGTGGGCATCGCGTAAAATATGCAGGTGCCACAGAACACCCAGGGCGGCAATCAGGGCGATCCACAGCAGCATCACCTTGTAAGCGGAGCGGGTGGTGGTGACGATATATGCCTTCAGCGCATCCAGATTCACCCGTTCCAGCACCGGCCGGAACCGGAGCTTGAAGATCTTATGGGAGCCAAGGGCGATATTTTTCACCGGAATCAGCTGGAACAGCATATCCAGCATCCAGATCACCCACAGCACATGAAGCCAGGAGAATTTGCGGAAAAAGGAGAAACCCTCCAGAATATCGTGGCGGGGGAAGTCGGTAGCATAGGGGAAAACCGCCAGCAGCAGAATGACGCATCTGCCGATCAGGCGGAGAATATAGCGTTTTCGGATGTCAGAAACCGTAGTTTTCAGCACAAAAAGGTCTCCTTACATGGTAGGATATTTCCATTATACCGAGCGAAATCCGAAAAGGAAGTAAAGAAATGTTGAAAAACAGCCGGCTTAATGTTTTCACAAAACGGCTGATAAAAGAAAATGTAGGGGCCGGCGCCCTCGACGGCCCGCACAAGAGCTGCCAGCCGGATTTGCTTACACAATTGAGCTGCCAGTCAGATTTGTTTGCACATATGATCTGCTAGCCAAATTTGAACTGGCGACCTCATCCTTACCAATCATTTTTGACGGTTCATAGGGTGTCATACGGTTTCCTAGTAATGGAGGGCAAGGATAAAAACAGTTAGATGGATGAACTAGTCTTTTGCTTGACAATTACGGATTTATCCCTTTAAAATGGACTAAAAGGAAGACTTTGGACAGTAACAAAACAAGCGTTTGCAGGGATTGGAGGGATAAGAATGTTTGACTATACTGTTTGCACGCAGGCAGATGTGGAATTGTTCCACAAGCAGTGTGCAGCTATTGAAAAGAATATTCCAAACCTGAAAAAGCACGATCTGCTTGAGGACGTAGATGGTACTCTTTCCCAACGTTATGATCACGATAGAGGTCAGATCGTGGTCAAAAACGATGTGCAGGTTGATGCGTTGTATGTAACAGCCGATTTTGATTTGCTGCCGTATTTTAATTAAACCACCGAACCGGTAACGGAACGGTGGTTTAGAAAGTGTGTTGGAATGGGTTGCAGAGCTTTAATCGGTATCAGTTGTTGTATGGAGTACTGGATATCTCAACTCCAATAAATCGTAAAAAGGGAATGCGCGGTATCTTCATCCGATTGCCAACGAAAGTAAATTCAAATCCGATAAGATCCGGCCGCTGGCGAGCTGCTATGCGGATAGTTTGGGGGTTGGAACCAAGTACACCGCAAATATCCGCTGGAGTAAGAAAGGCTTTATCCATGTTAATCAAATCTTCTAATGTTTTCATTTGGGGGATCTCCTTGTTAATCGAATTTATATAACAATTAGCAAAAGCCGGATAGGGAAGATCCCCATCCGGCTTTCTTTATATCGGTGTCGGTTTCTGTGTCGGTTTCTGTGGTTGACGCTATACCCCGCAAAAACAAAAAAACCTAAAACCCGTTGGGGTTCTAGGCTTATTTATGGAGCTGCTAGCCAGATTTGTTTGCATTTTCGCCAGTGGCGAAAATTAAGGTGTCGATGCCGTCGAGACCGGCATCGAACAAGTGTCCACCGGACACTTGTATTGATCTTTCAAATCTGATAGCAGCATAAAAAAGAAAAGACCACTCGAATGAGTGGTCTTTCTTTTTTGGAGCTGCTAGCCAGATTTGAACTGGCGACCTCATCCTTACCAAGGATAGGGGGGCAGCAGCCCCCCTCGGACCCCCTGCTTTTGCGTTGATACTCTAAGGGTTTTTGGCTTTTACGATGAGCAGACCGGCTTCAAGAAACCGAAGTCCACCGCATCCTTTTTCATAATGGCATCATAGCACACCGGCTGTTCAAGATACAAGCCTTTGACCTTATTCTATACACATCAAGAAGCATCTTTTAACAACGATCAACAACCACCAATCACGGGGTAAGAACCAAGTAAGAAGTAAGAACAACTCACCATCATCTCACCATCATCTTTGTAAAAAACTTATTTCAAAAAAGAAAAAACTAATTATGGGGGTATCCGCTCTATTGGATACTCCCTTTGGTATAATGTGGGTGTAAAGAGTGAGGGACACAAAGACACGAATCACTCAACAACATAACAAAAATTAGGGTTGCGACCTACCGCCAAGTGCCAAGAGCACAGAAAGGATTTTAAAATGACTACCAATACTTCTTCCAACTCCGTCCGTTCCGCCGCTGCTATTGCTGCTGATTACTTCACTTTCGACCACTTCAATCAGAAGATCGTCGGCACTGAGCAGAACTTCAAGAAGTCCGGAAACTCCACTACAGCCCAGTATGCGTCCCTGATGGCTGCTATGGAGCTGCACCCCAACTACAAACTGTCTGCTATCGCTCCCAAGGTCAAGAAGCAGAGCTACAAGGGTCTGAACTTCGAATTGATGATGGACTATGTTGCAATCAAGGGCAACGATGTCCAGAAGGCAGAGTTCGAAGCTATTGTGGATAGTAACGCAAATTATCCTACCATCAAGAGTTGGTTTGTTGAAAACTTCAAGGTTGGCTTTACCGTAGCAAAGGCTGAGCGTGAGATCGCCGAGAGCAAGTTGAATGCCAAGAAGAAGGCAGTTCGCGCGGCAGTTCGTGTCAAGGCTACCCCCGCAGTTGTAGAAATGCCCGCTGTTTCCAACTTCTAATAGGTGCGACCAATGAACGCACGCTATTTTCCCCCGCTGCTACCCGATAAAGGGAGCGGCGGGGTTTCTTATGTCCAGGAGCAGGAAAGTTTGGGCAAATCAGGTTAGGCGTGCGGCCGCCACTTTCATATAATTATGAGGATACTGGGGGGAGTTGCGAAGATAAAATACCTTTTCGTAGTTCGTGGCTTCGCCACTCACTACTACAAGGTATTTTATCTTCTTACGGGTTGCCGTGTGCCACGGCAACCCAATAGACCACAAACCATTAGAAAAAAGGAGTAATAGACAATGACACTACTGGAACAATACGATAGGCAAATACCAAACTACTATGACGGGATGCACAGGGATGGCTATACCGCATCATAGATTTTACACGCACTTCGCAGAGAGATGGTGCGTTCTCACTACAAACCCCAAGAGGAAGAGCAAAGTGAAGTGTAGAATGTGAAAATCACAAGTGAGGTGAAGATCAAATGAGAGTTGGTTAGAAGAAAGACCGAGAGAAAGATAAGAAGAAAAAGCAATCCGTTCTCGAAGCTGAGATTATGAGGATAATGGAAAAGAGCTTGAAAACGGCATTGGATAAAGCTATGGATGACATTTTCAAAGATTGGAAATGAGAAGTGCGGCAGCCTGTTTCTGCGAATGATGAACCCCAACACGGGGAACGCAGAAGCGGGCTGCCGCATTTTTTCGTTATTGACCGTCTGTCGGTCAGCTTTTCTCTTGGACGATCACGAACGCAAGAACCGTCTTTCGAATCAAAAGTGCCATTTAGCGGGAGAGTTGCCCACGCAGAAACGGAATAGGGGTCTGCGTTTTTGGTTTTCCCGTAAGGGTAGCCCCACCCTGTTCAATCAAACATCTGCTTTCGTAGACACTTTTGGATGGGTCAAAAAGGGCGGAAATCAGCCTCCAAAAGGCACAATCCTGTTCAGGAAACTCTGACCCCCTATTCCTGAACACCCTCCCGCACATACTCCATCAGGTCTGCGGGTTGGCAATCCAACACATCGCAGATTTTCTCCAACGCATCCACGGGTAGATGCTTCACAGAACCTACACAGATCGCAGATACCGTAGGCGGGCGGATGCCGGTGCGTTCTGCCAGTTCCTTTTGGGTCATTCCACGCAGGGCGAGCATCACTTTGACTTTGAACTTTATCATAGCTTTTCCTCCTTTGTGCTTTGGGGTATTGTATCACGGATTTCGTAGTAAATCAATACGCAAAACGGAAGAAAATTTCGAATTTCGTAAAAGAAATTACGAAAATCGTATTGACAAATTACGAATTTCGTAGTATAATATTCTCGAAGATAAGGGCAGCCCAATTTCAACAACCGCCTGTTGTAAGCCCTAGAACAAACACAAAGGAGCGGTGGCAGC